>PBBR01000001.1 GCA_002716645.1 Chloroflexota bacterium
CGTCATAACAGGTTTTACTATATCTCGGGACCGTGCAGTCGTTGCATAGACGTAAGTTGAACTTGATAAAGCTTCTTTAACATTTGCAAAAGACTTAACCTCTGGAATAAATTGCATTGCCCCGGATGCAGATGGAATTGCAGAATCATTAGGCCAGCCATCACGCGGGTTTACCAGCTTCAAATCAGTAATATTACAATTGAAAACGCGAATATAAGAGGGATCATACCTGCGGAATTTATTCTTAGCGGTATGTAGCTAGCGCCACTCTGGCGATACATCCTGCCACTTCTGAAAACGCTTCTACCGTATTGTACTGGTATTCTTCTAGCGGCTTCATTGAAGAGTACAATCAGAGCGATAATGAGTACTCCTATGATTACAAAAAACCCTATACCAAGTATGTTATCGTTACTTAAGAACCCTTGGGTAATTAACCCTGGGAACGATACTACTATTCCTGAGAATATTATTAGGGATATTCCATTACCAATGCCTCGTTCAGTGATCAGTTCTCCGAGCCATACAAGGAACATTGTTCCGGCTGTCATGGAGAGTATTGCTGCCATGGTTGGCAATATGTTAGCCCCGCTAAGACCAACGTTTGCTAATACGTTGCTTTGCTGAAGCAATACGAGCTGTCCGAATGCTTGAGCGAGAGCTATTGGAACTGTCAGCCAGTGAACTAGCCGGTTTATTTTTACTCTTCCTCCATCCCCTTCACGTGACATCTGTTGAAGTTGAGGGATAACCGGAGTTAGAAGTTGTACTACGATCGAGGCAGTGATATAAGGGAAGACTCCAAGCGCGACTATGCTCATACGACTTAGCGCGCCGCCACTGAACAGATCAAGAAATCCCAGTAGTTGATTGTTGTTAAACAGATTGTCCAGTTGGGCTTGATTGATTCCTGGAATAGGTATGTGGGCTACTAGCCTGTATAAAGCCAGCATACCTAGTGTGAACAATATCTTTGACCGCAAATCTGGAAGTTTGAATGCGTCTATCCCAGCCTGAATCAGCCTAGGCCATCTACCACCCTGAGTTTCTGAGGCTATCAAATCTAATTAGTCTCCTCAGCAGTTCCTCCAGCTTGCTCAATTCTTTCCCTAGCTACCTTGGTAAACTTATGGGCTGAAATTGTTACTGCTTTTGAGATATGTCCTGTAGCTACGACTTTTATCATTTTGTTGGGGCCTTTTATATGCCCACCTTCTCTAAGTACGTCGCTATTTATTGTTGATCCTGGTTCATATTTTTCCAGAGTATCGAGGGTCACTAGTGTGTACTGATCTTTGAATATATTAGTGAAACCGCGTTTCATTGGTAGACCTTTGATCATACGGTTTTGCCCACCTTCAAAGCCTCTTTTTACACCTTTGCCGGATCGTGATTTCTGACCTTTCAACCCTCTCCCAGCGTATGTACCTTGACCGGCGGCGTTACCTCTACCTATCCGCTGCTTTGACCTTCGCGCTCCTTTTACGGAACCTATTAAATCTTCTCTCATATATTGATGACTCTCGGGATATAATTTTAAGGATTAACTTCTGCTTCAGCAGGGGCTACAGGTGTTTCAGCTGATTCTACAGATGCTTTCCTGGTTCTTCTTCTGGCAGGTTTTTTAGCTTCTTCTATCTCTTCGACTTGCAGTAGATGCTGAACCTTGTTTACCATTCCACGTATAGTAGGAGTGTCTCCAAGCAACACAGTGTGATTCAAACGTTTAAGGCCGAGGGAGTCTATTACCCTACGTTGGCCTTTAGGTCTGCCTATACAACTTTTGGTCCATGTTATCTTTAATTGACCCATTACGCTTATCCTATAGTGATTTGGTTTATTGTGAATCTGACTTTGCGCTGTCAGTTGCGCCGCGATTTCCGAGTCTCCTGGCAATCTCTTGTTGTGGGTCTCTGAGTTGCCTTAATGCTTCCAGTGTCGCAGCTACTATGTTTATTGGATTTCGAGAACCAAGTGACTTGCCTACTACGTCTCTAACACCACCTAGTTCTAAAATTGCGCGCATGGCCCCTGCTGCAATTATCCCTGTTCCTACCGGAGCAGGTTTTATTATTACTATTGATGCTCCAACCTTTACTGTTATCTCATGAGGAATCGAGCTACCTTTTAGAGGGATTGTAATCATTTCTCGTCGAGCGACCGCGTTCCCTTTTCGGACTGCATCTGGTATGGCTATGGCCTTTCCCATTCCTGCGCCCACGTTGCCCTCTCCGTCCCCGATTACTACCAAGGCGTTAAATCGAAGTCTTCGACCGCCTTTTACCACTTTTGCAATACGTCTCGTATAAACAACCCGTTCGGTGATGTTTGAACCTTCGTCACCGTATGTGTTAGGCCTTGTTCTAGTTTGTGGTGATACCATTTAGAAAGTCAGTCCTCCTTCCCGTGCCCCATCAGCTAAGGCTTTAACTCTGCCGTGGTATTTGTACCCACCTCGATCAAAAACCACTTTGCTGACTCCGTTAGACACAGCTCGTTCCGCTATAAGTTTTCCAACTTGATTAGCACTATTTGTTTTGCCTGTTGATTTAGCGCCTGAAATAGCCGATTCACGGCTTGAGGCTGACGCTAGTGTATGCCCTTGAGAATCGTCAATAACCTGCGCGTATATGGACTTTAGACTTCTAAATACGCATAGTCTCGGTTGTTCTGGCGACCCTTCTACCTTTTTCCGTACCCTAGCGTGCCGGACATTTCTTAAACGTTGTGAATTTTTATCTTTAGGCATCTAGTAATTCCCTTGTTTTCTAAATTATCTAAGCTGTTCTTGCAGCGGCTTTACCAGGCTTATATCGAAGGATTTCATCTGAGTACCTTATACCCTTCTCTTTATATGCATTAGGTCGTCGTACTTTCCTTATCAAAGCTGCCTGTTGGCCTACTTTCTGCTTATCGATTCCTCGTACGAATATGCGGTTTGTACCTTCTACTTCTAGCGTGACACCTTCTAGTGGTTGTATGTCTACGGTATGGCTATATCCTACACTCAATGTAATTCCTGACCCTTCTTGTTGAACACGATATCCTACACCCATGAGATCAAGAGTCTTAGTGTATCCTTCTGTGACTCCAATTATGGCGTTTGATATAAGGCTGCGTGTGAGACCGTGCAGTGCATGGTGGAATTTGCGATCAGATAATCTTTCTACGATTATCTCATTATCATCAGATACGCTTACTTTAACCTCAGGATGATATGTTTGAGTAAGACTACCTTTCGGACCTTTTACAGTAACGCCGTTTGTTAGGATATCTATTTCGACTCCAGCAGGAACTGGTATTGGTCTACGGCCAACTCGCGATAGTGGTTTTTCGGTTAATTCTTCTCTACCATACATAACAGAGTAATTCTCCTCCGACGCCAGATCTCCACGCCTGTCTGCCTGTGATTACTCCTTGCGACGAAGATATTATAGCGGTACCAATTCCACCATAAACGCGTGGAATTTCTCCTTTGCCTACATAAACCCTTAACCCGGGTTTACTTACTCTTTTCAGGCCTCTGATGGCCGATTCATCGCCTTGTACATATGACAGATGGATTCTTAGATTGGCGAACTTCTGTCCTCTAGGGATATCAAAATCCCTGATGTAATTATTTTCCTTTAGTATTTGAGCAATCGCTAGCTTAAGTTTTGAGTGCGGCACTAAAACCGATGTGTGTCGCGCCTGTATGCCATTGCGTATGCGCGTTAACATGTCTGCTACTGGATCGGTGACTGGCATTTGAATGTACTCCTGTTTTTCTCTGCTATTAGGCTATTACCAACTTGCTTTTCTGACTCCGGGGAGTTCTCCATTTAGAGCTAGTTCACGGAAGCAGATGCGACATATTCCCGCGTACCTTATATATGCGCGAGGTCGTCCGCATCTATGGCACCGATTATATTTACGAGTTTTGTATTTTGGCTCTCTTAGCCATTTTTGGATCATAGATGTTTTAGCCACTATTACTCCTCAGCTCTGCTTTATAAATGGCATTCCAAACAGTTCCAACAACCTGATTGCTTCTGAATCATTCATTGCTGTCGTAGCCATAGTTACTTGCAATCCACGTATTCTATCTATGTCGTTATAGTCGATCTCTGGGAATATCAATTGTTCTCGTATACCTAGCGAGAAATTCCCTCTTCCATCAAATCCCCGTCGCGGTAAACCTCTGAAGTCCCTTATTCTTGGAAGAGCTGTATTGATCAGCCGATCTAGGAAGTGATACATGCGATCACCTCTTAGGGTAACGGTGGTACCGATTGGATTTCCCTCACGAAGTTTAAAATTCGCAATGGATTTACGGGCTCTAGTACTTACGGGCTTTTGGCCGCTAATAACTGTTAAATCTCTGGTTGCAGCTTCCATGGCCCTACCATTGGTCAATGCTTCCCCTAGTCCTATGTTTAGTACTATTTTCTGGATCCTAGGTACGCGCATAGTATTACCGTAATTAAATTCAGTCATCATGGTGGAAGTTATTTCGTTACGGTACATATCCAGCAATCTGGGGTGAGGTTTGGTTGTAGCGGATGCAGATGACTTGGCTGTTGCTCTAGCGGTTCTGCGCCTTCTTTTTGGAGCCTCAACTTCACTCGATTGCTCTTGTTCTTCTTCGCTATCAGTTTGTTCCTGTGTCTGATCTTGTTCTGGATCGCTAGGAGACGTCATCTATAATTTCCTCACATTTTGGGCAGCTTCTAACGCGCTTGCCGGTATCTAGTGTTGTCGTTTTTGGCCTAATCGGAGTGTTACATTTATTGCATATCAATAGGACATTGGATATATGTATTGAAGATTCCTGTTGGACTCGCCCTGATTGTTGAATGCCAGGCCTAGCTTTCAGGTGGCGTGTGACCACGTTTACTCCTGATACGATTATCCGATTCTTTTCTGTTAGGTTGTGTTCTACTCTGCCTGTTTTACCCTTGTCTTTTCCGCTTATTACCAGTACATTATCCCCTCGCCGTATGCTCATTAGACCACCTCCGGAGCTAGGGATACAATTCGCATGAATCCTTTGTCCCGTAGTTCACGGGCTACTGGTCCAAATATCCTAGTACCCCGTGGCATTAAATTGTCTTGGATTATTACTGCCGCGTTATCATCAAATTTGATGTAAGTTCCGTCTGGTCGTTTCAGGCCTTGTGCTTGACGTACTACGACTGCCTTCACTATAGATCCCTTTCGTATAGGTGAGTTAGGCGCAGCTTCTCTAACGTTACAGACTATTATGTCCCCAACTTTAGCGTATTTTCGGCGGCTGGCCCCAGGTATATTGATTAACCGTATGCGCCTAGCTCCACTGTTGTCAGCAACATGAAGTCGTGTGTAAGTTTGTATCATTCGGATGCTTCCTCTTCATTATCAATTGCCGAAACCTCGTCTAGGTCTTGTTCGGGCTCCGAGTTTGAAGCTGACATGGGTGTCTGCGCAAGTGCTTCACCCGTCATCATAGGGGTAATCTCTCTTTCTAACTCTATTGCCTGTACTTCTGCTATTTGTCTTCTTTGAAGGATTTCTAATAGTCTCCAGTGTTTCGTCTTTGATATGGGACGGGTTTCTTGAATCTTGACTAGGTCCCCGACCCTACATTGTTGATCGGGGTCATGCAAGTATAGCTTAGTTACTCGTCTCATCTGTTTACGATATATAGGATGACGTATCTTCCATACCAGCTCTACTACAGCTGTTTTGTCCATTGTCGTACTGACTACTTCCCCAGTACGAACTTTTCTCATTTGTTTTGCCATATTAGTCTTGTGATACTCCTCTTTCTTTCATGATAGTTAGTATCCTGGCAATGGTCCGACGAGTCTTCCTGACTTGATTAGTATCCACCAACTGGTTAGTCGCTGTCTGAAATCGTAGACCCATTAATTCTTTGTGAAGCCCCTCAAGTTCTTCTTGAAGTTGCTGGTCGTTTAATTCTCTAAGTTCTCTTACTTGCATTTTGTCTTAGTTATCCCTCAGATTTTCCTGTTAATTCTCTGATACGATCTCTGCGGACAGTTTTGGTAGGGATTGGTAGCTTATACGAAGCTAGTTTAAGGGCCCTCATAGCTTGTTCTTCAGATACGCCGCCAACCTCAAACAATATTTTTCCTGGACGTACAACTGCTGCCCAATATTCGTTAGCTGCTTTTCCGCCACCCATTCTAACTTCAGCAGGTTTCTTGCTAACTGGTTTATCAGGAAATACCCTTATCCATACTTGCCCTCCGCGCTGAAGGGATCGAGTTATGGCAACACGAGCTGACTCGATTTGGCGTGCTGTTATCCAGTCGGCCTCTAAAGCCTTTAGCCCGTATTCACCAAAGCTAACGCTACTACCAGTTGTGGCAGTACCTTTGCGTTTTCCTCGAAATGCTTTTCTATATTTGGTTCGTTTTGGCTGTAGCATCTTTTTGTATGCACTATCCTTTTCTAATCGGTTTCTTCGGTGGCGAGGTCCTCATCTATTATGATGGTATCTTCTTCGCCAGTGTCTACACGGACTTCTATTGTGTCTAATTCTTCTTCAAGGGCTTCTGGGGTTGCTGGCAATATTTCCCCTTTATACACCCAGACTTTTATCCCAATTCGGCCCATTGAAGTGTGGGCTTCTGCTAATGCGTAGTCTATATCGGCTCTGAGTGTATGTAGTGGGACTTGCCCCATCATTAGTTTTTCTACTCTAGCGATCTCGGCTCCGGAGATCCTGCCTTTAGTAATGACTTTTATACCTTGGGCTCCAGCTTGCATCGCTCTCTGAGCAGCTTGTCTCATTGCACGCCTATATGCGACTCTACGTTGGAGCTGATCAGCTATGTTGCGCCCTATCAAAAAGGGATCTAACTCCGGTTGCTCTATTTCTATGATATTTAGTTGTATCCTTCGTTCAGTTATTGATTCTAGTTTTCCTCTAAGCTGTTTTACTCTATCTCCATCTCTTCCAATCAGGATGCCTGGCCGAGCTGAATGGATATTAATGACACTATCTTGTGCGCCTCGATCTATTTCTACTTTGGCAATGCCTGCATCGGAGAACCCCTTATACTCATTGTATATAGTTTTTCTGAGTCGTAAATCCTCTGTGACTAGCTTGCTATAGGAGCTTGCATTGTTAGCATACCAATGCGTTTTCCAATCTTTAATGATCCCTAGTCTAAAACCATACGGGTGCGTCTTGTGACCCATAAAATTAGTTCTCCTCTTCTTGAGTGTCTACGACCACAGTGATATGACTTGAGCGCTTGGTTATCCGACCGATTCTGCCACGTGCACGGGGCCTGAATCTCTTTAAGGGCTTCGCTTGATCTGCGCTGATTCTGACTATTCTTAGCGAATCTCTGTTTAACATGAGGTTGTTTTCCGCATTAGCTGCAGCTGACTGTACCACCTTGGATACAACTTTTGCCCAAGGAGAACTTAAGAGGCTTAAAGTGTCGACAGCTTGGTCTACGTTTTGGCCTCTAACCGAGTCTAGGATAGGCTTCAACCTTTTTGGAGAAGCTCCAATTTGTTTTGCTACTGCTTGCACTGCTGGCATGTCGTTAAACTACCTCATTACCCTAGTGGTTCGTTCTGATCTTGCTACATGTCCCCTGTAAGTTCTTGTAGGAGCAAATTCTCCCAATCTATGACCAACCATGTTTTCGGTTATGAATATGGGGATATGCCTCCTGCCGTCATGAACACCGATTGTTAGCCCAAGCATTTCAGGCATGATCATGGACGCACGAGACCAAGTTCTTATAACCGTCTGCTCTCCGGATTCTTGTACAGCAGCTACTTTCTTCATTAGTTTTGCTTCTACAAATGGACCCTTTTTGATGGACCTTGACATGTTTGACTACCGCCTTCTTCTCGCTCTTGTAATGAACTTACTGGAGCCTTTCTTCTTATTACGTGTCTTGTAACCAAGGGTTGGCTTTCCTGTAGGCGATTTTGGTCCAGGCATGCCAATGGGAGACCTTCCTTCACCGCCACCGTGAGGATGATCAACTGGGTTTTTGGCTACTCCGCGCACTTTTGGCCTACGTCCTAGGTGACGACTCCGTCCGGCTTTTCCAAGACTTTCATTTTTGTGGTCTGGGTTAGACAGTTGACCGATTGTCGCCCTACAGTTCAATAGGACTCGTCGCATCTCGCCAGAGGGAAGGCGTATAAGGACGTATTCTCCCTCCCTTGATAATACTTGTGCAGACGATCCCGCACTCCTAGCCATCTGACCGCCTCTTTCTGGAGTTAATTCTATATTGTGTACTACTGTACCTGTTGGTATGTTTCTGAGTTTGAGTGCGTTCCCGGGTTTTATCTCGGATTCTGGGCCAGATGTTATAAATGACCCTACTTCCAGTCCTATCGGCGCTAGTATGTAACTTTTCTCTCCATCCACATAGTATATTAGAGCTATTCGTGTGCTCCGATTAGGATCATATTCTATTGCCACTACCCTTCCTGGAACGCCCTCTTTGCGTCGTTTAAAGTCGATGACCCTGTACATTCTCCGTGCACCGCCACCCCTGCTACGGGTGGTGATTTTTCCACGGTTGTTACGTCCTCCGGTTTTTGATAGAGGTGTCAGCAGCGATTTTTCAGGGCGCTTTTTTGTTATCTCTTCAAATGAAGGACGAACCGCGTTTCTTGTACCTGGTGTTATTGGGCGTAAATTCTTCAATGGCATATTTCTTATCTCTTTATAGCCCGTCTACTATGGTGATGCGATCTCCTGCTTTGAGTGTCACCACGGCCTTTTTCTTATCGGGCATTTTCTTTATTCTACTGCCGTAACGTTTCCGCTTGCCATGAAGTTTGGTTATATTTACATCAGTGACTGTAACGTTGAAATTCTTTTCAACTGCCTCTTTAACCTGAACTTTGTTGGCAGACATCGCTATCTGAAATGTATATTGCCCTGACTCTTGCAGCAGGGTGCTTTTTTCTGTGATGGTTGGTTTCAATAATACTTGGTGAATGTTCATTATTCTGCCTCAGTCGGCTTTGTGGTGGTTCTACGCCGTCTTGGGCGAGGCGTCTCTTCTTCTCCAGTTTGTTCTACGGTTTCACTGGCTAAGTCCACCGGATTCTGACCGTTCTCTAGTCTTCTCCCTCCGCGAGTTGGAACAGCGTCCCATATTATGGCTGCTTGCTCTGCCGCACTTTGGGTTATGAGTACGGTTTGCCTACGCAATAAATCGTTTGCGTTCAGTTGATTTATTGGGAGTGTCCATATTTTATCAATGTTGTGTGCTGCTTGGATTAGATCTTTGTTTGGCTCGGGCGTTATCACTAAAGCAGACCCAGTGATTCCGAGGTTTTTCAATATCTGTACCATGGATTTTGTTTTACCGTCTACGATGTCAAAATTATCTATGCATATTAGAGACCCTGATCGAACTTTCTCTGACAATACGCATCGCACGGCCTGCCTGCGCATTCTTGTAGGAATACTCTTACGATAGCTACGAGGGTGTGGCCCGAAAGCTATCCCTCCGTGCCTCCATTGAGGGGATCTGATACTTCCTTGACGTGCCCTACCAGTGTGTTTTTGTATCCATGGTTTTCTGCCACCACCGGATACTTGCGCACGGGTCTTAGTGCTATGAGTGCCTTGCCGTTTGTTACCTTGATAGATAACCATAGCCTGGTGAACTAATGAGCGATTCATAGCTGCATCAAAGACTGTATCTGATACGGTGACTTCTCCGACGTTGTCACCATTAGAATTTACAACTGTTAACTTCATCTAATTTAGGTCTCCTAGTTACTACTCTTAGCAGTTTTTCCGGTTTTACGAATTGTAACTAGACCGTTAGGGGAACCGGGTACTGCTCCCTTTAGCCATAGCAAATTGCGTTCTGTGTCTATTTTCACTACACGGAGACTTTTCACAGTAGTGCGCTCTGCGCCCATGTGGCCTGACATTTTTTGGCCCTTGTACACTCTTCCTGGAGTTGTACCGCCTCCAATAGAACCGGGAGCTCTAGCTCGATCTGACTGTCCGTGTGTTCTTGGTCCACCACCGAAGCCATGACGCTTCATGGTTCCTGCAAATCCTTTACCTTTCGAGGTTCCAATTACATCGACAAGTTCGTCGACAGCAAATATGTCGACTGTTATCTCGTCGCCAACTGAGTGTTCTTCACTATCATCAGCACGAACTTCCTTTATGTGTTTGACTGATAGGCCTTTTAAATGGCCAGTTATGGCTTTGTTCAGATGTTTTGCTTTGCCAAATCCAATCTGAACCGCATTATATCCATCGGTATCTGTTGTCTTAATTTGAGTGACAGTGCATGGCCCTGCTTCGATGACAGTGACCGGCATTACGTTACCGCTCTCATCGAATATATGTGTCATGCCTATCTTCTTGCCTAAGAAAGCTCGAAGCATCGCCTTATCCTAATTAGATTAAAGTTTGATGGAGATATCGACCCCTGCAGGGAGGTTTAATCTCGTTAGTGAATCTATTGTTTTTGAAGTCGGTTCAAGGATGTCAATCAACCTCTTATGAGTCCTGATCTCAAAATGTTCGCGGGAATCTTTGTCGACATGGGGTCCGCGAATGACACAGAACCTACGAATGTGAGTTGGTAATGGCACAGGACCTGCTATTCTCGCCCCAGTTCTTTCAGCAGTCTCGACTATCTGCTCGCTGGAAGTGTCTAGCATCTTGTGATCAAATGCTTTTAGTATTATTCGTACTTTTTGACGTGTAACCATTTATTATGAATCCCGATTATATCTAATATATATGTTATCGCCCTACTACATCCTTGAGGGCGCCTGCCGGAACAGGTTGGTAGTCTTTGAACTGCATAGTGTAGTTTGCTCGGCCACTCGAAAGTGATCTTAGACTCGTGGTGTAGGAGAACGTCTCTCCTAGTGGTATTGTTACCTTTACAGTTTGCAGGTCATCCTGAGCTTCGATACTACGTATCTGTGCTCTTCTTGTGCCAAAGTCCCCCAGTATATCGCTGAGGAATTCTCCTGGAGTCACTACTTCCATTTCGGCTATAGGCTCCATGAGCACTGGTTTTCCTTTTGGGGCTCCCTCGCGTATTGCTAGCATGCCGGCATTTCGGAACGCCATCTCCGAGGAATCCACAGGGTGGAAACTCCCGTCAACCAAGGTTATTTTTAAATCTACAAGAGGATACCCTGATAACGGACCATTGTCTAGTGCTTGACGTACGCCCGATTCAACGGGGTTTATATACTCTCGCGGGATAGCGCCGCCTGTTATCTTATTCTCAAAAGTGATTCCTGCGCCCTGTTCTTGAGGTTCTATCTCCAGCCAAACATGTCCGAATTGGCCGTGCCCACCACTCTGCCGCACGAACCTGCCTTCTACACGTATAGGCTGAGTCAGAGTTTCTCTGTAGGATACTTTGGGGTTGCCAACCTGGGCATCTACGTTAAATTCTCGCCTCATCCTATCTACTAGTATTTCTAGATGTAGCTCTCCCATGCCAGACATAACAGTTTGACCAGTTTCTTCGTTAAAGTTAACTAGGAAAGTAGGATCTTCGTCTGATAATTTTCTCAGGGCGTCGGAGAGTTTGTCTTGGTCTGCTCGAGTGGCTGGTTCTATCGCGACTGATATAACCGGCTGAGGAAATTGCGGGGGCTCCAATATTAGAGGCTGTTCTTCAGTACAGATGGAATCACCTGTGAAAGTGTCTTTTAGACCTACAGCTGCGCATATATTGCCGGCTGATACGTCCTCTAGTTCTTCTCTGTGGTTAGCGTGCATGTGAAGCAGTCTCCCCATGCGTTCTCGTTTACCCTTGCTGACATTCGTAACAGATTGTCCGGCTTTGACTTTTCCAGAATACACTCTAATGAAAACTACTCTTCCAACGAATGGATCTGTCATTACCTTAAATGCTAGAGCCGATAGAGGTTGTTCTTCATCAGGGTATCTTAATTCGATTTCTTCTGTTTTTGGGTCTGTCCCTTCAACGGGTGGGACATCTAATGGCGATGGTAGGTATTCTAATATCGCGTCCAGTAATGGCTGTATGCCTTTGCCTCGAAGGGCAGTCCCACACAGTACAGGGACGACTTGCTGTTGTATGGTAGCCTCGCGGAGGGCACTTTTCAGGTCGCTTGCTTCGATTTCTTCGCCTTCCAGATAGCGAATCATAAGATTTTCATCAGTTTCCACGATTTTCTCTATCATGGTCTGTCGATATTGTTCATATTCGTCGGCGTAGTTGTCAGGAACGGGCCCAATCTCTGGGTGGTCAAAACCTGAATCATTACCAATGGTTGTAGGGGTAGTGTATGTGTAAGCTTGTCCTTCTATCAGGTCAATAATGCCCTGGAATTTGTCCTCTGAGCCCATTGGTAGCTGTATAGGCACTGGATTAGCCTTTAGCCGGCTTTTCATGGTGTCCATTGCTCTGTCGTAACTTGCCCCAACTCTGTCCATTTTATTGACAAAGGCAAGCCGCGGAACATGGTATGTATCTGCTTGGCGCCATACTGTTTCAGATTGAGGTTGTACTCCAGCTACGGCGTCTAATACTATGATCCCACCGTCTAGTACCCTCAGGCTGCGTTCTACTTCTGCGGTGAAGTCCACGTGGCCAGGGGTGTCTATAATATTGATCCTATTATCATTCCAATAAGTGGTAGTGGCTGCGGAAGTGATAGTTATGCCACGCTCTTTCTCTTGTGGCATCCAGTCCATAGCAGTGGTACCTTCATCAACTCCGCCGACTTTGCGAATTCTGCCTGTGAGATAGAGAGTTCTTTCGGTTACTGTGGTTTTGCCTGCGTCAATGTGCGCGATAAATCCAATATTCCTGATTTTGTCTATGGGAAAATTATTATCCACGGTCTGTATTTGCAACCTCTTGGTCTATAATTTGGTATCCAGTGATCTATCGACGGTAGTTAACGAATGCCCGGTTAGCCTCCGCCATTCTATGAAGTTCTTCTTTTCTCCGTACGGCAGATCCTTCTCCACGTGAGGCTGCGAGCAATTCGTTTGCCAGCCTTCTCCCCATTGAACTGCCTTTAGTGCCCCTAGCCCCTCTTATGATTGCTCTCATAGCGAGTGCTTCGCTACGCTTCGGTTCTAATTCAGTGGGGACTTGATATGTAGCCCCTCCGATTCTTCTTGGCTTAACTTCCACGACAGGCGTGGCGTTACGCATTGCCTGGTCAAATATTTCTATAGGATCTCTGTGTGATTCATCCTGTACTAGGGTCAGTGCGCCGTAAACGACTCGTTGTGCTGTAGATTTTTTTCCATTTAGCATTACTCGGTTGATGAATCGAGCTAGCACCTGATTGTTATACATTGGGTCAGGAGATATTATTCTTGGTTCTGCGCGTCTTCTTCGTGACATACGTCAAGTACACCTTTTACTTTCTAGCCCTGAATAGGGCCGTGAGTTTACAAAATAAATTATTGAAGAGTCTGTTAATCAGGATACAGTTACTTTGTAGTCCCGTACTTGCTTCTTCCTCTTCGACGGCCTTCAACGCCTTCTGTATCAAGGGCGGCGCGTACCACGTGATACCGTACCCCGGGTAAATCCTTTACTCTGCCACCTCTGATTAATACAACGGAGTGTTCTTGCAGATTATGTCCTTCACCGCCAATGTATGCTGTCACTTCTACTCCGTTTGTTAACCTGACTCGACAGATTTTACGTAAAGCAGAGTTGGGCTTTTTAGGAGTCATTGTCCGTACTTGGACACAAACCCCGCGTCGTTGAGGGCAGCCATCACCCCACTTAACCCTGTTCTTGAGAGAGTTTTGGACCCAGTGCAGGGCGGGTGCCTTGGTGGCCTTCTTTTGGGGCTTACGACCTTTCCGTACTAGTTGATTTACTGTAGGCATTTCTTACCTTTAATTAAACAATTTATCGTTGGACACAAAGTAGAACTGTACCAATTCTACGCTTAGATGTCAACGATTTGACAGTCAAATTTTCTCAGTCTAGAATTCGGTTCACTGAACATAATTATATGGCAAGTAGGGGAGCTTGATTAAGTCAGGCTGAGAGGGCGAACGTAATATCGCCGACCCTTGCGAACCTGATCTGGATAATGCCAGCGAAGGGAAAAGGCTTTTAAGTGCTTATAAAGAGGCCTCCAGCGTCCTTTCGCTGGAGGCCTCTTTTTCGGATGCGCTGAACCAATAAATGGATAGTACGGCTGTTTAAAATGATATCAGAGCAACATACGTCTGAGTGCATAAATATAAGTGCTTTGACCAAGACTTATGTAGTAAACGGGACTACAGAGTTGATCTTATCCGATATTGATTTATCCGTAGAAGAACGGGGGTTTGTAAGTGTGGTGGGTCCCAGTGGTTGTGGAAAAAGTACGCTTTTGAACATCATAGCGGGTTTAGATGAGCCCGACTCAGGATCCATATACATTAAGGGACTTAATGGGCCCCGATTGGGTAAAATTGGATATATGCAGCAAAAGGATCTGCTGTTGCCTTGGAGAACTGTCTTAGAGAATGCTGCACTCGGATTAGAGACGCAAGGGATGTCTAAGAAGGATGCCAGAGAGAGGGTCCTGTCTGAGATAGAAACGTTCGGGTTGTCCGGCTATGAGAACATGTACCCCTATTCGTTGTCAGGGGGTATGCGCCAGAGGGTAGCTTTTCTGAGAACCATGGTAATGGATCAATCTATAGTGCTACTTGATGAGCCTTTCGGTGCCTTGGACTCTCTCACTAGAGTACAGATGCAGAGATGGTTGCTCGACATATGGGAAGTGATGAATAAGACAATACTGTTGGTGACACATGATGTTGATGAGGCTTTGTTTTTGTCGGATACCATATGTCTTTTATCGGCTAGGCCTGGTGCTAACGCTTCCACGATGAATGTTGACTTACCAAGGCCTAGAGAGAGCCATATGTTGAGTAAACCTGAGTTCTTCACAATGAGGCAAGATGTATTGTCTGGCTTGTGGTCATATATCGATTAAAAGTTGGTGTGATAATAGGGTTATTCAATAAATATAAGGTAGCCACCTTGGCAGAGTGGGTGATTCCTGGCTTGATCATTTTGGGATTAGTAGTCTTATGGGAAGTGTGTGTGAGGACGATGTCTATTCCCGCTTGGCAGTTGCCACCGCCGTCGTCGATCCTAGTTGAATTAGTAGCAAGCATTGATTTACTTTGGCAACACACTGTAGTAACGGTGCTGGAGATAGTTATAGGATTTGCTATCTCTCTAGTAGTGGGGTTGGTTCTATCGGCTGGGATAGCGTATTCATCACTTCTGCAACGGTCCATTTATCCGATTGTGATTAGTTCTCAGACAGTACCAATAATTGCGATTGCGCCACTGTTGTTGATCTGGGTTGGATACGGATTGGCTCCGAAGGTGATAATTGTTGCAATAATTTGTTTCTATCCGATCGTGGTAAATACTGTTGACGGTTTAAAGGCGATTGATCCTGACATGGTTAATATGATGAGAGCTTTAGGAGCCACAAAGTTTGAAGTCTTTCGCAAGTTGCAAATCCCCACAGCCCTACCGTTTATATTCTCCGGTATTAAAATTAGCATATCAGTAAGTGTCATAGCAGCTGTTATAGGTGAATGGGTTGGGGCTAGTGAGGGATTGGGATATTTAATTATATATTCGCAACCACTGTTTCTAACGTCGAGAGTGTTCGCAGCTATACTAATTTTAGCTGTTCTGGGAGTGAGTTTGTTCGTAATTGCTGTTCTGTTGGAACGCCTCTCGATGCCTTGGTATTTCAATGAAAAGCGGGCGTCTACTATAAGGAAATTGTAGAGTCTGAAGGCAGTGAATATCTGAGTCTAATTTATATTCAAAAAGAAGGAAGAGAATTATGTTGTTGAAATTCAGTCGACTGGTAGTAGTAATTATGCTTTTATGTGGATTAAGTATATTGGGAATAGCTTGTTCCCAATTTAACGATGCTGCAGATGCTGAATTAGTACCAGTTTCCATAGCTCTAGACTGGTTTCCATGGGCTAACCACTCTGGCTTGTATGTAGCAAAGGAGAGAGGGTATTTTGAGGAGGAAGGATTNGATGTAAGTATTTATGTTCCGGGTGATCCTTCAACGGTTTTGCAGACCGTGGCTGCTGGTAAAGATGACTTTGGTATCAGTTATCAACCCGAAGTTCTAATCGCCAGAGANCAGGATATACCNGTTGTATCTATAATGGCGATGGTTCAACACCCATTAAATTCTGTGATGGCATTGGAGGAGTCTGGCATTGTTACTCCGAAGGACCTNGAAGGGAAAAAAGTTGGGTCGCCAGGGGTTCCGTCGGATGACGCTCTCATTGACTCGGTATTAAGAAATGANGGGTTAACGATTNACGATGTGGAAATGGTTAATGTTGGTTATGATTTGGTAGCTGCATTGCTGGCNAAAAGGGTGGACGCAATAATTGGCGCATATTGGGTCCACGAATCCATATCAGCCACTAATCAGGGATATGAATTAAATATCATGAAAATGGAAGAGAATGGGGTGCCTGATTATTATGAGCTGGTCATAGTTGCTAGCGAATCTAAAATCTCGGAAAGACCTGAGGTTGTTCAGAAATTCGTCAATGGTGTTANGAAGGGCTATAAGGATGCTATGGNTGATCCCCTNGANGCTGTGGCTCTACTAAAAGAATTGAAGCCGGAGACTGACCTTGAGATAGAAAACCCTGGCGTTAAGTTGTTGGCCCCATTGTGGTCTACGGAAAATGGCGTGTTCGGTTGGCAAGAAAATGATAGATGGGAAGAATTTGCTCAGTGGATGGTGGAGGCAGGAAGATTATCTGATTCATCNGGTAGNTCCGAAGCTTTCACAAATAAATTTGTAGCCGATAGCAAGTGATTGTGGTATATCTGAAGCTCGGAGTTATACCCGGGTTCATTTCAAATTAACTTAGCTAGATAGCAACATTAGAGGNGTTATGCCATTATATTTTCTGCTTGGTACGTTGAATGAGAATGGGCAAAGCATGTTACTTAACAATCCTGATTTGGTTATAGATGCCATAAAGGACTGTGATTGTGATGAGGCCCAAATACTTGGTAAATATTTCGTTCTGGGACGCTGTGACTATGTGATGTTAATCGAAGCCGACGATAATGAGGCTGTTGGTAAACTAGCAATAGAGATAGGTGTCAAAGCGGGGCTGCATACTGAAACTTTGCCCGCAATGGCAATTGGAGATATGGCGGAAGGCGATAACTTAGCTAGTGGTTCGGATTTTGATTCAGTAGATATTGTGGCTGGAGAAGAATGGAGATTGCCTGGAAGCGAATCCTAGAGAGAATAAATAATGAGTACATCTGAAGATCTTAGAAGCACTGTATCAGACGTTTGGGATAGGGTGGTTAANCACAAGTTTGTGAATGAATTGGGTAGCGGGACGCTTGCTACCGCGGTATTTAATGATTATTTTGATCAAGATTATCTNTTTCTAAGAGANTGGGCAATATTGCTGGGAATGGCATCTGTNAAATCNCCTGATTTTCATAGCTCNCGGCAGATTGTTGGCTTTTTACATCTTGGTTTGGGTGGGGAAGAAGGGCTNTTTCAGNGNGCATTCAGGGAACGTGGGTTAGATCAAACGTCGATTTTATCCATGGAATATTTTCCAGATACACTTAACTACAGTGGATATCTTAGGACATGTGCTTATGAGGGATCGTTTATAGACGTTATTGTGACTTTATTGGCAGTTGAATGGCCATATTTGNATTGGGCAGAGAGGTTGTTTAACGCTGGNATGAATCCTGGTAACTATTACTATAAAACATGGATAGATATACATGTTAGTGATGGTATGTACGNCTTTGTTAATTGGATGATAGAGACTGTGGACAATCACGTTTTTACAGACGTAGAACGACACAGAGCAGANCAAATCTTCGCTAACGTCCTACGATTTGAAGAGATATTTTTTGATATGTGTTACAAGGACTAGACATGACCACGAGNAACAAACGGACAATTCCTAGTGCTATGACTATAGCCGGGTCGGACTCTGGAGGAGGGGCTGGGATACAGGCAGATTTGAAGACCTTTTCTGCTCTAGGTGTTTTTGGAACNTCATGTATAACGGCTATAACTGCGCAAAATACGGTTGGTGTGAGAGGTATCCATGAAATACCAGAGGAACTCATTGCAGATCAGATCACATGTGTTTTGGAAGACATAGGAGCTGATGCAGTTAAGACGGGTATGTTGTCGAGCATTGGAATAGTTGAGACTGTTTCTACTGAATTGAGCAAACATGACGTAGCNAATCTGGTAGTAGATCCGGTAATGATAGCTAAGAGTGGAGATGCTTTGCTTAAGAGTGAAGCAGTTCAGGCTGTGAGGGATTTGATGTTACCGCTGGCGNCTGTTGTGACTCCTAACATACCAGAAGCGGAAGTGCTTACTGAATTGAGCATTAATTCTATAGAAGATNTGAAAGCTGCCGCAAAANCGTTGGTAGGCATGGGGTGTAACGCTGCTGTAGTGAAAGGTGGGCATATGATGGGCCCCGCTTCCGATCTGCTTTATGATGGATCGGAGTATCATGTCTTTTCTGTAGAACGTATAGATACTGTAAATACCCACGGGACTGGATGCACCTTTGCGTCTGCTATTGCGGCTGGTTTGGCTAAACGGCTGACATTATATGAATCGGTCTCTGAGGCGAAACAGTATATAACTGAGGCAATCCAATCCGAGTTTAATATAGGAAAAGGGCATGGCCCGTTGAACCATTTTCACAGGTTCTGGGAATAGTTTTAGATACGACGTGTAGATTGGACCTAGTCGTACAGCCCTTCATCTGAAAACAATTGCTGGTCCCAGTCTGTATCTTCTCTTCCTATGATATAGCTTGTATAGAGCGAAGCCCCTCTTATCCATAGCACGAAGACTGCTCGATCAATAAGTTCAGGATCAAATTCTGTTTGCCTGCCAATTAGTTCGGTTAACCAAGCTATATGGCCTGCCCTGAAAAATCTTCGCAGAAACTCTGTNGGCTCATTGTCGGCGAATGAACAAGCTTCAAGTATTTCGAAGGGAAGGTCTGAGCAAAGCATGTTNGGACTTCGAGTTGCTAGTTGTATGTATGATTCTTCTTCGGCAGTATCCATGATGCTAGAAGCAATAGAACATATCTATCTATAAATTTCTTTGGGGCTGGTTGTATTCAGCTAGTTTATTGTAGATTTGAATCCTATTTCTTTGGGTGTCACCGATAAGAATTTGGCTTTTTACATTGTCGAATACAACGGTTACCGGTAGTGCAAGTCTCCATTCAGTCTCAGGGTCTTTAACTTCACGACGACGTTGAATGACAGCTGGATTGGCATCTGTCATCATTTGGCTCCACATACTGAGATCTCTGGCATCACCCATCAAGGAGGTTATGAAACGCCCGTCGGGTGAGTATATCTGTATTCTACTATTTGCCCAGTCACAGACGTAAACATCACCGGAATCGTCAACAGACACATCGGATGGTCTGATCAGTTCTCCTCTGCCTGTGCCCGAAGAGCCAAATATAGCCAAGACTTCTCCGGTTGGGCCAAATTTTTGAACTCTGTCATTTTTGTGGTCTGCCACATAGGTATTGTTTTCTGAATCAATAGCGATCCCCCATGGGGAGTCAAGCATCCCTGGATCACTTCCTTGAGAACCCCATTCACGAATGAAGTCNCCATCTAGGCTAAACTGGGATATTTTATGCCCGTGACTTTCCACAATATATATTTCTTGTGAATTGCTGATTGCAATGCCAGATGGACCCTGCAATAGACCTCCGTCTGGTTTCTTACCTTGCCAGGATTTTAAGAAGTTACCCTCGCTGTCGAATATAGAGACTGAATTCAAAAATTCATCAGATACGAATACCCGTTGTTCANGGTCTAACGCNATGGCTGANGGCCAGATNANCTCNCCTGCTCCGTCCCCGTATTTTCCGAACTCGGTTAGAAATNCTTCTTCTCCCTGGCCATTTCCTAGGTNAAATACACCTACTCGCGTNCCTCTGCCAGTTTTATTCCAAGGNACTGAAGCTATATTTTCGCCGCCACGATTTAAAACGTAGATCGTATTATTTGGGCCAATAGCAATGCCGTTTATATCTTGNAAGCCAATTCCAGTTATGCCGCCACGACCNAGNCAATAACTGTAATCATATACTCTTCCTGCTGCNATTTGAGTTACCATGCNACCTCCGCGGTGTACCGCGTATTGAACAAGTACACAAAGTNGGATTGTTATTTCTATGTGAGAACTTTGGGAGNCTAGATGAAAGCGGGCTTTTCAAACACACCTTTGACTATTGGATTTGCGTCCAGCCCTAACCAATCTTCAATTATTGTGGAGTAGAAGCCTCTAAAATCTAGATTGGGTACCAAATCTCCCTGTTGNAATGTCTCCGGCTTTAGAGATGGGTATTCTCCATAAAATCCGCCTTTAACAGGGTCTCCNATTACGAATGCAGCNCCTGCAGCGCCATGGTCGGTCCCTGANCCATTGTCTTTTACTCGNCTTCCGAATTCAGAGAACAGAACCATGATGACGTTATCAGCAGCGTCATGCTCCCGCAGATCATCAAAGAAATCCCCAATAGCTTGGGATACATCGGTCCATAACTGGGAGAGCATGCCTTCCTGGTTAGCGTGGGAATCAAAACTTCCATAATCGCAATAAAATATCCTAGTACCCACGTTCGCTAGATGGATTTGTGCAATGTTTTTCAGACGTCTACCTATTGTGGAATCTGAGTATTCTACGGTAGATGAATACATGCCGGGAGCCACTTTCAATATGTCCGCACCTTCCATAGCTTCAAGGCCTGTATCCCCTAGGTAATTCATTACGAAGTCTGNACCTACAGTAGGGCTGTACATACGGCTAAATCTNTCTATAATTTTACTTCTTTGTAACTCGCTTGATATTCCTGTGAGTAGGCCATAGCTTTCAAGATTATCTACAGCTGCTACAGGNACNCCTGGCAGAGAAACTGCTCTNAACATGCTGGGNCCAATACTTACCGTAGTAACTACGTTTTCTTTACGTGGATCAAGGTCTCTAGCAGCCATCCCTAACCATCCCTCGGTCCCCATCTTGTCAGGTTCGCATGTGTGCCATATATCCATAGACCTGAAGTGGGATCTGGGAGAGTCGGGATACCCTACTCCGTGGACAACTGCTACGTTCCCTTGGTTGAATAGATTCTGTATTACTCCCATNCTGGGGTGAAACCCGAGNGAGTCATTAATCTTCAATATGTCTGAGTCAGGGATGCCCACAGCNTGACGGGCGTCTCTATACAGCGGGTCTGTGTAGGGTATTACCGTGTTTAGGTAGTCGTTTCCGCCTGATAGTTGAAGAACTACGATTACAGGGTCTTTTGTAGTAGATGTCATAACTTAACCTTTCTAATCAATTGATGTAAATTAATCTTTATTGGTATTGGTACTCGCGCGTTGCAACTATTAGTTGCAGCATTTCTGCGATACGGTCCGATGAAATCTTGTCATCCGACCAAGTTAAATCCCCTAATTCTGAAGCGTGTCCGACTAGCTGNCCTTTAGTCTCTTCTTGTACTTCTACTGGCCCAAGTATGTCCAAACACGTGTCAACGAAAGCGCTCACATCGAGATTGCCTTTGGATTTTATTCTGTAGATTATATCTTGTATGCCTGGTTTCCCTGTGTCTCCTACCATGTCCGCCGTGAAGTTTATACGCTTCATTAACGTACCACTATTAATCCATTCTGACCCTGTATGCCAGCCTTCTACGCTGGGAGGTCCGAGTAGGTCTTGCCCCATATATCCCGGTTCCTTGGCTAGGTTNCCAATACCCGGTTTTGGGAACTCATATCCACCTACTAGTCTCATGGTTCCTACTACCACTTCCACTGGGCTCTTGATTTTCTCAAAACGGGCTTCTTTAAAGAATTCGGAATTGAACAGAACTCTCAAAACGGACTTCATATCATAGTTAGATTCTCGGAATGTATCAGCCAACAANTGAACAGCCTCTTCATTCCTAGGCGGTTCGACTGACCAAGCTGGCACTTGGGGTTCATCTGCGACGAAGAAATTGTATAAGTGGCGTGCTATAAATCTACCAGTGGCTGGATGAGCACACACGATATCNATAATATCTTCACCGTTGAAGTTGCCAGTATGGCCTAAGAATGTCTTTTCGCCTTCGTCGTGGTCTTCCTCTTGGTATTCAAAAGACCAGTCGAATCTACCGGTTCCGCTTCCCCTGGGTATCATCGGGGTGATGGTCCAACCANTNAAGGCCCGTGAACNTTCCCTGACGTCATCTTCGGTGTAGTTGCCTACTCCCATGCTGAATAATTCGAGGAGCTCTCTCCCCCAATTCTCGTTCACAGCGTATGAGTGGTTGTCGCAGTTATCCAGCCAGTAGATCATGGCAGGATTTTTGGCTAGTGCAACGAGGAGCTCTCTGTAATCTCCCATGCCCATATCTCTGAACATATCTATTTGGTGGATGACCTCGTGGTAATGGTCTATTTTAGAGTAACCAGTAGCGAATACTTGGTGCCAGAAGAGGACCATTTTTTCTTGTAATACTCTTTGGGTGCTAACCATGTCGTGTAGCCATCCCGCTCCGCCCATGCCGGACGATGTTATAGGTTTCCAGAAATGCGGGTGGTACCTGAGGAATTCTAGCCTGTCTGAGCTCAATTGGGTGTCTGGATTTAGTAGTTCTTCAACTGTTGCGTCGTATCCTATGGATGCTCTGCGCTCTAGTTCTGTTCGAGAGGCCCCGAATCCAGCCCTACGCATTAAATGAGCAATTAATTCAATATCATTGTTCATAAATTTCTCCAGTAACTAGACATATTAATCTGCTAATCATAGAGCGCTAATCGGATTCATTCACTACCTAAATGCACTTAATATTTTCTTTGATTGCCTCTATGAAGATGAATGCAATCAGGTTCTTCCCAAATATAACATGAAATCGTGTGCGTTGCTATTGAGATAGATGTGCTCAAGGTAGCAAATATAAAAAAACGATTGTTTAGCAGCTTGATTCAGTTTTTTTGTGAGTAACACGATTTCGTTTCGGATGTTCACTAAATATGGGATATAATACGTCCACTTATAACCCCTTATATTCGAGGTAAATCCGTAATGTTCAAAAGTGTTTCTAGTCGTGTCAGCTTCCCCGATATGGAAGCCAATGTCCTTAAATATTGGAAGGACAACAATGTTTTCCGTAGAACGTATGAAGATAGGGAGTCTGCTCCCGTATTCATGTTATATGAGGGGCCTCCTACCGCGAACGGCAGTCCTGGCATTCATCATGTCCTAGCGCGAGTGTTTAAAGATGTTATATGCAGGCATAGGACTATGAAAGGCTACAGGTGTGTCAGAAAAGGTGGTTGGGATACTCATGGTTTGCCAGTGGAACTAGAGATAGAAAAAGAGCTTGGCCTTAGCTCAAAGAGGGAGATAGAAGAATACGGTATAGAAAAGTTTAACCAAAAATGTAAAGACAGCGTATTTAGATATGTAAAAGAATGGGAAAATATGACTGATCGTATCGGCTTCTGGGTTGATATGGACGATCCATATGTCACATTACATAACACTTATATTGAAAGCGGCTGGTGGATACTAAAGCAAATGTGGGATAGGGAACTCCTGTATGAGGGTTTGCGCGGCACTCCTCATTGTCCACGATGCGGTACTAGTCTGAGTTCACATGAAGTTGCTCTAGGTTATCGTGAAAATACTCCAGACCCATCGGTGTTTCCGAAATTTTTGATAGAGCCGGAGAATTTTTCAGATGACCAAAAAAATCGGGTCAATATAGGATTATTCAGCGAGGTGCCTACGTATTTAGTTGCCTGGACTACTACTCCGTGGACATTACCTGGTAACACAGCATTGGCCGTTGACGGAGATGCAGAATATTCGCTGATAGAGATATCTGATGACGCTAGCTCAGATCGACTAGTGTTGGCATCTGAGTTAGTGGGGGCGAATGTAAAACAAGATTACACAGTCCTGGCTACTTTCAAAGGTGCAGACCTAATTGGACTAGCGTATCGTTCGCTCTATGTCCCTAGTTTGTTTGGCAGCGAGATAAGACAGTTTGTCAAAACAGAGGGTGGCCCCACTTCATTAGAGTCGGTGCCAAGTTTTATACCGAAAGTGGTTCAGGCCGATTTCGTATCGATGGAAGATGGCACGGGGATTGTACACATAGCACCTGCTTTTGGAGACGAAGATCTGGATTTGGGTCGGGAGAAGGGGCTATGTTTTGTGCAACCGGTTGATCTTCAAGGCATTGTGACGGGCCAATATCCATTTTCTGGAATGTTCTTTAAGGATAGTGATCCCGTAATCATGGATGATCTAGCAGAAAGAGGGCTTTTATTTGACCGAGGTGTGTATAAGCATACTTATCCCTTTTGCTGGAGATGTGATACCCCACTTCTTTACTATGCAAAGTCCTCTTGGTATATAAGGACTACAGCAGTAAAAGACAATATGGTGGAAGGGAATGGGAACATTGAATGGCATCCTGAATATATCCGTGACGGTCGTTTTGGTGAATGGCTAAGAAATAATATCGACTGGGCCATTTCTAGAGAACGATATTGGGGCACTCCTATCCCTATCTGGAGATGTAGTTTGTGTCAGGCTCTAGAGTGTGTTGGGAGTGTAGAGGAACTGAAATCATTAGCATCAACGGGGTTAGGAGTGGAATTAGATGATCTAGATTTGCATCGCCCACATATTGACTCGATCACTTTGTCATGTTCATCCGAATCTTGTAGCGGGACGATGTATAGGATACCGGAGGTAATGGATGCATGGTTCGATTCAGGAGCAATGCCTTATGCACAGTGGCATTATCCATTTGAAAACGACGACATTGTTACTCAAGGTTTGTTCCCAGCGGATTATATCTGTGAAGCGGTAGACCAAACCCGTGGATGGTTTTATAGTCTACATGCTTTAGGCACACTACTACACAATCAACCTGCTTATAAAAATGTCATCTGCCTTGGTCTAATTTTAGATGGTAGAGGTCGTAAAATGAGCAAGCGGATAGGGAATGTGGTGGAGCCAAACTCTATATTAGATGTAACTGGGGCGGATGCTCTCAGGTGGTATTTGTTTACGGCATCACATCCTGGCGAGCCACGTAGATTTTCAGATAAGCTCGTTAATGAGACATTACGACGAGTACTCCTTACCCTTTGGAACGTATATTCCTTTTTTGTTAACTACGCTACTATCGATAATTTTAGTCCGAAGGATATCCCCGATGGCTGGAAACCTGAAAATGAATTGGACAGATGGATATTGTCGGAGTTAAACGTCTTAGTTAATCAAGTTGATACCCTGCTAGAGGATTACAACCCTACTGACGCAGGTAGGAGGATTCAAGAGTTCATAGATGGCCTGTCAAATTGGTACGTTAGGCGGAGCAGAAGGAGATTCTGGAGAAGTGAGAACGATTCAGATAAGATTTCGGCTTATGCCACTCTTTACAGTTGCTTGTGTACTACATCGAAGTTAATGGCTCCATTGGCTCCTTTCATAGCAGAAGAAATGTATCAAAACCTAGTGAAGTCTGTTGACGATTCTGTGGTAGATAGTGTTCATTTGGCAGATTTCCCTGAATCGGATGCATCACTTATAGATGAATCACTTATGGAGGCCACTAGGCTTGCAATGAAAGTATCTAGTATGGGTAGAGCAGCTCGCTCTAAAGCAGGCCTCAAAGTTAGGCAACCACTATCAACTATAGCTATAAAAACCCGTAATGCGGATGAAGAAAAATATTTGGAATGGGTTACCTCACAAGTACTGGAAGAACTAAATGTAAAGGAGATCGTAACCTTCTCGAAAATAGCAGGTCTGCTGGAAAAAGTAGAATCAGAAGTAGAAAAGAGTGTTGATGTTATTGTCTCGATAGATACTTTCTCAGTTGCGGTAGAATCTGGATATATGGTTGCCCTTGATTCTCATTTGAGTGAATCGTTGATAGAAGAAGGACTGGCGCGTGAGTTAGCTCATCGCATCCAGAATATGCGGAAAGATGCGAATTTCGATTTAACTGACCGGATAATAATATATTACGAAGCTCCAGACGCAGTCGCATCTGTGATATCTAATTATGGCGATTACATCAGTCAGGAGACTCTAAGTGATAGCATACTTAAAGGAAAACCTGAAGACCCATCCGGAATAGTTGCTCATACAATCAATGGAATGGAAGTTTCTATTGCAGTAAAAAAAGCTTGATTTGATATGCCTGAACTTCCTGAGGTAGAGAACACTAAGAGGTACTTAATAGAATCGGGGGTTATTGGAGCTACAATACGTTCTGCCACGGTAACGTGGGCAAATAGTGTTAAATTCCCTAATGTTGAAGACTTTGTTCTCGATGTGCAGGATAAAACGATTAATGGCATAACACGCAGAGGAAAGTATCTAATACTTAGCTTGGACTCTGCCAATATACTTGTACTGCATCTCGGCATGACCGGCGGATTAGTGGTTCAACCGATTGATCAAACCAATGCCGGACTAGTTCGGCATTGGTTTGATTTCTACGATGGTAGACAGCTAAGGTTCATTGATCCCCGTAAGTTTGGTCATTTATGGTTGTTGGAAGGTTTTAGTCAAATAGACCCCAATATGGGTCCCGAACCGCTTGATCCACAATTTACCTCCGAAGTGCTTGTTGAGATTGTCAAAAATAGGAAAGTGCCTATAAAAGCTCTTTTACTAGAGCAATCCGCTGTAGCAGGCCTGGGAAATTTATATGCTGATGAGTCATTGTTTGTGTCGGGAATCCATCCTGCATGTCTGTCTGCAGATCTAAATTTGGAGCAAGTTGAATGTTTGCATACTTCGATTGTGAATACTCTTAAACAATCACTAGAAATATATGATAAGGATCGTGCAGAATTTGGACCTAGCCGCTCCTTTGGTCTACCTAACTGGACTATGGTAAGAAATCTTGGGGCACCATGTGTAGCTTGTTCTGTGCCGATGGAAATGATTAGAGTAAGAAATCGCAGTAGTTATTATTGCCCAAATTGTCAGAAAGCGACTTGATAATTTAGTCTCTTGTGATGTTTTGTTGACGGAAGAGATGGCACTGCGTAAACTAGGAATTAAGGTACAGATTTGGTGCGCGGTATTTATGAATGCCAAGCAGTAAATCTGCGAGTATTTGTTAATTAAATAATCAATTTACAGCGCGCTACAGGAGGATCAGAAAAGATGGCCGGATACCGGAAAGATGAAGCACAAGATTGGGCGTGGGAGTCTTTAAAAGGGCAATGGAGTACTCTAGTTACTCCTTTTAATCAAGATAAATCCTACGATGAAGAGGGTATGCGCCGGAACATCAGGCACATACATAAACTTGGTACTGTAGGCGCAGGGTGTACGTGGGCGATGGGAGAGTTTTGGAGTTTAACTTTTGATGAGCGCTGCAGAGTGATGGATACGGTTGCAGATGAATCAAGAGGGAAAATTCTGACGGGAGCGCATGTAACGCATACTTCTACGAAAGACATGATCGAGTTAGCGCATAGAGCCGAGACATCTGGTATTGATCTGTTAATGGTCGCTTCTCCGTATATGGTAGCTAAGACCGAGGATCAGGTTTTCGAATACGTTAAACTACTCGCTGATAATACCGACATGGCCATCATGTTCTATAACTCACCTCAGTTCGGATTTGTAATGAGCCCACAGGGACTCAAGCGCTTGTGCCAAATTCCAAATGTAGTTGGTGTTAAAGAGGCTAGTTTTAATCAACAAACTTCTATCGAAACCCATCTGTTGATTGGGAAACAATCAGTTATAAGCACCCCAGACGAATGGATATTTCACAAGGCTAAGGAACTCGGTTTTCAGCAACAAGTAATGTTTGCTAACACATCCGATTGGCGTTTCGATACACCTGAATGTAATCGATATGTTCAGTTTATTGATAAAGCCACTAAAGGGGACCTAGATACCGAGTTCTACAACAAATATTTGAAAGATTTGAAAGCTTTGTCAGACAAATGGTGGGGCGGTACAGTAAAGAAGTATAGCGGTGTGCTGCCGGCTTCAATGTGCAAATATTGGGGAGAACTGATGGGCATGGCTGGTGGAGGAGTACGTTCGCCACTAATTGATCTAACTGACGAAGAGAAAGAAACTCTGAAGAGTGAGTTGCTGCCTTTAATTCCGACGGCAGAACATACAGGCTCAGGATCTAGTAGAGATCATGCCGTTTGGCTAAATGAGAAGAGTTCTAGGGATACTGATTTCTCTGGGATGATGCTACTGGTTAGTGTTCAGGATATGCCGGAAGCTATTGAAGCTGATATGGGCGGGGCAGACATAATAGATGTTAAGAATCTACAAGAAGCTCTAGTAGGTTCAGGACACCCGAATTTAGTAGACGAAGCACGTAAAAAGATTCCTGCTGAAAAACACGTTAGTGTCACATTGGGCGTTGTTCCGAATCAAGCTGGTACAGTGGCCATGGCTGTTAGAGCGGCGGGTATGTTAAATGCTACGTCCGTAAAAGTAGGATTTTGCGAGGCTGACTACGAAACTGCTCTAGATATCCTGACTCAGTCTAAAGAAGCACTCTATGGCTATGACACTAAGTTGATAGGGTCTCTGTTTGCAGATAACTTATTGTTTGGCGGTTTGGAGCCTAGGCTCATGGTGAAGCTTGCACGGGAATCCGGTTGCGACGGGTTTTTGATCGATACTTTGACCAAAGATGGACGTAATTTGTTTGACTTCATTCCTGAAAATGAACTTCGCGATATAGTAATGGAAGGGAAAAGTTATGGGTTAAGCACCGCATTATCCGGACATCTTAAACTCAGTGACCTAGATGAGTTGGCTAGGATAAATCCGGATATCGTTGGTGTGCGGGGAGCCGTTTGCCGTAGCGGTGAACGCGACATGGCGGTAGCACGAGAGGCCGTAGCTAATTTTAAATATGAGCTTGGATTGCGGAAGAGCGGCGAAATTAATGTACATCAGAATGGGAGTTACCAAAACGGAAATAATGGGTCACAGGGCCAATCGCAGAATGGTAATGGTAGTGGCTGGGCCGTAGTAGATGGCCGCGGTAAAAATTGCGCAGGCGTGATAGCTGCCTTGACTAGTCAAATCAGTAATGATCGTGGTTCCTTAGTTGAAGCTATACTACACGATGCTCTTAATATATATGATGTTATATACTGGGCTGAACAATCTGGTCATAAGCTGCTTAATAAGAGGGAAGAGACAGATGGGTTGGTAAGAGTTCTGATTCAGCCCAATGTTAACGGTTCAAACGGACATTAACAAACAAATAGGAAACCGATGATTAAGCTAAAAGCCCTTGTTGATGTGATACGACAAGGGCTTTTATTTACTTGACCGCGTTTTACTGAGGACTCGCACCGTCGTTGTGATCCATAATAGTTCTAAAGAAGTCCCTGGCGATACAGTCCAGTGGGTTTATCCAATGCTGGCCCCTTTCTCCGCATGTGCCGATATTGTCGAAGGTTAATTCTGAATTAGCCAGTAGAGAGACGGATAAATCTAGTGATGGTGCGTAAAACAGCGCTGAGGAATATCCGCCACCTCCTCCTGGGTGACCAAAGGTTAATATCGTCTCGCCATTCTCCAATAAGTGAGTTCTAGTTGCTATGTGATAGCCGTATTTTTGTGGTCCTGCTGCGAGTTCAATTGTTTCATCAACTATCGAAGTTTTTAGGTCGTCTCTGATATCGGATAGTATGTCAGAGCCGTTGGGACTCAAAAGGCTGTATCCCCAATAGGCCATATTTTCTGCTGTTGTTACTATTCCGGAAGTGGACCATTGTAGACGCCCATCCGCACTCCTGAAGTCTTTGTCTCCGTACATTTTTATTGTTGTGAGGTCCCCAAACCCAAGTGAGTCAAGGGAGTCACCAAACATGGGATTTGCCCCATACCGGCTTCTGTCGGCATATGGTTTAGCCATTGTAGGAGGTATGTTTATCACCGGCCTCAGACCTGCCTGTATGTCAAGTGGTCCAAATAAGTGCTCTTCGTATAGTTCATGTAGTGGCAAACCTGCGGATTCTTCTGCTATTAGTCCGAGTAGTACTGAACTCCCGCTAGTATATTGGAAACTACCACTAGGAACGGGTTTTTTGTCGATCAACTTGAGCATGTTAGCTGGTTCCCAAGTCGGTGAAAGCAATACCATCCCTTTTGCTCTCTTGTTCTCAGTTTCAGTGCCTATGCCAGATCTCATTCTGAGTAGGTCTCTGACCGTACAATTAGGCATGAATTCTGGGTTTACGGATTGATATCCTTTGTTTTGAGAGAGCAGGTCTGAGACTTGAGAATCCAAGGTGTAGAGACCTTGGCTAATCTGTTTCAATATTAATGCTGATAAGAATGTTTTAGATGTACTCATGACGCCAAGAGGTATATCCGGTGTTAGGGGAGTATCTTCAGAGGCGAATCCAAGAGATTCTGACCAGAGCGTACCATCTTTATAGACGGAAGCTGATATCCCCATTTTGTAAGAGGCTGCCTCGAACTCAGATTCTAATGCATCGGAAAACTCTTGCTGTATCGTCTCTGGGAAGCTATCGTAACCGGTTTTTCTAAAAAACGTGGGAGGAGATACTGCACTTGAAACGGTGACATAGGTGCTACGCTTGGGAGTTTCATTAACCTCTGAATTATCGGAGGTTTTTAGGCTATCGTCGATTGAATCACTTACTGTGTCGGGATCTTGTATGACGTCAGACTCGGTATCAGATCTTACAGATTCATTACTAATTGGTGTAGCAGTTGCCGGTTTATTGGGAATATTTGTTGCCGTGGGTTTATTGGTAGCCGATAAGTTTTGGTTCTTGTCCATATCTCCCGTTGAGGAGATGGGATTAGCAGGAGCTACAGTCATGTTATCTTGATTGGTTAGTTCTGGTGTTAATTCTGTGGAGGAGGTGCAACCTGTAATGAGTGTAGTCAGGAGTAATATCGTGAGCGCCAATAGGTAGGTAAGTTTTTTCAAAATAATCCTCGGTTTTTAAGTAACGAATGTGTATTATACCTCGATCTGTTAACTCAGCCAGAAAGTTGATCCTGTAGCAGATTTTTGGACTTCTATCCTGACAGGAAACATATCTTTAAGATCTTCGAGATGTGTTATGACTATGATTTTATCAAAGTCGTCTTGAATAGAACTAATCGCATCGAGAATACGTTCTCTACTAGCGGCATCCTGCGTCCCGAAGCCCTCATCTATGAATAGTGTTGGTAGCGGGGCTCCAGTTCGTTGTGCTAAAACCTTGGATAAAGCAATCCTTATTGCGAGATTGATTCTGAACGCTTCTCCGCCGCTGTACATTTCGTAGCTACGTGATCCTAGCTCGTCACTCACATTGATTTCTAGGGTTTCTATCGGCTCTCCGTTTCCAGACCTTCGTTCTTTTTGAGTTTCTAATTTAACGTGCATTCGATTATCTGTCATACGACCTAGTAACGAATTAGTTTCCTCTTCGAGCCGTGGGACTACCGTTTCGATCAGCATGGCTTGTATCCCTTCACGACCGAAAATTGTCGATAGCTCTCTGAATATACCTTGTGATCCTTCAACTTCTGATAGTTTTGTCGTGGTTGATTCAAGTTGCTCAGAAATTCGTATCTTATCTGCCAATTTGTTTTCTAATAGTGCTTTCTTTGTTGCTGTAGTTTGATGAGCTGATTCGATGTCGTTCATTTCTAAGGTAAGCTGATTTAATTTGGATTGTTTTTCAGGGAGTCCTTCTAGGGCTATAGAGCCATTGGATAGTCTTTCTCGGCGATTAGTTATGTCGGTCTGACGAGATGCCAAGCTTTCTTCTAGATTTGCTAGAAGTTGTTCGTCTTGTGTGATCTGATTTTTTGCTTGGTCCAATCTAGCTGATGCAGGCTCTGCGTATTGGAGTTCCTGGATTTGTTTGATTAGTATTTCTCGTGAATCGTGGTCATACATCAGATTTTCTAATTGGGTGTTCAAATCTGATATCTGTGTTTCTTCCCCTTGAGCAAAAGTTTTGAGAGCCAGCGATTGCTCCATTTTTGATAGTTCTAATTCATTGGTATTGAGGTCTTGTTGTGCTTTTACGGATTCTGCTATCCGTAGCTCAATCTCTGCTCGGTTCGTTTGGAGGGAGTTCTGCTCTTTTCTAATAGTTTGTTCAGAATTGGATATTTCATTGCTGAGAGAAGTTTTTTCGGCTTCGGCTACGTTTATAGATTCTAAGATCTCTCTGTAAGCTTGTCTGCGCTCTCTGATGTCTTTGTCATACGATTCTTTAATCCTTCGGTGACCTTCTTCTCCAATACTAGTCTGACAAAGTGGGCATAAGGTTTCACTGGTACTGGATGATCCTATTAATAGTAGTTTTTGTCTAATATCCTCGCCTTCGGATTTTTGCCTCTCCGCTTCACTGTTCAAATCAGCGGTACGTAAAAGTAGCTTTTCGTATTTTTGTTTGGTTTCATTGAGACTTTCTTGGCTCTTTTCAATTTCAGTTGATAAAGCAACTATGTCCGACTGTTTTTGCAATAGGGCACTGTGTGATGTGGCAATAGGTTTTAGATTGTTTTCAATAATAGAACGTGTCTGGTTAATTTGGGTAGATAAAATTTGTTCTTTATGTTGGACATTTTGGTAAATCAGGTCTCTCTGGTGGGTTATCGAATCGTGAATCTGTTTTGTTTTGTCTAATTGTTCTATTTGCGATTTGTATTCTTTTAATTGATTTATGGCTGATTCAATTTCAGCGGATGTCGCAATGGTATTTCTCCATTCTTCGACACGTACTGAAATTGTAGTTATTTGTGAGGTTATATGTTCAAGTTCCTGAGTATAGCGTGAAATATCTCCCTCAAGCTCTATCTGTTGTTTTTGTAATCCCAATAAATCGTTGACCTGTTGGCGGAAATCATCTAGTTGTTTCGTTTTTTCTGATGAGGTTGTTTGTAGATCTAATAATTCAGCAGTGACATCGGCTAAATCCTCTTTAGGATCTCCTATGTCGTTCAATTGTTGTTGGAGCGTTTCTATCATGCCTTGTGAGTATGATATTTCCGATTCAGACTCGCGTATCTTCCCGCGAGCTCGTTTTTGAAGTTCCTCGTAGATTTGCAGGCCAAGAATATCAGCTAATAAGTTCTTACGTTCTCCAGGAGTTTTACTTGTAAATTCGTCAGATCTACCTTGCATTAAAAAAGCGGAGTTTATGAAGGTTTCGTACTCCATGCCTACTATCTGGTTAATCTTGGTTTGGGTTTCTCGGATAGTATTAGCAGAGATCGTTAAGGCTTGATCGGAATCTAATATTTGCAGTTGCAAGTCAGAAGCACCACTACGTGATCGGCCTCGGCTTCTGGTGTGACTACGAATGACTCGGTACTGGAGATCTCGGGATAGAAATTCGAATTCTACTCTACATTCATCGGAACCATATGATATAAGTTCATCTTGGGTTTTTCCGCGTGCGGTTCCCCACAGAGCCCATGTGATGGAATCGAGTAGAGCTGATTTGCCATGCCCATTGTCACCGCAAAGGCACGCCACGTGTATGCCGTCGAAATCTAGGGTTGGTACGTCTTCGCGGTAGCACAAGAAGTTTCTTACATTTAGTCGTTTTGGTATCAATTTAATGAATAATCCCTAAGGTTTGTTAACATAACAACATTATCAAATAAGAGCAATGATAATCGCAAGATGCTATTATCATATATGAAATATACAGATTCATATAAATAACGGATCATCTGATTTTGGGTATGCAGTTGCAGATAATATTTGATTCGGGTATGACGATGGGGATGAAATGTTTGACACTCTTAGTGAAAAGCTTACAGGGATATTCAATTCTTTATCTAGTCGAGGCAGGATTACTGAGAAGGACATAGATGAAGCCCTTAGCCAAGTACGGCGCTCACTATTGGAAGCCGATGTAAACTTTCGTGTCGCAAGAGATTTTGTAGCCGCTATCAAAGAAAAAGCTTTGAATTCCGATGTCTTGACCAGTCTGACTCCAGGACAGCAAGTAATAAAAATAGTGCATGAGGAACTCACTGGTATATTAACTAGCGGGGATCACAATTTGACTCCCTCGAGTCAGTTGCCTTCTGTATTGATGCTAGTTGGTCTACAGGGAGCGGGGAAGACTACTACTGCAGCTAAGCTCGCCTTGCATATGCGTAAACAAGGTCATAGCTGCCTGTTGGTCGCGGCCGATCTGAAGCGGCCTGCTGCTATAGAACAATTACATTCCCTAGGCAGACAATTGGATGTGACGGTCTATTCAGAAGATCCAGCAAATTCTACTCCATTGAAAGTTGCCCTTGCAGGTGTGAAACAAGCTGCTCAAAATGGCAATACTTGGGTGATTGTCGACACGGGTGGTCGCATACAAATCGACGATGAGCTTATGCAGGAATTGACCGACATCCGGGATGCCATAAACCCTCATCAGACTTTATTTGTATTGGATGCTATGACTGGTCAAGAAGCTGTGAACGCTGCTAAAGAGTTTCATGATCGCGTTCAGCTGTCCGGATTGATCATGACCAAATTGGATGGCGATGCCCGTGGCGGGGCTGCGTTATCAGCGACTCAAGTAACCGGAGTGCCTATAAAATTTGTCGGTGTTAGTGAACGACCTGATGGATTAGAAGCTTTCCACCCGGATCGCGTGGCCTCACGCATTCTGGGCATGGGTGATGTGCTAAGTCTTATAGAAAAAGCTCAGCAGACTGTTGATGAAGATCAAGTAAAAGTTATGGAGAAAAAGCTGCGTCAGGCAACTTTTGATCTGGATGATTTCTTGCAACAGATTCAGAATGTGAAGAAGATGGGGTCATTATCTCAGATTATGGATATGCTCCCCGGCATGGGCCAGATGGGTAAGAAAATGCAGGGTAATTTCGACGACTCCCAGATGAAAAAGATTGAGGCGATAATACAATCGATGACGTCGGAAGAAAGGCATCACCCTGAATTGATTAATGGTAGCAGGCGTAGAAGAATTGCAATCGGCAGCGGAACAACAGCTCAAGACATAAATTTATTGCTGAATCAATTCAAACAAACTCAGAAAATAATGCGGCGCTTTGCTAAAAACAAGAACCCTAGGGCTTTAATGAATATGTTTAAGTAGTGTTCAGAATAATACGTGTGACTGAGCTAAACCAAAGACTTTCTTATAGCTCCAAAAAGATATGTTGTTGCGTAAGTACGCCACGGTGACCATGTCCTAGCAAAGTTCTTTATTACTTCTTCTGTTTGTAGTTTGCCGTCAAAATATTGATTAGATATTATTTTACGAAGGGCTAGGTCTCCACTGGGGAATGAATCTAATGAGCCCTTTCCATTAGATAAAGCCCAATGAGCGGTCCATTCACCAACTCCTCGGATTGTCATGTAATGTTTTATTATCTCGTCGTCGTTAAGATGGGGCTCTGGATTCAGTATTGAATCATTATCAAGAGCTAATTGTGCTATTCCAATTAGATATTCAGCCTTGCGACGGCTAAGTTTCAATTTCATTAAACTCTCTATATTTGTACCTGTTATGGTTTCTGGTGTTGGAAAGCAGTAAAACGGACTTCCTTTAATTACTCGCTTTAGCCCGTATGTTTCGATGAACGTTTTTCTTATGGAGTTCGCAATATTATTTGATATTTGTTGGCCGAGGATAGCTAATACAAAGGATTCGAAAATTGATCCTCTCATTGGAACGTGAAGTCCATGCTGAGACGCTATTATGCGGTTAAAGAAATGGTCATTCGATGTCATTCTGTAAAATTGGGATAGATCTTGGTCACAACCTAGTACCCATTTAATTTGGGATACTGCTTCTGTAATGTTTTTAATGTTGAGTTCAGTACCAGTCAATTCCAAAGAGAGTTTAGGATCTTCAGTATTTCCGATGGATCTGACGGATGATAATACGATAGTGTCGTTGACATTCAATAAGCGTTGGTATGTCGGCGCAGGTTCACAATCTTGAGTGTATATAGCAGGGTACAGTGCTCCGAATCCTGCTGTAAGCTCAAAGTTGTAAGGAGAAACTGGTGATATTGTTGTTGTTTTGGTAAGCATGTCCCACTTACATATGCTGGCTTGCCAGAGATGTGTACACAGCTCCTGTTGGTTTTAAAACACTTTCGACTATATGGATATCTGACACGATCCAATCTACACAATTTGTTAATGAGATAGATCTTAATTTTTGTCCAATGGCTGTTATTTTATGACTGTCAGTTTGCCTCCGTGTTCTACCGATAGTAATGTGAGGATTGAAAGAACGTTGGTCTGCTGGAAACCCAGCAGAGCTAATCTGGGATTCAACCGCCTGTTGTAATATTTGTAGCTTTTCCATTTCACCGCGCAATCCAGCCCACAGTATTTTGGGATGGGAAGTATTTGGGAATGCACTTAATCGGTCTAACTGGAGTTTAAATGCGCTATGGGGAAATTGATCGATTGCATAACTAATCCGTTCCGTTAGGGTGCTTATTTCTCGCTTGGGTATATTACCTAGGAATTTTAATGTTAAATGAATACCTGCTGGGTCAACCCACTTTACTTCAGTGGGGAATATTTCAGAGAAATCTTGTATAGCAAGTTTTAAAGCATTTTTGTATTCGTCCGGAGGAACTACCGCTATGAAGACTCTGATCATAATATCTGATTTCAACTTCTCAGTTTCGATCTTGCGTCTCCTAGTTCTTTATACCATCGGGACAGGTCTTCTATAGAATATTGTGCGTTAGCCGGGCTAGGGTTAGGGGTTACAAAAATTCGGCTATTTCCTATCTGCAGTTCTTGCATTCCGAGTTTGGGTGCGATATTAACACCTTCAGTGTTACGGTGGAAGAATTTATATGCCATGACCCCTTGGAAGGCGACTATGAGAGGTTGGTATTCAAGCAATAGTTGTTCTGCTCGGGGGACCCATTTTTGAAAGTCTTTTGCTGTCAAGTCTTTCACCTGTGGGGTAGGCCGTTTGACTAGGTCAGTAAATCCGATTCCGTAATCTATGGCTTTGTAATCTGTTTCAGTGGATAACTCTAACTCGATGATCCCAGATAAGTTAAGAGCTTTCCAAAATCTATTTCGTGGATTGCCATAGTAATGTCCGACCTTGATTGAATGCGGTGATGGATTTAGACCCACAAAAACTACGTCTAAGCCGTGTTTTACGTAATCTGGTAGAGTTTCCATGCCCTCAATTTTGAAAGATTCAGTGAGGCCCATAAAATTACGCTATGCCAAGAATGTCAGATATGTTGGTGCCGAGGATTTTGTTGAGATCTTGTGTGCCTATCTCTGATGATGCTATGTGGGAGATTACTTTTGACGGCTCTAACAGAGGATAGTCCGACCCGAACAGGATTTTTTGGATGCCTATGATATCTCTGATAACGGGGAATATGTCGCTTTTATATAAGTATGGGGTAGCAGATGTGTCAAAATAAACATTCTTCAGAGACTTCAAGACTTCAGGCATGAATCCATATAGGGGAAGCCCGCCCCCTAGGTGTGCACAGATTATGATGTTATCGGAGAAATTTGTGATGAATCTAAAAATTTTATCGGGGGTTGTAAATCCTTTGCCAGGATATAAATGGCCTACAGGTTCTGAGCAATGTACTACAATTGGCATTGCTAACTTACGCGCTTCAGCCATTAAAGGTTCAATGATGTCGAGACCGGTTATATCAAAGTCTTGTGTGTCAGGATGTAGCTCTCCTATACCTCTTAATCCCAAGCTATAGCACTCTTGGACCTCTGATATCGCCGCATTTCCCCAAATGGGATTTACGGAACAATATCCTATTAGTTTGTCAGGATATTGTGAGACTATGTTTGCTATATAGCGATTGCATTCCCTTGCTATATCGATGTTTACCCAGCCCATACCCATAATGATAGATTTATCTATACCATTTTGTGCCATGGATTCTAGCAGTTCTTCTACTAGTGAGAAGCTGTAGCCGTTCTGCGGAAATAAATTAGAAAATGTCGAGTCAATAGCGCGCAATTCACTTTGTCTGGTTATAAAGTCAGGCGGGAATATATGGCAATGGCTATCGATTAACATTATGTGATGATCACCAAATAAATTGGATATATTCTAGTAGATTAATTGTAATCAGCCTCGTATTTGTCCGGTTCCTCTGATAAGCCATTTATAGGACGTAAGTTCTCGAAGCCCCATTGGTCCGCGGGCGTGGAATTTTTGAGTGCTTATACCAACTTCTGCACCCATTCCGAACTCAGCTCCATCCGTAAAGCGTGTGCTGGCATTTAAATATACCGCACATGAATCTACTTCATTTAGGAAACGAGCAGCAGATTCGGCATCTTCAGTGACTATTGCGTCGGAATGACCGGATCCGTATGTGGCTATATGATCTATAGCAGATTCGACCGAATCAACGATTTTTACAGCGGCTACTAGTGATAAAAATTCTTTACCCCAATCTTCTTGCAGTGCTTCCTTAAGAACCATGTCAGGTGTATTAGTGTTCAAGATGTCCATTGATGATTGATCACAGTGGAGTTCTACTTGATGCTTTGATAAGTCTTTTGCAAGTAGCGGAAGCAGGACTGAAGCAACATTTGCATGCACTAATATAGTGTCTAGTGCATTGCATACAGTGGGCCTTTGAACCTTTGCGTTTACGATAATAGCTCGAGCCATATCTAAATCTGCGCTAGTGTCAACGTAAGTATGGCATACGCCAATTCCCCCTGTGACAACAGGCATTGAAGCATTGTCAGATACGAAACGTATGAGAGATTCTCCACCCCGCGGGATCAGTAGATCGATATGTTTTTTCAAACTAAGCAATTCCGTTACTAGAGCCCTGTCTGGATTTGCAATGTATTGTACTGCACTTGTCGGCAATCCAGCTTCTAATAGTGAAGAGTGGATAGTATCTACTAAGGCTAGATTCGAATTTATACTCTCGGATCCGCCCCGCATCAAGCAGGTGTTTCCAGATTTAACGCATAAAGCAGATATGTCCACTGTTACATTGGGTCTGCTTTCGTAAATGCTAGCTATAACACCCAAAGGGACACGGCGTTTTTCTAGTGACAAGCCGTTATCCATACGACGTGTTTCTATCGTCTCGCCGATAGGATCATCTAGATGAATTATGTTGCTAAGGTCTTTTGCTATAGTCTGTAGTCTTCCTTGATCAAGAAGTAGCCGATCTAACATAGATTCAGGCATGCCGTTAGCTTTAGCTATGCCGTAGTCTTCTTTATTAGCTTCTAATATTGCCGCGTTATTATTGGCTAGACTATCCGATAGGCATTCTAGGGCTAAATTCCTTGCCTCATTACTAGAATTTGACAGTATTCTAAAGGCAGATCTGGATTCTTCTGCCATATGGATTAAATTAGTTTTGTCTACCAGGTCAGCCATTTCAACTAGGTCTCCTTTTTGGGTATCCTGATTTATATGAGCACTAAATTGTTTCTGTGTACTACTTCTTGGCCGTAGTCGTAGCCCAAGATTTCTTGGATTTGATTTGATTTAATGCCCTTAATGCGAATTATGTCGTCGGAATTATAGTTGCTTATACCGCATGCGATTTTGTCCTGTTGGGGATCTAATACATAAACTATGTCACCTCTCGCAAAGGTGCCGTTTACATTTACAACACCCGCTGGTAGTAAGCTTACGCCATGTTGCTTCAGAGCCGTATGGGCGCCGTTATCAATGATTATGGCTCCAGAGTCTGTATCTCCCATCATGTTCAAGAGCCATCTTTTTCGTGCTTCAAGTTTTTCCGTAGCAGGGTGGAATTTAGTTCCTATATTTTGATTGGTGAGTGCTTTCAATATCGCATCATCTTGGTGCCCGTGACACATTATCATTGGTATTCCAGATGTGGTAACTAATTGAGCAGCCTCGATTTTGGTGGGCATGCCGCCTCTAGCCCAAGGGTTAGTATGTTCACCTGCTGCGGATAATATCGAATCATCAAATTTTTCAACGTCTGATATCAGGTGTGCATTTGGGTTTGTTCTAGGGTCCGCGGTATACAAACCATCGGTGTCTGTCAGGATTAATAGCAGATCCGCGTCGATTAGGTTAGAAACTAGTGCTGACAGTCGGTCATTATCTCCGAATACTTCGCCTATCTCGTCTACTGCGACCACGTCATTTTCGTTAATTATTGGAACAATACCAATATCTAAGAGCGCTAATAAGGTGTTCCTCACATTAAGATATGATTGTCTATGGGATAGGTCATTAGTCGTTAGGAGAGTCTGAGCTACTTTAATTCCGTGTTTATCAAAAAGGTTCTGGTATTGATGGAACAATTCCCCTTGACCTACCGCAGCGTATACCTGCCGGCTAATTATGTCTTTATTAGAATATTCCTCGACCTGTGAACCTATAGCTGCTCTGCCGGCAGCAATTGCGCCAGATGTCACTATTAGAATCTGGGATCGATATTTTTCTATCGCAGTAGTAATTTGGTTTACCAATTTTGACATCGTCGCGTCATCTAAACTGTTGTTAGATGTATTACCGCTAAGAACGCTAGTGCCAATCTTTACGACAATTCTGTTGTATAAAGACGTGTTATCAGGAGTAGACATATTTTTCTCGCACGTTGCCCGATGTGGAGACTTAGAGTAGCTCTCGCAAGACTTGCAATGTTGACCAGAGGTTTAGACACAATTATAGCATGGGATTTAGGATCGATAAGAAGTGACTTGAAGAAGATTAACGAGTTATTTGTCCCCCTATTTAAAGCTTTATCCCCTTGTGGTGCGGTCAACTTACCAATAGAATTATCAGGGGACTGGATAAATCCAGCCCCTTAGTCGTGTGTAACTTAGAAGTCTCACACTTTGGTAAGGTGACCTTGCAATGTCCCTAGACGCAATATTGGAATCTCTCTCGGCACATATATGGGATAGTGCTATACCTGTAGCCCCATCTAACGAAAGTGTTACCGTCAGGAACGGGGCTCGAGCAGCTTACATTGCGGCCGCCTATAAACGGATGGGCCTGCCAACTCTGATATTAACACCGAGGCCTGAGGATGCCCGACGCCTCCATGATCAGTTATTGACTTATCTAGGTGATTCGCATCCAATCCATATATTTCCGTCTTCAGATGTTCTGCCTTTTGAACGATTAGCAGTCGATTTAAGTACAAGCCACGAACGATTATCCGCTTTATCAGCCTTATGGGAAGCTAATCATGAGGAAGTTTCGGAACAACCGATTGTTATAGCTCCGGTTGTAGCCGTACTCAGAAGTGTTTTCTCCCCAGAGCTATTATCAAGTGTGTTGGCTAGTAGCCCTTATGGAAAGGGTTTGAAAGTTGGAGAACGAATACCGAAGGTAGAAGACTTGCTGCAATACTGGGTGAGTCTAGGTTATCGAAACCAACCATTAGTTGAGTCTCCTGGCGAGTTTAGCCAAAGAGGTGGGATACTCGACATTTTTCCGGTTAATCATGGTCTCCCCATTAGAATTGAATTGTTTGACGATGAAGTCGACACTATCCGTGAATTCGATCCCATAACTCAGAGGTCAATTAGGGATGTGACTTTATTTACAGTTATACCCGCAAAAGAACAGTTGCCTAATCTAACTGATCGCACTGAGATCGATGAAGCTATAGGTCGTCTCCAATTTGATAAATGTAGCCAAGATACTAAAGATAGGATTGAAGATGATTTAGTCTCGTTATTTTCTGAATCAGATATAGAAACCCTGCATTTATACAATGGATTAGTCAATCAGAACAGCATTCTAGACTATCTGCCGGACAATGGACTTTTAGTCATAGATAGGGAATCTCAAGTGGAGGCGGAAACATACGACGTACAAGAAAAATATGCTCGTATGAGAGAGAGTAGGGAAGGTAGAGGGGAATTGCCCGGAAATTTCCCGACTCCTTATATGGATTGGTCCACTTTGTCGAAATCTTTATATTCTTCGCCCTGCCAGAAACTCAAGGTGCAGAGTATTTTGTCTGGTGAATTGGATAATGTATTTAAGGATGCCGGTCAATTTTATGGGAGAATGGAGGATCTGACAGCTTATCTTGACGCTGAACAGAAGTTAGGAAGCGTAATCTTCATAGTCAGCCAACATTCGTCTGGCAGGATAAATGAAATTCTAAGTGATTCTGGGGTATTAACCAGTAAATATGAGCAACTAGATGCTGAACGAACTATTGAGTCAGGAAAAGTTTATTTGGTTAATGGTAGTCTGAGTGAGGGGTGGAAGACGCCGTTGGAACAGATATCGTCACAAGCGAGTTTGATCCTTTTGACTGACTATGAGCTTTTTGGTACCTCCAAGCGTACGAGTAATCGACGATCGGTTAGACATACATCAAACGAAAACAATATCGCCTTAGCTGATTTGATACCTGGGACCTATGTGGTCCATATAGACCATGGAGTCGCTAGATTTGCCGGTATGACTCGTATGGGAGATGAGTCGTCAGAGCAAGAGTATCTGATGCTAGAGTACGCTGACTCTGACAAATTATACGTTCCAACGGATCAACTGGATCGGGTAGGTTCGTATATTGGGTCACAAGACCAAACACCTAATCTAACTCGCTTGGGCACTGCTGAGTGGTCCAGGGTAAAGGAACGTGTTCGAGAATCGACAAGAGAGATTGCACAGGAATTGATTCAGCTATACGCAGAAAGGAAAATGGCGGTAGGTCATAGATTCACCGATGATACCGTGTGGCAATCGGAGTTAGAAGATTCATTTCCATTCCTAGAAACGCCGGACCAATTAGAGGCGATCGACCAAGTTAAAAATGATATGCAGCAGTCACGACCTATGGATCGTTTGATTTGTGGTGACGTTGGATATGGTAAGACGGAGGTTGCACTTCGAGCTGCGTTTAAAACTGTATCAGAAGGAATGCAGGTTGCAGTGTTAGTACCAACCACTGTTTTAGCACAACAGCACTACGCCACGTTGTCTGAGCGGCTAAGCCCATATCCGGTAAATGTGGAAGTTTTGAGTAGGTTCAGAACTAGTAAAGAACAGGAAAATGTGATTGCTCGCATGGATTCAGGGGAAGTTGATATTGTTATTGGAACGCATAGGTTACTGCAGAAAGATGTGCGATTCAAGAATCTAGGTTTAGTTGTAGTCGACGAAGAACAAAGATTCGGGGTGTCCCACAAAGAACGTTTTAAGGCTTTGCGTAAAGAAGTAGATGTGTTGACTTTAAGTGCTACTCCGATACCGAGGACTCTTCATATGGCTCTGGCCGGGATAAGGGACATGAGTATTATTCGTACACCACCCGAAGCCCGATTGCCAGTAAAAACATTTGTTTCTGAGTATAGCGAGGACATAATAAAAGAAGCCATCTTGAGAGAGTTAGAACGTGGCGGCCAGGTATTTTTTCTCCACAACAGGGTAAGAACAATAGATCAGAAAGCCGCTGAACTATCCGAATTGGTTCCCGAAGCCCGTATTGTTGTTGGTCATGGGCAGATGAATGAAGAGGATCTTGAGACTGTCATGACAGATTTTGGCAACTACAAGGCNGATGTTTTGGTTTGTACTACTATNATCGAATCNGGTATAGACATGCCAAANGTTAATACTTTATTAATAGACCGAGCTGATCGATTTGGCCTNTCGCAACTCTACCAATTACGAGGTCGTGTTGGTAGAGGCGAACATCGAGCATACGCCTATCTGTTGATGCCGGCTGGTAGAAGGGTTACAGAAACAGCAGAACAACGNGTAGAAGCTATATTAGAGGCTTCAGAGCTAGGTTCTGGGTTCCGGATATCGATGAGAGATATGGAGATCCGTGGAGCTGGCAATCTGCTCGGTTCAGCTCAAAGCGGTCAGATACATTCAGTAGGTCTTTCATTGTATAGCCAATTGCTTGAAGAAGCCGTGCTACTCTTGTCGAATGAGACAGAGAACGGGGAGGATAATTCTCAGGTTTCTTTAAATGATTTACCCAGGATGGATGTGGACCTGCCCTCTACTATACCGGAAGAATATGTATCCCATCTCCCGACGCGACTTGGGTTGTATCAGCGACTTGGCCGAATACTTAACAGAGAGGAACTTGATCAGATTGAAGAGGAGCTCACTGACAGGTTCGGCGCTCTACCAGACACTGTCGTTAATTTGTTGGAACTGGTTGATCTTAGAGCCCTAGCAGCTTCGGTTGATATCGAATCTATAGTTCAAAGCGGAGATAGTATAACTGCTCGATTAAGGAATCCTGTTGGTAGTGCCAGGTCGCCGTTGCAAAAAGCTCTGGGTCCGTCTGCCTCAGTAGGACTTCATCAGATTTCTATGTCATCACGATCTCTCGGGGATGAATGGGTTGGGCGCTTTAAAAATATACTTGAGCGACTACGGGTTTTCAGAGACAGTTTGCAGGCTATGTCCGGATAAGTGCTGAAAATGTATTTCAANTNATAAGGTGCTTGATTGAGAATATAGCANNTNNNNAGGTTCATTCATGGAATCTCATTACTAAACCCCTGAGANAAACTATGAACCGNTAATCTGGACGCTCAANCCATTGACGCATGGCTGATCGGCTTGTAACTGGTATGGGCAACGTCTATAGTGTATCTGGTTTGTGAATTACATAGATATTAACGGAGGACTGTATGGCTAAGCCTAAAGTTTATTATCGCCCTGGTTGATTCACTTGTGGAAGAACGAAAGAGTTTCTTTCGTCGCAAGGGATAGAATATGAAGATGGTGATGTGGAACACGATAAGCAGTCCATGGATGAGTTGTTGGCTCGCGGAATAAAATCGGTGCCGGTTACGATACTAGACGACAAAGTAGTCATTGGCTTTAATCCTCAGGAACTGGCGAAGCTATTTGATTTGAGTGGAGACATACCTGTAGCTGATGTTTCTACTATGTTAGAAAAATACGAAATTGTTCTTGTAGCAGCTGCTAAAACATTCCGACAAATTCCAGCAGATCGTTGGGACTGGGAGTCACCTGAGAGGCAGCGCACACTTGGTCAATTTTGTTTTCATTTGTCTGATCGACCCGATAGAGCAATGAATGCTTACAATGTCGGAGTATATTCAAATTATGANAGGGGTAGAACTGTAGAAGANATCTTGGGAGANGTNGGTTTTGAGGAAGTAGCNCAATATTGCGAGGACGTGCTCAAGCGGGTCAANGCNTCTCTTGATGGAGATGCTTCAATCGATTTAGAGAAAGTTCTGGATACGTATATGGGTAACAANACTGCTTGGGAAATGATGGATCTTGGGCTAGGACATTCTGTCCATCACATTAAGCAGTTGTATGCATATATGGGCATGATGGGATTGACCCCAATAGATCCGCTTACTGANAAGGATTTTGAAGGGATCGCTGTTCCTACTGAGTTATTCTANTTAGGTNANAAGAAGACTTCTGAGNCGAGNTGGTATGGTGCAGGAGTCTTCNTNTTATATTATCGGGGTGTAGCGCAGGGGTAGCGCGCTTCGTTCGGGACGAAGAGGTCGTGGGTTCAAATCCCGCCACCCCGACCATTAATGATCNAGNAACTGTATATTACGNTGGGGAAGGCTCAAAAATAGGTGATGGCAAAATTACCCGGGTCGTTTGACCTCTATAGTCTCGTCAGCTGTTACTGCCACTCGCCTATACCTAATTCCAAGCTTGAGCATCCAATAGCTTAGAGTAGCTGCACTAACGCCTAGTTCTGAAGCAGCGTGGCTTAACCCGTGCTCGTTCACCATATCAGGTAAGAGAGTTTCCAACGGGCGCTGGAATTTNTCTTCNACGCCTTTCATGAGTTTTGTTTTACGTACTCTTTGTGGGGTCATAGTCTCCTTCCCTGAGTAAATCGCCATTTGTGTCGTGTCGTACATATACTACAGGCAATAGGGCTATATTGTCTTGCAACTTTTGTATGATTTTACACAAGTTTTAACAANTTTGCCTATAGGGTATGGTCAATCTGCAAAGAATCCGCCAGAAAATTGATAGAATATCACTATCCTATAGATTTGCGGATTCTAAATNATATATTGTGGAACGTTCTTATCATCTATGGATAAAGGATTGCATCATGAAAGTTTCGGGTGTTTTGGACTTAGTGGGGAATACACCNATCGTAGAGTTAGTGCGGTTTAATCCGAAACCGGATGTACGTATATTCGCGAAACTCGAAGGTCAGAACCCAAGTGGAAGCATTAAGGATCGGATTGTGCTCGCNATGGTTGAGGATGCTGAAGAGAAAGGTGAAATCAAGAAAGGGGATACGATTGTTGAAGCTAGTAGTGGAAATACTGCAATAGCTTTGGCACTGGTCGCAAAACAGAAAGGATATCGGGTTGAAGTNGTAATACCGGGGGANGTTGCTCCTAGTATAGGTGATCTTCTAGAACTTTACGGCGCAACTATTACTTGGTGTGAGCCGGTTGCAGGAATGAAAGGGGCCATAGATATTGCTAAGGATATTGCGTCAAAGCCTGGCTGTCATTATCTTGGCCAATTTGATAACGAGATTAATTTAATGACGCATTACAGCAAGACGGCCCAAGAGATAATAGATACGGGGATTAACGTNGATGTTTTAGTAGCCGGAATTGGTACAGGAGGGACTATAACTGGTCTTAGTCGTCGGTTAAGAGAGGTTAACCCCGCGATTGAGGTCGTTGGAATTGAGCCAAAGCTAGGAGAATCTTTACAGGGGCTTAGAAGTATGTCGGAAGGTTATGTGCCACCGCTAGTTGACCTGAAGATGCTAGATGGAAGATTTTTGGTTGATAGTGNGACAGCAATATCATTCGCACGTTCCATTACGGACAAAGAAGGTATTTTAGCCGGTGTTTCTGCTGGTGCAGGGTTGCATGTTGCTCTTAGAATAGCCGAGAACAGAGATNAAGCAAANATTCTTATAATGTTTTCGGACGGAGGTTGGAAATATTTGCCAGCAAGTCCTTGGGAGGCCGCTTTACAGGGTAAAGAATCTCTAGATGATATACATTGGTGGTAAAGTCATATGCTTGGGTGTTGTTGACATGCGTGCATTGGAGTATCTAGACTCCATATAGACATGTGAATGTCGGTTAGTAATATTTGTGATTTTATAAGGAAGAATATTTATGCCTCTTGAATTTGGNGTTTTTGACCATATAGAACCAGTGCCTGGTTCGACCTTAGATGAAACCTACAAAATGAGACTGAACCAACTGGAGAGATTAGATGAAGCTGGGTTCTATGCCTATCATTTAGCAGAGCACCACACTCCAGCTGTACATAGCATGGCCCCGTCCCAAAACGTCTTTTTGGCGGCTGCTTCTCAACGAACAAAGCGTATACATCTAGGCGCTTGCATATACGTTCTTCCATTGCATCATCCGGTAAGGCTTATTGAAGAGATATGCATGTTGGACAATCTGACTGATGGGCGAGTTGAGATAGGTGTTGGACGTGGTGGTGTCCTTGAAGCCTATTTTTGGGGTCAGGAATCCGATGTGGATTCAAATCAGGGTAGATATGAAGAAGTACTCAGTGCAGTGAGACAAGGTTTGAGTACGGACGAATTAACGTTTAACGGACAGTTTTATAACTTTGATAAGCTTCCCATGCGGCTTCGTCCTAAACAAGCTCCCCATCCTGATTTTTGGTATATGAGGAACGTTGAGACAGCGGCGATGGAAGGTATGAACACCATTATCGTTGGATCATTGGATAGTTTTGAAGCTAACGTGAAAAGATATAAAGAACTTTGGGAAGAGTACCAAGGTGTAGGGGCATTAACTCCTCAGGGTAGGGAGCCCAAGATAAGTCTTGTTAACCACATCGTGGTAGCTGAAACAGACAAAGAAGCTCTAGCCATTGGTGAGCCTGCATGGGAGGATTATACTTGGAATCTTGGCACTCCTCGGAGACTAGAAGCTGAAAGTCGTGGTCTTACCCAGTTTTTAGTTCCTAATGACCAAATGAGGCCGGCTAGTGCTCCTGACCGGGAAGCGCGTCGCGATTTGTATTGGGCTATGACACAAAGAACTGAAGAACAAGAAAGACGGAGGCAAGCACCAGGTGGTTTAGGAGGAGTTCCGAATAAAGGGGCCGGATTCGGAGTAATAGCAGGATCTCCAACATCCATCAGGGAATATATGGATGAATATATGAGTACTGGGGCTAATTATTTTGTTTGTTCTTTCCAATGGGGAAGTTTAAGTAACGAGCAGGCAATGCAGTCTCTAGAACTATTCGTCAGTGAAGTAATGCCACATTATGCAGCTGAAGCGACTCTGATATAGCTAGCGGATTAGGGGTGGCGGAGGAGGAACCGCTGCGTCTCAAAGGATAGCTCGCGACTTATACACTGCCGACCAGTTCCTCGATTTCCGAAACGGAAGATAATATTGTGTCGGACAATACCGAATGCCCCTCAGTTGTGACTACGACATTGTCTTCTATCCGGATTCCGATGCCTTTTAGATGTTCAGGGGATTCTGTCGCTTGGTTTCCGAAATATAGTCCGGGCTCTACAGTGAAGACCATACCTTGTTCTAAACTAATTGAACGGTCTTCGTCTCTGTAGGGTCCTGCGTCATGCACGTCTAGGCCTAACCAATGCGAAGTGCCATGCATGTAATAAGGTAGGTATGCTCGTGATTCTATGAGGCCATCGATGCTGCCTTCTAATGCCCCTAAATCTATTAGGCCTTGGACCAATACTCTAAGAGAAGCTATGTGAACTTCGTTAAATTCGATTCCAGGTGATATTGCATTTATCCCGGCGGATTGTGAAGCTAACACGATTTCGTATACTTCTTTCTGCGCTGGTGTGAATTTTCCGTTTACTGGCCAGGTTCTTGTTATATCTGCAGTGTAGTAATCGTATTCTGCTCCCGCGTCTATCAGGAGAAGGGATCCATCTTTCAATTGTTCACGGTTGTTTATGTAATGCAGAATGCACGAATTGGTTCCAGAAGCGACTATCGAAGGATACCCGTTTCGGACTGAACCTAATTTTCTGAAATGAGATTCCATCTCTGCCTGGACCTGATATTCAAATGTGCCAGGCTTTGTAACTCTCATAGCATTTTCAAAGCCAACTCTAGTGACATCGATAGCAGCTTGAACTAGCTCTACCTCAGCTTCAGATTTAACGAGGCGCATTCGGTCGATAGCAGGCTTCGGATCTTCTATACGAAGCAAGTGTACGCCGCCTCGCTGGGATAACCCCCTACGTTTTTGGACTAGGTTCATCATCAAGTCGTCTAATTTGGAGTCGCTGCCAATTGAATAATGGACCGTTTCTATGTCCTCGAGTAGACGAGGCAACTGATCATCGAGCTCTGATATTGGGTACGCGGCATCAATTTCTAGATTTTCAGGAGCTGCGTCGACACCAAGGCGAGCTCCTACCCAGATTTCAAATTGTGGATCATACGGGTTAACGAAAATAACGCATTGATCTTTGTGATGTGGCCTTAGAACTAGTACAGCGTCAGGTTCATCGAATCCAGTGAGATACCAGAACGTGGAATTCTGTCTGAATTCATAGTCTACATCGTTATTTCTAGGGGAATTATGAGACGCACCAATTATGATGGCTCCATCCGATATCTGGCTCATTAGTGAGGTGCGTCTTGACTTAAATTGCTGTTTCTTATTGTATGCCATGTCCTGCGCTCTGACTTAGGATTTTACTAACTGCTGACACCCATTTGCTGCTGTACGTCTTCGATGACTTGATCTCTAGTGCGTGTCTGCCATCGTCTTCGGGCACCAATCGGCTCGTTTTCTATATGAGGGAATACTTTCATAGCTACAAATACTGGGCCTGGTTGACTAAGAATCTCCTCGATATTGTTAGAGAAATCTTCTAGGTTATCAAAGGCGTAAGTCCTGGTATATCCGGCTCCTTTAGCGATAACGTCGTATGCTACGTTCTGAGCGTTGGGAACTGGCTGTCCACCCGTTGTTGCATAGCATTCGTTGTCCAGCATGAAATGATAGAAATTCTCAGGAGCCTTTTCCGCGATTGTGACCAGAGCTCCTAAATTCATTAATACATCACCTTCAGAGTCGAACAAGACTACTTTCTGGTCGGGCTGAGCTAATGCCAAACCCATTCCAAATGAAGCGTGTCCACCCATTGCCGGGTCACCCAAAGGAATGTCCTTTTTTTCGTTAGTGCTAATATCAATCCAGTGTCGGCCTCCTCGACCAGGTATTACGACCGCATCTCNTCNATATTTCTGAAATATATTTAGCATGTCTGCTGTTTGAAACATAATGGCTCCTGTTCTCAATTATTCTCTTAGTATTTTTAATGGAAACCGTGGTATTCGTCGCCAACCAGTATAGCGACCGGTCTCTTGGTCTNTTGAGCCTCTTCAAACGCTACTGATATTCTTTCTGCGTCTGAGTCATTCTCGACAAGATAATACTGTATTCCAAAGGCGTTTAAGAATCTTTCTGTGTATGTGGCTGCTGTATCTGAATTGACACCGTGCCTGGTGTACCCTCTATATCCAACCATCATGACTACCGGTATGTTCATCCCGAGGCACCAACCTCTTAATGAATCTCCAGATTCCATCATNCCNGTGTTTTGAATCAGTATGACAGGATTTTTGCCGCCCACAGATAATCCAGCAGCTACGGAGAATGCTTGGCCTTCTCTACTGACTGGAATTAGGTCTAACTCTGGATCATTCTTCATTAGCATGTACAACCAGTTCGTTTCACTGTCTGGTAGCCAAACGACGTGNGTTACACCGTTTTTCTTCATTTCTGCTAGTACGGTTTCAGGGTTAAGGTTAGCTGATTCAACCTGCGCCATTGGAGACTCCTTTAATTATGAGAGTACAAATTCAATGCTTGATTATATCTTGGCCCTACTTGATGTCAAATGAATCTCTTCAAATTTTATTGATATCACAATATAATTTGCCGTGTTATTGAAGATTGTAGGAGGAATCATGGAGAACAGGGATTTTATCGGCTACGGTGAGAATCCTCCGAATATTGTCTGGCCAAATAAAGCAAAAATAGCAATATCAGTAGTNGTGAACTATGAAGAAGGATCTGAATATTCATTGCTTGATGGCGATACCCANCATGAGACTAATAACGAAGTGCCATCACCCGTTCCTCTAAATCAACGTGATTTGTTTAACGAATCATTTTTTGAGTATGGGAGCCGTGTTGGTGTTTGGAGGCTGCTTAATTTGTTTGAGAGATATGGTGTAAAAACGACGTTTTATTGTTGNGCAGTAGCTCTTGAACGTAATCCTGAAGTGGCCCGGGCAATTGTAGAGAGAGGGCATGAAGTTTGTGGTCACGGATATCGATGGCAAGAATATCATTCAATGGACCGTGATTCGGAGTTAGATTCTATAAGANGAACAGTCGAGTCACTTGAACGTACTACAGGAGTCCGTCCGGTCGGNTGGTTTACTCGTTATGGACCAAGTCTTAACACTCGAGAATTGGTTGCAGGAGAAGAGGGTTTCATTTATGACAGTTGTTCTATGAATGATGATCTTCCGTATTTTGTTAGAGTAAATGAAGCTCCGTGGTTAGTATTACCTTATAGCTTTGAGACGAATGATGCCCGATTCTGGCGTGGTGGCCTAGTCAGTGTAAATGACTTTTTCGAATATCTTAAAGATACGTTTGATTGCCTGTATGAAGAAGGGCAATCATTTCCGAAAATGATGTCAGTTGGTCTGCATTGTAGAATTACTGGGAGGCCNGCTAGGTCAAGAGCTGTTCAAAGATTTTTGGAGTACGCTAGTGGNTTCCCCGACGTATGGTTCGCTCGAAGAGATGAGATTGCTTCGCACTGGTTGAGTAATTATAACGGNAGTTAAGTTAGGCGANGAGTGGCATTTGCACTAATCTGGATCAAGTGTTCCGCTTTAATGCTTCTGTTAAGATAGGCTGTAGCTACTAGGAATAATCTAACGTATATGACTCGGGAGGTTTATCGATGCAAACAGCTGTAATCCCTGAGATTTCTACAAAATTGGTTTCATATTTGGATCCCACAGGCCAAGTCCAAGTGGATGAGCGACATATGGCTGCTCGGATTAGTTCCGTGGAAGGGACGACAGTAGCCCTGTTGGACAATGCGAATGATACATCCAGTTTCTTTTTTCAATCTTTGGCAGAAATATTGCAGTCAGAATATGGCGTTGCTGATGTCATTCTAGAAAGCAAATTNACATCAACGAAGCCAGCAACCAAGGAATTAATACAAGAAATGTCTGATAAGNCNGATTTTATGGTGGCTGGTGTTTGTCTTTGAGGTTCATGTACGTCGGGCAGTATGCTCGATGGTATAAGATTTGAGGAGACAGGTAAGCCGGCCGTGGTAGTGGCAACTACCAGTTTTGTGCGACTTGCGTACTCTATTAGACGGTCGATGAATCTGGATGATCTTCCTGTAGTGGTAATATCTCACCCTTTGGGCGGCGCCGATTTGGCCAGAGAAAAAGCTTCGGAAGCGGCCCCAGAAATAATAAAAGCCGTAATTGGTATGTAGTAGCCTGACGAAGCTATCTTGTTAGTTAATTTCGCATATAACAAATCTTAGAACAGCATTAAGAGGCTTGATTATGATACGCGGGTCTAAGGGAAAGATCGTTTCGGGTGTGAACACTTCTCAAGGTGTAATAGAGACTATAGAACAGTACTATGAAAATGGTTGGACTGACGGATTTCCAATAGTACCTCCTACCGAAGATGCCGTATCGGATATGATAAATGCTTCTGGTCGAGATCCGTACGAAGTGCTGGGTGTTGTCCCTCCGCGTAACGGTGTTGCTACAGTGGAAATGGTCGCTACTAATGCGGTTATGGCAGGATGCAAACCAGAATATATGCCGGTAGTACTAGCTGCGGTTGAAGCCTTGTTGGATGAAGAATTTGATGTACAAGGTCTTCAGGCGACCAGCGACCCAGCGGCACCTATGGTCATTGTTTGTGGCCAGGTGGTTCAGGAGATTGGTATTAATCACGGTGCAAGTTTGTTCGGTCCCGGTACTAGGGCTAACGCTACTATTGGTCGTTCGTTACGCTTAATACTGATCAACCTCGGTGGAGGGTATCCAGATTCTGGTGACAAATCTACATTGGGATCCCCTGCGAAGTATTCGTATTGTATAGGTGTAGATATAGATACCCCGTGGTCTTCTCTCCATACAGAGTTTGGCTATTCCGAATCCGATAGCTGTGTAATGGTTTATGCAGCAGATGCTCCGAGAGGAAACAATCCAGGAGGGTCTGGAAGTATGGAATTTCCGTTATGGATATTGGCAGATTCCATGTCTAACTTAAACCATAACATCATCCATGGAGGCCATGCAGTAGTTGTGATCAGTCCGCTTATAGCTCATGGTCTTGCCGAAGAGGGATGGAGTAAAGAAGAAGTTCAATTTTATTTATATGAGAACGCCAGGGTTCCGTTAGATCGCGTCCAGAGATACAAACAGCTTAGGTACGGGCGAGACCAGGAAGCAGGAGACCCTTATTATTGGCCAAAATGGTTAAATGTTGATGAACCAGATGTTTCAGTGCCTATAGTCAGAGATCCTCGCAACATGTTGGTATTAGTAGCAGGGGACCCTGCACGATCAAGATCGGCCTATTGTCCGGCTCGTCCATACAATCGACCAGTAATAAAGAAAATTGCAGTTTAATAGAATTCAGCGAGAGTTCTGCAAAAATGCCAGTATCGTAGATCAGTGGGTTGTTATTTACAGAGCTTCTTTTAAACCTGGTATCTCACTCGCACCTGTCGGTACGGTTACTGATGCTCCCTCAAAATCATCATCTATAGGTTCGTAACTGCCATTTAGATGTTTGCTTAGAAATGCTTCTGCTACTGCGAAGAAAGAAAGATTGTTCTCAGGTTTAACGAATCCATGCCCTTCGTCGGGATACAGTACGTAGGTTACAGGTATCCCATTTTCATTCATCGCATCTACTATTTGGTCGGATTCAGCTTGATTCACTCGGGGATCATTTGCCCCTTGGCCTATGAGAAGCGGCTTATTTATATTGTTAATGTAATTTAGAGGAGATCTTTCTGATAGTAGTTTCCGTCCTTGTTCGGTTCTATGATCGCCTACCCTGGATGCCCATAATTCAATTTGCGGTTGCCAGTATGGTGGGATTGAGTTAATAAGTGTTAGTAGGTTTGATGGTCCTACTATGTCTATACCGCATGCAAATACGTTCGGAGTAGCAGTTAGCCCGATCAATGTGGCGTATCCCCCATAACTACCACCCATTATTGCGATTTTAGAAGGGTCAGCTATTCGGCTGTCTATGGCCCAATTAACTGCATCTATCAGGTCATTGTGCATATTCCTTCCCCATTCGAGGTTGGCCGCGTTTATGAATGCCTTTCCAAAACCGGTTGACCCTCGGAAGTTGACGCTTAGGACAGCGTAACCTCTATTGGAAAGCATCTGATGTAGTGCGCTATATCCCCATGTGTCTCTATGCCAAGGTCCCCCATGGACTAGCAATACCGTTGGGCAAGGGGAGTCCGGTATTCCGCTGTCATTACTGGATTCGGAGGGCAATGTATAGTAGCTTATTAGGTCGAAATTATCCCGAGATTTTATGGTAGTGGAATGCATGTTTGATAAATTGACATCCGTAAGTGAATCGCGGTTCGTGAATAAGAACGAGGCTTGTTGTTCGGGTCTGTTGTATTTGTAGAAACGCACAGGCCCGTCGTCTAAGACGAAAGCGACTATCCATATTTCGTCATTAAATGACTGGCTCACTATCTCAATTTCACCCTGAGATATGCTTTCTAAGTATTCAAGATCTTTCTTTACATTCTCGTCTAAGAATATCCATGTCTTTCGCTCATGAGTGAACGCTACTGCTTGTATATTTTTATTATTTGGATCCACCATAGTGTCGCTGACATCTGCATGAGGGCTTTCTGCAATAAGAGTAGTGTCACCATTTTGAAGATTTAATGACACAAGAGCTGCGGTGTCCCTGTCACGGCTATCTACGAGGTACAAGATTGTCCCTGTGTCGTCAAAACCTATAGGAGAAGTAGTTAATGTGTCTTCTATTCCTATCTCTATGAATGGCTTCCAGAAAGAATCTCCCGCCTTTTCCAGAAGTTCGCTGCCACCATCTTCGGTTACGCGGGTGGCAAACCGAACGTTAAAATCGTCATCTGTTATGTATCCAGCAAATCCATCGTTTTCCTGCACTAGTGTTCTATTCCCTGTATTAATATTAACTTTGTATATATCGTGCAACTGAGGATCACGATCATTTAGAGACAGTAGCAAGTCATTCGAGAATTTGGGGCTTATTTCTTGGAATCGTGCTTGTACACCGTCGTAAGGTGTTAAATCTTTCGTCTGATGCGTGTGTATGTTGACAACATACACATGCCAGTTCTCATCTCCTCCAATATCTTGGATATATGCAATATGTTCATTGGTGTACGTCCATCCGTAAAATCGAATACCTCTGTCTGAATCCTGGGTTATAGGTATTGCGGAATCAGGATCTGTTGATTTTGCCAACCAGATATTCAATATTCCATCTACAGGAGCTAGAAAGGTAATGTATTCTCCGTTCGGGCTAATTTGAGGGGATGCTTTGTCAGGATTTCCAAATAATGTCTTTCTGGGAATGAGTCCACTGATAGCCATAAATCTTCAGCTCCATTGTCTATAGTTATATGAGAGTATTGTAGGTAGTATTAGAATTCACAACTTTCGAAGTTTAGGTAATAACACAGCCATTATTACCGCTAATATTGCAAGTGACGCTCCATTTATTAGTAATGCGGTCTTGGAATCAGTTGCTCCTGCTAATAGTCCAACTTCGCTTTGCCCTATAGGCGCCGTGCCAATCCCTATTATCCAGGAGCCCATTGCTCGTCCTCGTTGTTCATTTGATACGCTTAATTGTAGGAGCGATTGGTGTAGTACGTCACTCATTGTGGCCATGATGTTGACTATGGCTACTAATGTTACGGCAACCCAGAACGTTTGTGCATATCCCAATACTATTTGTGAAATTCCAAAAAAGAACATAGTTGCCAATAATAATGCTCCAGGTCTCTTTACATCCCCTGCTATCGCTAATCCCGTGATTCCGACGGTTGCACCAACAAATCGCGATGCAGTTAAAAGTCCAAGTCCTTCTGGCCCTACGTCTAATACCTGAAGAGCGAGTATTGGCAAGATCACCGCATGGGAAAATCCTAATATTTCAGCTCCAGCGGTGGAAATCATAAGGCTCAGTAATAATCGATTGGATCTGAGCGCCTTAAAGTAGTTAATTAAATTTTCTACTATAGTTTCTTGACGGTCTGGGGCTGAATCTCCTACTTCTACTAACAGGAAAATACATGTAAGGCCAATTAAGTATCCAATGGCCATAGCTAGAAATGGCCCTGAGCCTCCTATGTACAAAATAGTAGTGCCCGCTAGAAGAGCTCCGATTAGCTGGCTTATTCTTTGCGCAAGTCCGATCAGGGCTAGTCCACTAATAGCTCTGTTTGCACCTACTATATCGTACACATAAGTCTGCCTGGCTGTCATATACATGGCCTGGAAGGCACCAAGAAAAAATACGCCGCATAGTAGGCTAGCTATCGTTATTATGTCAAAATAAACTAAACCTGATAATGCCAAGGCCGTCAGCATAAGTCCTATGACGGAGATTTTCATAAGTATGCGTCGATCATACCGATCTGTTATTGGGCCTGCTGCCAGTCCAACAATCAGGTTTGGTGCTGAACGAACCGCAAATGCGACACCAACGAGTAACGCGGATCCCGTCATATCCAACACAATCCAGCCGATTATCACATGTGAAGTGCCCTGTCCAAATTGGTTTGCAAATGTGGAGATGAATAATGTTCTGATATCGGGATATCGTAACGCAGCTGTTATACCTGCGAATCTTGACTGGGGTGCTTGTGTTTCATCACCTCCTACGGGTGTACTCATAGGAGTGTGTCCGTAGGTTCTAAGTGTTCGATGTTTGAGGTCGTATTTAAGACGTTAGCTTGGTAGAGCATCACAAGAGTCTAGCACATCTTAAGCAAGTATTATTGGTTTTTAATTTTACGATTATTAAACTACAGAAGTCTTGAAACCATTAGTTAATTCTGGCAAGATATCGTTATGAACATCGGTGCTTTTGAAATAGTTGATGATCTCCCGGAGCTAAATGACCCCCATGTCTTTGCCATGGTACGCCCTTGGGTAGATGTGGGAAGTGTCGGGACGTTGACGTTGAACCGGTTGGAGCACTTTATGGGGTCTAAAGAACTTGGAAAGTTGATTCAACCCGGTAAGTTTTTTGACTTTACTAGGTATCGACCAACCATGAAGTTGGTTCAAGGTAAACGAGAAGTGACTGTCCCAAATAGCAGCATCAAATATTCGTCCTCAGAAGATGGTCACGATTATTTATATCTTCATTTGATGGAGCCCCATGCTAACAGCGAAGAATATACAGACTCTATTCTCGAGGTGATTGAGTATTTTAAGGTAAAACGATATTGTCGACTCGGGGCTATGTATGATGCTGTTCCTCATACAAGGCCGTTGCTAGTCACAGGTTCTCTGGGTGAAGTGCCACAAATTAAGGACGTCTCTAATTTCAAGCTCAGACAAAGTACCTACCAGGGACCTACTACTATCATGAATCTAGTGTCCGAAGGTATCGAGAAGATGGGTATAGAGGCCATCAATTTCATGGTGCACCTTCCACAATATCTTCAGCTGGAGGAGGACTATACCGGAACTTCTAGGATGATAGAAGTTTTATCGTCAGTATATGGAAATATACCTTCAGATCTAGCCCCTATGCGTAGAGGTCAGAGGCAATATAGGGAACTCAGCTCAGCAGTGGAACGTAACGATGAGCTGAAGCAACTTATTCAACAGATGGAAGCTTATTACGATGCCCAGCTAGATTCGGAAGATAAACCTGAAGAGCCGTCCGGCCCATCAGTGACGCTTTCGCCTGAAATTGAAGATTTTCTTAGTGAGTTAGGCGGTAGACTAGAGTCAGACGATTAGTTATGCGCCAGTCAGGCGTTACTGGTGGCAACGACTGGACTTGAACCA
>PBBR01000002.1 GCA_002716645.1 Chloroflexota bacterium
GATCCCATTACTCCACAGAGAATCAGACTCTCCAGCTACAATCCAGTAGCCCCAGAAGTGCAACAAATAGTACGACCTCGAGGAATACCTCTGGAAATATCTTTTATGCAGGGCGCGACTTCCCTATTTGTAGCCGAAGATGGCTTAAGACTCCCGGTTGAAATAGCACGAACATCGCCGAATAGTTACTTAATAGATGACATAGAGCGCACCGAGCCTGTGGAATCCGGAGATAATCCCGACCCTTCTGGAATATTCATACCAGCATACTATATTCAGGCAGTCGGACAAGTGGGATCACCTATACCCACATCTGCTGCGCCGCAACACCAAATAGCCCAAATGGTTATCTTTGGTGACTCAGACTTCGCTACGAATAAATTCGTTAATTCCGGTAGTGGTGAATCACTATTTCTTAACTCTGCAAATTATCTATTAGGTGATTTTTCACTGATTTCTATCCATAACCGTCAGACTGTGTTTCGTGAATTCAATTTGGACAAAAACGAATACAAATTCGTGAGGTTATCTTCATGGTTTTTCCTGCCAGTTCTAATGGGTCTGTTGGCCACGCTCGTATGGTGGATCAGACGATAAAATGAACGTAAGATTGTCCATATTATTAGTAGCAATACTGGTGCTATTCGCAGGAACGTATGGTGTAATCCGTATTACTGACCAAGGAGATCGCAAAGAAAAACAACCGTGGTTGTATAAAATGGACGACCGTTCCATTGTGGGTATTGAGGTAACTCATTCAGACACCACCATCAATTACTACAAGAAACCTGGAAGTACCGATTGGTATATAGAATCTGCCGACGGACCGATACCTGTCCCCATAGAAAAATGGAGTGGAACCACACTTGTTTTGAGTGGCCCACAAGTAAACAGGGTGCTAGACAGTGGGAGAGGAACGCTTTCCGAATATGGCCTTGATCCACCTCAGACCATCGCTCGTATCACTGAGAGGAGCGGAGTGACTAGGGAATTACACCTCGGATACAAAACACCTGACGAGGCTAATCAGTATGCTGCTATAGCAGATGATCCTCAACTATTCACAGTACCACAAGTCTGGGCCTTAGTAGTGAACAACTTGGCCATAAGTCCTCCTTACCCAGACGAGCAAGATCCATCTGAAAACTCGTAACCGTTACACACCACAGCAGAGTGCGATCTCTTCTACTATCATCAAGTAGATAACAATACCGCATCCATCATTGAATCATCAACAGACTGAACAAAATGAGGGTTTTATGAAAGCCGAGATATTTGCAATAGGTACTGAACTTCTAATGGGGGAACTGTCCGATACAAATGGCTCATGGATAGCTTCTAAGCTCCCGCCTCTCGGTATACAAGTAGATCGAATAACAGGTATAGGGGATGATCTGGAAGCACTTACAGAAGCATTTTCAAATGGAATAGGAAACATTGACTTCATTTTCACGACAGGTGGATTAGGCCCCACACAAGACGATCTGACCCGTGAAGCAATCGCTCTAGCGCTAGGAGAAACTGCGAACGTTCAACAGGAAGTAGTTGTGAAACTACAAAACTACTTTGAATCTCGTGGTACACCGATGCCTCAGGCAAATATAAAACAGGCCAACTTAATTCCCTCAGCGAGATTTATTGATAATCCGAATGGAACTGCCCCAGGATGGTGGGCGGAAAAAAATGGGACCCATATTATATGTATGCCAGGACCACCCTCTGAAATGAATCCCATGTGGAATAACGAGATACAACCACATCTCCGAAGATTAGTGCACGATGAAGTCACCTTAACCAGAAATGTTAAGACTATAGGCATGTCAGAGTCAGCAATCGACGAGATTATGGATGAATTTTTCGGAAATGAAAATCCATATTTGGGAATATACTCAAAAGCCGACGGTATACACCTGAGAATAATCGCGCGAGCAGCGGATCAATCATCTGCTCAGAAATTAATTGACCCTGTAGAAAATGCAATAAGTAGTCGTTTGGCAGATTATATCTGGGGGTACGACGATGACACCCCTGCTTTATGTGTAGGACGCGAACTTATCCAGCGCGAAATGACTCTGGGTATAATTGATTGCTGCACTGGAGGATTCCTATCAGACAACATTACTCATATACCGGAAAGTGCATCATTCCTAAAAGGCAGTATTATCGCACCGACACCAATATTATTAGATAAATTGAAATTAACCAGCGATAACCAAGAACAAGAATCATATCTGAATCCCAGTTTCGCTCAGAAAGCATCAGAGGTCATAAGAGAAACATTAAACACTGACTTCGGATTGGCTGTCATAGGAGTACTAGGGCCAAACGAGCTAGAAAATACACCCGTGGGTCAAGTTCATATATCAATATCTAGTCGTAATCAGCAAGAAAATATATCTTTAAAACTACCGCCTCGCAGACTTCAGATAAAGCGCAGAGCCTCTAACACTGCTCTCACCGAATTGCTAAAACTGATAAAACAAGCTAATTAATAGCCAAAATGAAGATGGGGTTGAATACTCAACCCCATCTTCATTTTGGCTATATCTATATATATTTACATAGTCAACTTTCTATATAGCATTGGTAAACGTTCAGGCAACGCCCAAATATCATCAAGAACTTCGTAGCTCATATCACCGCACATCTGTTTGAGGTAGTCATGCCCTGATTTATCTACAGTTAAGCAGAATGGTGTTATATTTTTTTGCCTAGCTTCCTGCAACGCCTTATATGTATCGTGCACCGCGTATTCTTTTTCAACGCCTTCTCTACTGTAACCTCTATCTTGAGGCCGCCCGTCACTGATCAAAAACAGTATTTTTCTGGTAGACGGTTGGTTGTCCAATTTGGTAATCGCATGCCTCACAGCTGAACCCATTCGAGTAGCATGTAACGGAGTGATCTTATCTATCCTCCGCTTTATTTTCTCATTGAAACTTTCTTCGATATCCTTGATCACGTAGAATTCAACATTTTCACGACCGTAACCAGAGAAACCATATATACCATAGGTGTCACCGATAGATTCTAAAGCCTGTATCAATAGAGTCGTACTTTCTTTTTCCAAATCTATGATNCGNTTGTAGTGTCTCCTTACAAGNCCTTCTCTGCGGCGCCGTAACCANACCATATACTCNACAGGATCGTCTGGAGCATCCCTATCATCTACTGTGTTTCTACCTTCATCTATCGCTTCAGCTGTTGATGCACTCATATCAAGCAAAAACACCACTGAAACGTCTCGTTCAATCTTATTTCTACGCCANTATATTTTCTCATCNGGAGGAACATTCATNCGGACGTCTGCCCAGGCTTCGATAGCAGCATTTAAATCTATATCNTCNCCGTCAACNAACCGATANGTTTTACGGAAAGTTTCTGGCATTATCANTTCAAACTGCCTCTTCACATGGTTNAAAAGAGAACTAAAGTTTTTTATAGACTCATTNTANAAGNNNGACTCNCCTTCATCTAAAACCTTTTCTTTTACTATGCACCACCGTGGTTTATAGTCGCCCGCTCTGAAATCCCACTCATCGTATAGGTACGCTTTTGGCTCACGGGCTTCTAGCTCTCCACCTTGATCATCATCATGAAGTAGCGGCCCATATCCCTCTCCAGATTCTGAATCAGGAGGAGGAACTCCGGCTTCCTTCATGATATTTTGAGCAAACATAGAAGTGCTATTGCTAATATCACCTTGTTCAGCGTCCAGCTCTAATTCNGCACTATCTTCAAGCATCTGTTCCANTTGCTCCTGCGATAGNGNCTCACCTTCGCCANNTTCGCCCTTATCACTTTGCAACTTGGTTAATAGTTGNACCATCTCTGGCTTGAAGTCTCCTCTGTAATCCACCGGTTCAGGGGATTCGTAAGGGTTTCCTTCTCCTCCTTCTCCTCCTTCGCCGTCCTGTTGNCCAGCGCTTANTTTATCCAGCATAGATTCATACTGTTCTTCNGAAAAATCACCNGGATCATCCAGNTCCTCCGGCTGCCATTGTTCTTCTTCTTCTTCTGTATTTTCTATNCGATGTATGATTTCGTAAGCCCTGAGTGCCGCCTCAGTGGTATCTTCGACATTGGCACGTACATCCCTGAGGGTGTGCAATATCTGCGAAAGCATCACAGATTCTTCCTTATACTCTGTTGGTACCATCAAATCAGTAAACTGCTCGAGACTCATATGAATTAAGAGCTCAACAAGAGCTTGCTGAAGAGGTAGTTCTTGTATTTCAGGCCGACCAGACCTGGCTTCTATTTGAACTCGCTCGGAAGCCGTCCTTATACCTGGATATTCCATCTTAATACGGTAATCCAGTCTGCAGTCTTCCAATACGGTAAATAGATCGAACGCTAATTTGCGGTCTTCAAATAAATTAAGGAATCTGCCTATATCGGTATAGGCCTGCGCTTGATCACTTATGTCAGGAGCGTCGTCTCCCATTTCACGGAGTAAAGCTGCCTGTCGTTCGTTTTGGCTTAATTCCAATTCCGCTCGCCTCTGTTCNTCAAAGCATGCCGCAGATTTTTCAAAAACGAAATTAAAACTACCAAATTCCAAATGACCAACTTGATGTGTCGCGACTACTTTGAACCACGAGAAGTTCTCATCTTTACGTGGATAATGATCCACAATCGGAGGCAGAAATACTTTTGTTCCATCCGTGGAGGCTGTATCTTCGTCTACCCATCCAATATTTTTGTTGACCAACTCCTGTGTATCAAGAACATCAATCGTAGACCCTGATAGAGCACTACAATACAGCTTTACGACTCCTTTNACCCTTTCAAGCTCCAAGCTTGACGACAGCGTCTCCAACATAGATTCAGACGTAGTAGATTCTATCTTGAAAAACGCAATCCCACTGTCAGGGTTCTCTTTCAGCATTTCGACACCGTGTTGGTACCACGTATCTAACTGGTTCATGGTTATTCTATTCAAAACGACATCAAGACTCTTCAGAAAGGGTGCAACAGCATCAGGAGAAGTAGCGAGCAAACCCTCNGCTAAATCTAGAATATGTGTTTGAGATGTTTGGGGAATCTGGGCTAATGTAGAGGTACCATCTGCTAAAAATTTAGCCGTTTCCCTTAAACCAGTTTTAGCCAATCTTTCCCCTAATTTTAGAAATCTACCCGTCTGACCCTCATCTANTTGCTGCAGTGCCCTAGGAGCGAGTTCTAAACAAGTCTTTACTTCCCTCCAATTACTATCGGTAAGCGCCCTGCACATTGACAAAAAGGCCTCACGTTCCCGACCCATTGCTGGTAGGACGTCGCGTCCCAGCACTAGGCACTCCATGCTGACATCGTAAGATTTATAGGATAATGATTCTATGAGAGACGCAAACACTTCTACGTCCCAGAATGGGAGACTTCTAATAAGGTCCGGACTCACTTCAAAGAATTTGGCCGACAATGTACTGGATTTCCAGGTNCCCTTGTACAAACTACGTCCTAGCCCAGCCCATCTAGGGATATACTGGGGCCTCAAGTTTCCAACAATCAGTGGACTTGCTTTAAAGAATGCTACCGCGAGAGCAGGAGAATCCTGAGCCAGGTATGTACCGCATCTNGCCCATTGCATGAATGATGGGAATGCCAAGGCTCGTGCCACATGAGATCCTACCCTGTAATACTCAACAGCTGATTCCCAAGACCTCACTGTTTGTCCGGCAATAGATATCCCCTCTTTTGCCCATAGATTAAATTCTTCGTCATTGAACGCTGAATCCATTGCCTCAGAAGCTTCTTGAAACGCCTCAAGCACGGCAGGCGGGAACTGGCTCAGTGATGATTCAATATCATTATTGGAATTACTAGTCAAAGGAAATACCTCCCATCAATTAGCCTTCATCAACTATATTGAGTAATTGTTGAAGAATCTTAGCTGTGGCACCAAACACTAAGTAATCCTGATAAGCGTAAGATACCGAGGTTGTCGCTTCTCCGTCTACCCATCTCGATTCATACCTTAGACTCTTAGAATCTAACAAGTGTTTTATTGGGGTTTCTACTNCCTCGGCAATTTCTATCTCGCTGGGACGAAACTCATAGGGATAAGGGATAGTTCCGACGTATACTTTAACTATGAAATCACTCCGAGTAATTATATCGTCCAACTGACCTAGAACNGTAATATCTGATCTAGATATACCCATNTCTTCTTCTGTTTCCCTCAAAGCGGTGTCTAGAAAATCCATATCCGTGGGATCCTTNGCTCCGCCAGGAAAAGACATCTCACCTTTATGGTGTTCTACGAGTTGTGATCTCTTNTTCAGAAGAACGCAGTATTCACCATCTTTATCGTACAACAAGATCATGACCGCGGCAGGCATTAATCCATCTGGATCGATCTGTCTCACGTCATGTCTATCAAGATTTGATCTCAGAGCCGCTAGGCTGAATTGGGACATTAGATCTCTTGGTTATTCAAAGATTGAGGTTACAACCTCTTCAACACTTCTCTGCAACTCGGCCTCATCTGTCAATGTCCAGACGATCGCCACCTGGCACGCTCTTCTAGGCTTAATCCCCTGGCTCATAAGTCGTCCAGCGTATATAAGCAACCTAGTGCTTGCTCCTTCTTGCAACCCATGCTCTCTAAGATTCCTAACTTTCTCNCCNAGTTTAGCCAATGCCTCTGCCTGATCAGATGTACATCCGCTTTCGTTCTGGACAATTTCCGCTTCGACATCAGCCGGTGGATAGTCAAATTCTACTGATATAAATCTTTGGCGGGTNCTATGNTTAAGATCCTTTAAAGCACTTTGGTAATGNGGGTTGTAAGATATGCATAGCAAAAACCGGTCATCAGCTTCTACTATAGAACCTGTTTTCTCTATTGGTAATATTCTTCGGTGGTCTGTAAGTGGATGGATTAGCACAGTAGTATCTTTCCTTGCCTCTACTACCTCATCCAGATATAAAATGGCTCCTGTTTTTACCGCCCTTGTCATGGGTCCATCTATCCATCTAGTACCATTTGCATCCAAAAGATACCTTCCCACCAAGTCACTCGCGGTCAAGTCTTCATGACAAGCGATTGTAACCAAGGGCACTCTCACTTCTCCTTCGTTGACCGGTTGGGCGGGAGAATCTTTGGCAACTGTTAGGGGTCGACCCAATTTCCAAGCCATGTATTCAACGAATCTGGTTTTCCCACAACCTGTCGGCCCTTTTAACAATACTGGTATATGTTGCTCGTATGCAGCTGTAAACAACTCCATCTCGTCACCAACAGGACGGTAGTAGGGTTCACTTCTAACGAGAAATTCTTCGATTGCATATTCTTTAAATTGAGGTTCAGTAGCTTCTACCATTACACCTTCCCAACTTTCGTTTTAACTCTATCTTCCCATAATTCCCGAACAGTCTTACCAAGTAATATCATATCACCATTATTATTTATTTCAGCCTGAGAAGACTTCAATCTATCCTCGACAGACATCTGCGCAGCTATTCTTCGATTAGCTTCATCCGAGGCCATGCCATTACGTGCCTTCAATCGCTCTAGAACAGCATCCACTGGAGCTGTAACAGTCCATACTTCGTCTACGAGAGTATCCCAACCAGCCTCCAATAATACGGCCGCTTCAAGAACAACTACGCTGGATCCGGATTCTTTCAGCAATTCTATTTTTTCTTTGACTATATTTGCCATTCTGGGATGCATTATGGCGTTCAATCGGTCCAATTCACCCGTATCTGAGAAAACTACAGAGCCAAGCTTTGCCCTATCTATATCACCATCAGGTCCCAAAATGCCTTTACCAAAAGCATCGACTACTGCTTGCCACGGCTCTGAATGAATTTGATAGGCTTCATGACCTACTTTATCAGCGTCTATTAAGTCGGCTCCTAGTTCTTGCAACATAAGAGCCACCGCACTCTTGCCACTCCCTATACCACCAGTCAAGCCAATGACTAACATAGATCCCTCGATTTCGCAGCGCTCGGGCCATTCTATCAAGGCCGCATGAGGTGGTCAACTAAACCCTTTCGACAGTCATTCTGAGATATAAATGTCCCTTCCTCTGTCGGTATACGCCTGTTGCAATAAATCAAATTGACTTTGGTAATCAGGTGTATGAATCGGGCTTGTGGTCATTATCAACGCATCTTCTCGATTATCAGAATAATATCCTTTTCTAATACCAGCTGTGCTAAATCCATATTTCTCGTACAATCTTTGCGCTATAAAGTTAGACACCCTAACCTCTAATGTTACAACCGTAGAACCATATTTAGTAGCTGATCTTATGCTTCCTATTAACAGCAATTCACCAATCCCAAGACCACGTAGTCCTTCCCTAACGGCTATTTCAGTTATGTGAGCTTCATTCCCCTGAAACCATACACCGACATAACCGGCTAGCTTCTGCAACGATGGAGTGTCAGGGCTAGGATTTTTGAATATATTCTTGATAGCATGGAAGAAGGTTTCTAGCCATGGGCCTTCCTGCCGGCTAATCTCATATTGATCAATCGGTGCTACCTGAGATTCAACGAGACTATCATATGCAACTAAGTAAGATGAATATCTATTGCTAAGCTGGCGTTTGAAGGAAGTTCCAGGCCATAGCGGAGAAAATGCCTCTTTCTCTATCTCTAGCACTTCTTCAATATCTTCAGCCTGCATAGTACGAAGACCCAAGTTCATAAATATTTATCCTCAGATCACAAGACCAAAACCCAGATTTATCAACTTTCGACCGAATACACTATCACTAAAGATAATTTATTGATGAGATGTCTACTACCAATCTCAGCACAATAGCTCACTACGCATATCCGAGTAATAATTGAGCTAACTCTTTAGGTTTTTGCAATGCAACCTGATGGCACGAATCTATTTCTACTATCTCAGCGTCCTTGATTCTCTCAGCCATGATCTTCTGTTTTTTTGGACTAATCCATTTATCATCATTTAATACTACATATGTTATAGGGCACGATATATCCATAATAGAGAGTGACAACTTAGTCCTAAGTACCTTGATTGGTAGTGGCCCAAAATATCCAATACTCTGCACTATATCCATTGCGTCCATACTATTACACATCGATTTACTGATGCTATTCGCAGCCAGACTTACATCCCGGTTTGTCAGGCTATTCAACAAGTATGAAAATCGCAACATACACCTATGAAATGCTGGGAATTGAGATATGACGGTCCCCCTGTCTTTTGGTATCACGCCACTAATCAAAACTATTCTTGAGGGTTCAATATCTAATGTTGCACATGCTTGCAACACAATAGGAGCCGCTGAACCATGGGCGACTATAACCGGTTTTACTAAACCTTGACGTGAGATTGACCTAGCTACAGACTGTACGCATTCTTCAAACTGGACAGTGCTGGTATCACCGTCTGCATCCAGTCCATGTCCTGGCAAATCTAGAGGGAATACTTTACCAACCGCACGATAGGCGTATAGCCTAGGAGGATGTTCTACTGGGGAAGTCATCTCTCCCCAAACTCTACCCCAACTCCAAGCTCCCTGTCCTGCTGCATGAACTAGTAAATAATCAGTCACTTTATTACCACCTGTATTCCGCTACCATGATCTGGTCCCTACTAAAAATATTTCTCACACGACTATATAACACACCTACGCAACGCATCTACTACAAGGTCTTCCTCATTCTCCATGACGGTACGAGGGTCTAATAACACTTTATCCTCCTCTATCCTAGCAATAATTGGAGGTACGTTCTCTCGCAGACGTTTCACTAGGGCTTGCGCCCCTCCTGAAACACCTACACTATTAATCGCCAGAGACCAGGAATTGAGCGTCTCTCCAGGCAAACTACCTCCCCCAACCGCAGACTTACTTTCAATAATTTCCGCATCTACCTGCACAGATTCTTTCCATTTCTGGGCTCTCAATCTTATTTGATCAGGGCGTGCAGATATCATCTTCCAAATAGGGATCTCTGCCTCAGCTTCTCCCTTAAGATAATGCATTAATGTGGCAGTCAGNCTAGCNAAACTAATCTTGTCAATTCTNATGGCCCTTGCAAGGGGGTGGCGAGACAACTTTTCNACTAAAACTCGATCNCCGGAGATTATTCCGGCCTGAGGACCNCCTAATAGCTTATCTCCNGAGAACATTACNAGNCCGGCTCCAGCGGNTATACTTTCCTGNGGAGTTGGCTCATGAGCCAGCCCNTATTTATNTGTGTCGAGTAAAGCGCCGCTACCAACATCGTGGATNACTGGTATATCATTNNCNCGACCAAGTTCTACCAGTTCACCAATACTCACNTCGGCAGTAAAACCTTCCACCCTAAAATTACTAGCGTGGGCTTTTAAAAACACACCAGTNTGGGGGGTTANGGAATTAGCGTAATCACGNACATACGTACGATTTGTAGTTCCAACATCTATGAGNACGGCTCCACTTTGCTCCATCACATCGGGNACTCGGAACCCTCCTCCAATTTCAACGGCTTCTCCTCGTGAAACTATNACTTCTTTACCATCNGCTAAAGCCGATAATCCCANAAGTAATGCAGAAGCGTTATTATTCACTACCAANGAAGCTTCCGCACCCGTAATTTCTTTAAGCAAGGATTGNAGATGTGACTGNCTAGANCCTCNCCTGCCACTAGACAGATCGAACTCAAGATCAGAATACCCAGCGCTTGCCGCCAATGCAGCTTCCATTGCATTATCACTTAGAGGNGATCTACCTAGATTGGTGTGGATAATAACACCAGTAGCGTTAATCACTCGCCTGGGAGACTGGACAGTGAGCAATGCTACCCTATCTTTAATAGTTGAGATAATTTCTGGGAGTGTAGGACAAGGATGGCCCTTGGATATAGTCTCGCGCGCCTCATCTATCGTTTCCCTGACTAGTTCCACTACCCAGTCACGTTTATATAATGAGACTATTTCCTGAACTGCATCATTCTCGAGGATACTATTTACATTCGGAAGCTTTCGGTATTGCATAGTTATACAGGCACGCCTTGATCTTAATGGATTTAGATAGAGAACATTTTATCACGATAGGTACAATTGTTTGTCACTATTTCTCTATCTAGTATTAAGCACACAAACTAGAAATACAGCTCCAAAGCCTATAAAATGTTTTCAAATATTATAAGGCGTGAAAATGACCTCCAGTCATGTCCCATTAAAAGTCAAAATCATTGGTATCTTAGTAGTTCTCGTACTGGTGATATCATTAGTAGGGACTGCTGTCCAATCCATAAATGCAGTGCTTTCGGAGAATGCGTCCCAAGGATATATGACTCGGGATCAATTCACTGATAACAATAGTAACGATCGACTTGTTATAAATACACTTAAATTCATTTGCCCATTCCACTAGCCATACTATTACCATTTCTAAAATAATCGGAGCCGACATATGCAACCTACTCTACCCCCTGAAATAGAAGCTTTTAAGAACACCATCCGGCAAATCGTAAAGGATGAATGCATCCCATTGGAACCAGATTACCTGGCAAATCCACCGCAAGAAGGGAAAGACCACCCAGGAGCTCCCAGAGGTGTGTTAGAGACAGTGCCAGGCATCATGGGTACATTACCAGAAAACCAGTGGAATCATCTTCACCAGATATCCAAAGACACAGGAGTGTATACATCTTTTGTGCCAGAGGCTTATGGCGGAGGCGGTATCGGCGCTCTAGGACACGTCATATTGGAAGAAGAAATACAAAAAAGCATAGTACACCTTCCTACTTCACCCGTCCCTATGTTTATGATTGGGGCTTGTTCACCTGAACAAGAACAAAAATACTTGTATCCGACTATAAACGGAGATCTTTATTACGCCTTTGCTCAGACGGAACCTGAAGCCGGATCTGATCCGGGAGGCATGATGCAAACTCGCGCTGTAAAAGACGGAGACGACTGGGTAATTACCGGCACCAAAATGTTTATATCAGGAGCAGAATCAGCAGACTATCTATTAGTTCAAGCTGTAACAGATCCTGACAAACGGCAGAGGGGCGGTATAACAATGTTCATCGTAGATAATCCCAGCAAAGGCTTAAGCTTTGATCCTATCCGAATATGGGCTATGCCAACGAAAGCCCAACAGCATTTCGTNCATTTTGACAACCTTCGAGTCCCTCAAACCCAAGTTTTAGGNGAAGTAGGTTATGGATTCAATCTCGGACAACAATGGCTAGTCCATAACGACAGATTATTACGCGGATCCATGGCTCTTGGAATACTCAGCAGAGCCCTNGAGATGGCTATAGAATGGTCCAAACAACGGGTTACNTACGGTAGACCTATATCTGACAGGCAAGCAATTCAATGGATGCTCACCGATGTATATATTGACCTAACAGCTCTTAGAGCTNTAGTTAGACAAACCGCACAACGAACGGACAACGGAGAGGATGTGAGGGTNGAAGCATCAATGGTTAAGTATTGCGCNGGTGAATGGGGCTTTCGAAGNATAGACAAAATAATGCAAATATTTGGCGGACTAGGAGAAAGTTTAGATATGCCCATAGCCCANTGGTACCATATGCTCAGGCACGCCAGGATTGGTGGAGGGACATCTGAAATTCATAAGTTTGTNATGGCTAGATCACTGTTGAACGGCAACGTTAATTTCCAAGGATAAACATTGGATAATCAGAAATAGTTTTACCTNAGTTGCAGCTCAATAAACTCAAGGTTACAATCGAGTCATAAGCCCNAAAATACACGATGGTTACAAATCAAGGAGATCTATGGTCTTAAGTGACAAGTCTATAAAGGAGCAACTGGAAAACGGAAGGATAATAATTGAGCCAGTTGATTACTCAGACATACAACCCGCTAGCGTAGATTTACATCTTGATTCAAAGTTCCTAGTTTTTACCAATTCACGACAACCTTACATAGACGTCAAACAAAGTTTAGATGGGTTAACTGAACCAGTAGAAATAGATAACGAATCTCCATTCATGCTACACCCTGGCGAGTTCGTCTTGGGAAGTACAACCGAAAACATAGAACTTCCTGACGATTTAGTCGCTAGANTAGAAGGAAANAGCTCTCTCGGAAGAATCGGNCTNGTAATACACTCTACGGCCGGATTCGTAGACCCCGGNTGGAAAGGTCACCTCACGCTTGAATTAAGCAATTTATCCAGATTGCCAATCAGCTTATATTTTGGAATGAAAATTGGGCAAATATCTTTCCTAACACTAAGCACACCAGCAGAGCGACTTTATGGCTCAGAATCATTGGGCAGCAAATATCAAGGTCAAACCGACCCAACTCCCAGCAGATTCCACCAAGACTTCAGAAAACAATAGCCNACAGAANATATACGGAAAGAGTATCAATACTATTTTGGAGCCAATGCAACTCGCGTTAAAACTCGCTCTAGAGGGCTGTGGTACNACCAGTCCTAATCCTTCTGTNGGGGCAATAATAACCAAAGATGGCATTACCGTTGGGCAAGGCAGTACACAACCCGCTGGCCAAAGCCATGCCGAAGTTGTCGCTATCGAAATGGCGGGAGAANAGGCNTNGGGGGGAACCATGTACGTGACTCTTGAACCATGTTGTCATTATGGTAGAACCCCACCGTGCACTGANGCGATAATCGCAGCTGGCATCAAAGAAGTGAGAATAGCTGCACTCGACCCAAATCCCCAGGTATGCGGAAATGGGATAGCAAAGCTTGAACAANCTGGGATATCAGTAAACATAGACAANTCNATAGACACGATTGAATTATATGAGGGTTTTGCTAAACACATAGTAACTAACTTGCCTTTTACAATAGCCAAGTTCGCTATGAGCTTGGATGGCAANATATCAACNAGATCAGGGGAATCTAAATGGATAACAGGCCCTGAATCTCGNGCAATTGTTCATNACNTAAGGAAAACTTGTGATGCNATCTTAGTNGGAGTTAATACAGTTATATTAGACGATCCTCAACTCACTGCACGAGACCANCANGGGCTCCCATTAGNTCANCAACCACTAAAAGTTATAATTGACACACACGGTAGGACCCCACCAACTTCACGATTCTTGTCTGAACCAGGACAATCACTATTATTTTGCTCTGAAAACGCTCCTACTGAAAAAGTTTCTGCACTAATTCAAGCCGGAGCAAGAGTAATACACACNAAACAATCCCAGNACGGGCAAATTGACTTGCCATCAGTNATGGAACACTTAGGAGAAATTGGGGTTGTCAAAGCATTAATAGAAGGAGGAGGAAGTATCATAGGATCTTTCTTTGACAGTGGATTAATAGATAAGGTCTATGCATTNTCCGCACCNATCATAATTGGAGGTANTAATGCGCCATCACCNGTTGAAGGACTNGGCGTACANCTTATGAAAGAAGTGTATGAATTGAGNNATANCAAGTACNCCCAAGTAGGTAANGATTTACTNACAATCGGATATCCNACNAGGAGGTCATAACATGTTTACTGGNATTGTAGANGAAGTGGGGAAAATCAAAAACATTAACAATTCTGGNCTAAGTGTCTATGCGTCAAAAGTCCTAGAAGGNACCANCCTNGGGGATAGCATTGCTGTCAATGGCACATGTCTTACTGTAGTCNGTATGGACGATGAAAGCTTCACAGTNGACTTAGCACCNGAAACGATAAAACGTACNGGNTTNGGAGATATGNGCNAAAGCAACGTCGTAAATTTAGAGAGGCCGCTNTCTGCCGATGGTAGATTAGGTGGACACATTGTACAAGGTCATGTNGATGGTACCGGCAAAATTACATCNATCAAGGGTGATGCNGATTGTTTCATAATCACTATCAGATCACCGAAGNGANTGATGCCATACATNGTATCTAAAGGNTTTATTACAGTAGATGGCATAAGCTTGACCGTAGTAAAGCGAAATACTGCATCTTTTACAATCTCTGTGATACCATACACTTTAGAGCANACNAATTTGAANTCAAAACAANCTGGAAGTCTGGTTAATCTAGAAGTTGACATNGTGGCAAAATATGTCGAGAACTTNATGACCAAATAGCCAGTNCNTCTCAAAAANGAAAGCGAGNTCTATAAAATGTCATTGTGTAGTGTTGAAGAAGCAATATTGGACCTTCAAGCAGGNAAAATGATCATAGTCGTNGATGATGAACGNAGGGAAAACGAAGGCGACTTGGTAATGGCTGCGGAGAAAGTGACTCCCGAAGCCGTNAATTTCATGATAACCGAGGCTAAAGGCCTACTATGCATGCCNATGACTACTGAAAGGCTTTCGGAGTTAAATATTTCTCCAGTCAGCAGTGAATATACTGAAGGTAGTCTTCCAACAGCCTTCCAAATTGCCGTAGACTACAAAATCGGAACTACCACAGGNATTTCGGCTCNCGATAGNNCTNCTACAATACAGGCCCTCATTGATCCNAAATGCACAGCGAACGACNTGGCCAGACCTGGGCACTTATTTCCATTACGATATAATCCCGGCGGTGTTTTAGCCAGAGCAGGNCATACTGAAGCAACAGTCGACCTCTGTAAAATNGGAAACATGTATCCTGCTGGCNTCGTATGTGAAATNATTAAGGAAGACGGAGACATGGCCAGGATGCCTGACCTCGAAATCTTTGCCGATAAACATGAGTTGAAAATCCTGAGTATNGCCCAGATTATCGCTTACAGGCGTCACAACGANACACTGATCGAAAGAGTAGCTGAAGCTAGACTCCCATCTAGNTACGGAGAATTTAAGATTGTAGCTTATAAAAGTTATATCGATCCNGGNGANCACATAGCNNTAACTCTTGGTGACTGTAANTCAGNAGATGCGGTATTAACTAGAGTCCACAGCGAATGCTTAACGGGCGACGTATTTGGTAGCATGAGATGTGATTGTGGAGAGCAAATAGACCTTGCCCTGCGTATGATTGGGAAAGAAGGCACTGGTNTACTCCTCTACATGCGCCAAGAAGGCCGAGGCATCGGTCTACACAACAAAATAAAGGCATATTCACTNCAAGAAGGTGGCCTAGATACTATAGAGGCTAATGAACAACTAGGATTTGAATCAGACCTNAGAAACTACGCTCTTAGTGCTCAAATGCTGNTTGATCTAGGAATAAGCAAAGTNAAGCTTGTGACCAACAATCCCAAAAAGGTAGTGGGGCTGTCGGGGTATGGAGTGGAGATCACCGATAGGGTTGATGTTGAGGTGCCGCCTAACGACGAAAATTTGTCCTACTTACAAACAAAGCGTAACAAAATGGGGCATTTCCTAGGATCTTGTTCCTAGCATATACATCAATTTAAAACGCACATACTCAGCCTACAACAGGGGGTCTTATCAGCCAACTTTGGACATTAGATAGGCTTCTATAAATCCAGATATACGACCGTCCAACACAGCCTCAGGATTGGTACTTTGATGGTTTGTTCTATGGTCTTTGACTGATTTATATGGGTGCAAAACATAGCTTCTAATTTGGTTTCCCCACTCCGCAGCCACCCTATCCCCTAGCAATTTGGACCGTTCTTCAGATCGTTTTTTGT
>PBBR01000003.1 GCA_002716645.1 Chloroflexota bacterium
AATTGAGGAATATGAACAAATTCAAGATTCAGTAGTACAAGCGGTTAACCATTATAAAGGTCTAGACAATAACGAAAATCATTCTTAGATAGGAAATGAATTCAAGATATCAATGAAACCCAGGAAAGTATCAAGCTACACACCTAATTTACAAGGAGAATCCGTATGAATAGCGAACAATATGATCCCACTGACATGGATATATTAGTAGATAACACTACTAAGCGTATAGCTCTGCGATGGCATGCACCAGCACCGATAATACCTTTCGAGAACATCGAAATGTTTCGTGAATGGATGAATAAATTGTCAAACTTAATACCCCAAATTGAAGAGATACTTTCGTTACCTGACGAAGAAACAAGTCCAATTGATTCAGAGTACTTTACTAAAGCTATCCAGGAATGGGAGGAAATTATTCTAAGTAACGCTAACTAATCATACGGGCCTATAACAAGTAATATCCTTACGTATTCAAATCCATTACTAGCTAATATGGCTTCTTACTTAACCCTGGTTTAGCCGCCCCTATCATAAATATTCAACTTCCTGCCCCCTTTTGATGCCCATCACTCCAACAATTGTACTCATCTTTAGCTATACCAATCCCTACCAAAGACAATTATTCATTCCTGAGCTAAGTCGAGTCCATGGGGCGCAGATAGATTCACTGTTCCTTCTAATATCCAATTGTTTATCAGTTCGTAGCACCATCAGAAACATGCGTTGAAGCGAAATAATCTCTAATAGGAAGATGAAGATTTGATGTACCACAAGTACGAAATTCACGACAAGGAGGTCGCGATGGTTGATAAAGATTCATCGGAGAAACACGGACCCTTATTAGCTATTAATCCCACAACTGGCATTATAGTTCTGCTTATTAAAGGGAGTGTTATCGCTTTCAAGGATTTTCAAGACTTAGAAGCATTTGTAGACCACATAATCCGAGAATTCGACGCGATTAAGCCATTAACTCAAAACTCGTTGAAAGAAGGTATAGAAAATGGAGATGCTGAATTGGCCATTTCCTCATGGGAGGAACAATTAAAAAACATGAAAGCCAGCCAAAAAAAGAACATTGATAATGAAGCGCCTTTAAAGGAGGTTCAAATAAATATTAAGTCAGACAACCAAGAATCCAAGGCAAACCGACTTACTGGTAAAACTAATAGCAATTTTAAGAATGCTAATGAGCACCCCTATGAATACCCAGGATTGGAAAACCCATCGTCCTTTGATCCTAAGCAGATTAGCTGGGTTACGGATGATCTGGCTATTACAAATAAGGAAGGCGGCAGTTTAGCAAGCTCAGAGAATCTATTTGTCATAAATGTTGCGGGAGAAATAATGAACCCAAACTGTGACGAACATATTCCAATAAATCCATACAACGGACCTGAAAAAACGCGCAGGGCAGTCACGAAAGTGGCCAGGATAATCAACAAAGAACTAGTGGAAGGTAAGCAAGTGGTAGTCCACTGTGCTATGGGAATGGAACGGAGTGTACTTTGTGTAGTTTGGTACCTGAATCAATATTGCGATATGGCGATTGACGATGCATATGATTTGGTTCGCACTAGCAGGCCTATCGCGGTGGATAGACGACATTGGATCGGCTTCGACAAAGAGAATGGCAAACATACTTCTAGGAGGGATTAATGAATAAGCTAAGTTTGGTTAAAGCATATTTTTCATTTTCCAAATACAAGACTGTTAAATTAAACAGGTTGGAAGATCAACTACAACCAGTCGGTACCGAACGACGCCGAAAACGATTCTGGCGCAAGCTAGGGGCAATATTAGGTATAACCCTGACTGGAATTATTTTCGTCAGACATGGTGTTCCTCTTATTTCAACCCATGTTCCCACATTGATTGAAGGACTACCTCTAGAAATCCAATTCGCTGCCATTATGTTGGGACTAGCACCAATCACCATTGGCTTAGGCTGGTTGTTGTACTTAGTCCTGAGAAACATGGCTGAAACACGAGCTATGGAGGTACAGGTCCGACAGCTACAAAACGTTTCAAAACTAATTGTATACACATATGGAAGTGGAGCCGTTGGTTTCTGTAAAGCTGTAGAAAAACTGAGTGACGGCCATACCGTTAAAGAAATGTTCATTTTTGCTCATCCGCCAGTATCAGCTGTAAAAAAAGGGTTCCTAAAAATAAAGGGAGCTATAGTTGCTTGCGCCCCAGTCCAATTTGCTATGGGCTCAAATAGAGCGGCAATTGCCGCCAGGCGAGTAGAAAAAGATAGCTTCGACAGAACTCATGCAAATGTCTTGAAAGCAGTAGGTGCAAATAAAACAGCGATCGAATTTAGATTGATTCACATAGGACAAGGCCATACCAGTATTACTTGTGCCTCAGAATGGGGAGAAACACGAACTACAGCAATAGTCGGGGCAAGTCCTGCAGTGTACACAATCGTCGTAAGAGATGCGGTAGACACTGATAACCATGAAGTGGACGTATCCGTGTTGAATAAAGCAAAAGCTTCCGTAGTGCGTATAGAACAAGATGAATTTGTTGGTTCAGGGGTTGTAGTTAATTCACAAGGGTTAGTTTTAACTTGCGCACATGTTCTCGAAGGTGAAGGACAACCAAGAATTATTTTCGATGACGGGGAGTCGACCACTGGTGACATCATACTCACAGATGAGGAAGCTGACATTGCAGCAATCCAGTGTTCAAAATCTGGCCCACTAAATCCAATCAATATGGGAGATTCTTCGTCTTTAGTTTCCGGAGACTGGGTATTCGCAATTGGATATCCTGGAATTGATGCCGATGAGGTAGCACCTAACCCGAACCCAGGATTCATCACAGAGGTATCCGAACATAGGGGGCATGAAATTATTCTAACCGATAATTCTGTCACTCACGGTTATTCTGGAGCCCCATTAATAACTACAAACGGTGAACTCGTGGGCCTCGTCACTTCAAAATACTCAGACGAAGATCACAACGTCACGATGTCCATATCTGGAAACGAAGCTTTTGATGTCTTGAACGAATTGACAAACCCGAAATTCAGCATGTCAGGTGACAATTAAACACGAAGGAGTTGATTATGTTAAGCAAGTGGAATTTTCAAGGGGAACGTAGACCTAGTAGGTCAGAAATTAAAGGTAAATCTAAAACTGATCTCCGAATACTTCCTCCTTGGGTTAAGTCGGTAACCAAGAATTTGCAGTCGCCACGTACGACACTAGTCTTAGTTAACAACTTAAGTGGGTCAGATCGAGACAGGAACAGAACAGACGAAGAATTGGCCAAGATAGGATTAATTGGATCTCAACTTGCTGGTGAAATCGTATCAGGAAGAGAGCCTCAAGCGATTGCTACAGACCATGTCTGCCCACCTTGCACCTTTAGCACAGTGCAGGAATTCTTTCCATACAGTGCAATAACTCTCGCACAACAATGGGAAGAGGAGGGTATGCCAACATTACTACCGAACAATATTCTCCCACCCCAAAGTGATAGAGAACGGAGAATGGCTATTTTATACGGCGTTGGCGATATAAATGAGCTGCAAGAGCTAGAGGAACTAATACTGAACTTATTTGATCCAAGTATTTATGAAAAATGTTTCACTTCCTTTGATGGTCTCCCTAGCCATATGAACGATGTTACCCAATTTTTCGTTCAGTGGGAGCTAACTGATGATGAAGCTGCAGCAGCTCTAGGTGTGTCCAGTAACTCACCTGAATTTTCCGAAATCATGGATCTTCTTTCCAAGAAATCCAACTCAGTCGATAAGGATCGAAAACATAATATCAAACCACCGTGCGAGCGAAGTTGGTCTAGCCTTAAATTCAGCAGTTTGGTATCTCAAAAAACTACAATCGGAGGGAAAGAATGCTAAAACATATTACTATTACCCAGGCAATAACAAATTCAGACCGGCTAATTAAATTAGCTCTTGTCATGGTTATTTTCTTGGTAGGCTTTACCCTAATGGTCAAACCGGCATCGGCACAAGAAACAGACGAACTTCTGACACTTTCTAGTCAAAATCCAAATCCGATTCTTACAACTTCTATTACAGGAATAACAGTTAACTTCACTCCAGGCCTAACCAGTCCTACCACTGGCACTGCTATTACGAGTGCTACTACAGGAGTAACAGTCACTTCTACCCCTGATATGACTCGTCCTACCACTGATACTCCTACCGGAAACTCTGAACCTGACTCAACCAATAGCTTAAATTCATCTAATGAAAGTCCTGAAATGTTGAGCTATGTGGATCCTTCTCAACAGGCGTTTACGAGATTTGAAATACGTCAAAAGGCCCGCATTGATTTATCAGGAACATTAGAAGTCCTAGGTCCAAATTTTGGACAATCCGTTCCTTATTCTGTCGCCAAAGGTGATGAATTAACTGTGTTTTCACTCTTTCCAGGGCAAACTGGCAAATATCTGTTGAATCTAAATGCGGCAGGTAAATCAGATCCGATTTTATGGATAGAAGGGGAGCTTACACCAATCTCAGACGGTAGCTATAGGCACCAATTCATTAACGGTGACGCTAACCCTGAAATATTAGAACTCACACCGGAATCAGACGGCATGGTTATATCAGTTGGATCAGTTCGAGCTAGACTAAATAGTTGTGTAGCGCTTTCTTCCCCTGTTAATGGCAAATTTGAATTGGGAGCAGACCAAGATGGGGATGGCAAGATCAGCAACCAAGAGCTAGTAACCTTACCTCTAGAATCCACAGATTCTGCCTGTGTCAAAACACGAGAAGTAAATATCCCGTTAACAAGCCTTTACAAATCACAAATAACTGGTTCGCAAGGGGAGATTATTGCTAAGAATACAGGATTATATGATTTTCTAAATAAGTCAGCTATCGATTCTAATAAAGAATCACAAGAAGAGCTCGTAAAGGAATTCAAGGTTCAATGGATAAGGACACCAGTAGCCGCCTCCATTCCAATCCGAAACGATTCGTTAAGACCTCCTTCTGTCGAGTTTATTGTGATTCCTGAGGTCGAAGAGGTAACCGGAGATATCATACAGAATGGTGTTCCCAATTCTGTAGATAAAGGAGATTTGGACGAAGTTCAGCAAAACCAACTAATTGACACTGATAACTCTGACACTGGATTTCTCTTAGGCTTCATGATCGATCATTGGCTATGGTTGATAGTGGGTGGTGGTTTTTTGGTAGCAATTTATCTCATATCTAAAACCATAATCACTACATATCTTTACGATGCTAGAAAATCCTAATCATCTAGACCCACAAATCTAATTACCCCCAAGCACCTTAACTATCAATAATCATTGTCTGACGGTCACTCTCGTCACTTACATGCGAACCGCGATAAAAACCCTCTTCATGCCCAAACACTACTCAGTTAGTAGCTAAACTTTTCAAAATAGGAGTTAACATATGAACATAAACGCGAATAATCTATTTGGTCACATTAACTACGGAGACCCGCAAATTTATAAGAATGTAGCCTTTATTCCTCTTTATTCAAACTCTAGTCCATCTTTGGAATACCGTACAATGCCCGAATTAAATATGGGAAGCGACTTGGAAATATCAGAAATAGGGGGTGGATCAGTAGGAAAACTATCGGTGACGAATAACACAGATGGCTTTGTATTGTTGGTAGACGGTGAAGAAGTCATGGGTGCAAAGCAAAATCGAGCATTCAATACAACTATGATGATTGAACCCAGACAATCGAGCATACTACAAGTTAGCTGTACAGAGAGTGGCCGGTGGTCTCCATCTTTCCATAATTACTTTGGTGATTCTGGCGTAGTAATGCCATCCGCAGCCAGATATAACCGAAAGCGGTCTGTAGATGAAAGCCTTGCCTCGAGAGGCGAATTCAAGAGCGATCAACGGCAGGTATGGGAAGATATAAATGATCTACAAGATTTGGCAGGAGAAACCACATCAACGTCAGCAATGCGCGATGTATATGAATCTCAAAGCAATGCTCTTGCTGAATTCGTTAATGCGTTCGACTATCATTCTGGGCAGATTGGTATCGCGGTACTCATCGACAATGATGTCGTCGGTTTAGAGATGTTCTCCAGGTCATCTGCAATGAAGAAGATGGCTCCAAAGATAATAAAGAGCTACGGTATGGACGTGAACCTCGGTCGTATTTCAGATATTAAACACGACAAAATATCAGATATCCCAATGTTTTTAAAGAAAATAAACAATATGAACCCTGCCTGTTTCAAATCTGAAGGGGTCGGATGGGATTATAGATTTGAGGCTGACAATATTTCAGGTTCAGCATTAATTTGTGAGGACGAAATGGTCCATGCATCCTTTTATAACGGTAATCGCCTTTACCAAAGTTAGACATTTCAAAGATCTTGAAGTCAAAAATAGATCAGATTCATACACTACAAGAACCAAACTATGCCTAGAGGGTGTCTCAATAACCGGATGAAGATCCCCTTAAACATCATTTTAGAGCTTAGTCACCTAGATTCATCCCTCTTCAGTTTCAGCAACTAGCACTGTATCACCAAAATAACATTACCCCAGCCAACATCTTTTGTACTGCTGTAAACCTATATTTTAAGGAGATAATAAATGGTAGCTGTAGAATTCAACACGTCACATATAACCTTGCACGGTAATAGTGTAGAAATCGCCGATTTATCAATACATAGTACCGAACTGGTAGATTATCTAGAGAATTTTCCTCTGGACGATAGGATAAGCAAATTTAACCAATTAATTGAGGTCGGCTTGGTGTGCATCCAAAGAGCTTCTGTAATCCAAGACAAAGATTTTGTACAGAACCAATTAAGAAGCGTAATTGACAATGTAGAAAAGGGACTCGCAATAGTACCTGATGTAGTCAAAGAAAAGATCCTAGCTAGCCTAGGAACCAACGAAGGCCAGGTGTTACACCCTGTCGATTTAAAAATTAACGAAGTCGCAAAAGTGTTAAAGGACCGAATGGACGATGTGAAAAGGCTGTTATCCGATGATATAGACCCTCAAAAGAAAACCTCTAAAGTGGCTCAAGTATTTGAGAAGCTAGATAAAACATTGGACCCTGACTACGTCAAGTCGGTACCCAAAACTATTGAACTTGCCCTGAACGAAGTCACGTCAGAACACGGACTTCTATCGAAAAATGTCAAATCAGTAGTTATTGAAGCAATTAAACCCTTGAAAGATGAAGTAGACAATCTTAGTAGAGAAATTTTAGGACAAGAAGCCGTCACAGAAGCGCTTCTAGAAACAACAGAGAAAGGCCAGGTTTATGAAGAAGCAACTGTATCCCGTCTGCAAGCCTGGTGTCGTGCTAACGGAGCAGAACTGTCCCATATAGGAATGGACAATAAACCTGGAGACATACTCTTAAATATAAAAAGTAGTTCTATCGCAGGGGTAGATCTCAGAATAGTCATTGAAACTAGAGACAGAAAAAATCACGCCGGCAGGAGGCCTCTTAATGATTCTATGGAAGAATCTATGTCCGAGCGCTCTGCCGACTGTGGTATCTACCTAAGTAAAGATATTGATGGATTTGGCAAAGAAATTGGAGACTGGGCAGAAGGAGACTGTTCCCTGGGCAAGTGGGTTGCTACTACTGATGAACACTTAATCAATGCAATACGCTTTTTGATACTTAGTCACCGAATATCCATTATGCAGTCACAAACCCCGAAAGTAGATCTTCAAGCGTTAGAACCGCAAATGACAAGAATCAGGACAGCTTTGAAACGTGTCGCGAATATTAATAAAAAGGTTACTACTATACGTCAAAGTGCCGATGAGATTAAAAAAGAGGGGGAGCTATTGAGGGATGACATCAGGGACTCCATCACATTGATGGAAGATAGTCTAAGAATCTCTCCTACTAGTCAAATACCCACGGATTAAACTCAATCGTGGTTTAATTCTCCACTTGCAAACACATACCTTATCACAAACACCACCTACGGATATGAGCACCAGTTGCATGAGCGAAAGCACAGACTGAACCGATGGTCTAATAAGCAGCTAATTCGCCAGTATAACTGCGACCAGATAGATACGTTTAAATATCAATCTATATATACAAGACCAGGAGCAAAGGGAGGCTCAGTATGAAATTAACTAAAACTGACAAGAGAATGGAGCATAGAAGACGTCTTAGATACGGTCATCAAGGAGCCGGTTCATGTCATACAAGACAGGCCAGTGACGCTGAAGTTCTGAGACATGTTGAGAAGGCTCGCCGTAAGAACGAGGGGAAACTATGATTAAAAATCATACACATCCATCCAAGTCATGTCCGAGGAAATTACTTATTATCGATGGTCATGCTGTGGCATTTTATTGCTGGTTCTCAAATTACTTAGACAGCATAATTCCCGGAGTGTTAAAAAAAATATCACAAGCTATCGACGAACATAGCCCATCACACATTGTAGTAGCATTTGATCCCAAGCCACCTACTTTTCGACATAACTTATATCCAGCATATAAAGCCAACAGACCTCCGGTTCCTAAGAAGTTTCTTGATGAGTGCAAACATCTGTTCAAAATTTTAGAGTCCATTAGAATTCCCTTTTACGAGTTATCTGGTTACGAAGCGGACGACGTTATCGGTACCTGTGTCACCCACTTCAGCCAGATAGGCTTTGACTCAGTTATCCTGACTTGCGATCTAGATTTACTACAACTGACTAACCACTCAGTCCAAGTAGAGGTATTCAGTCAGTATTGGCCGACACGTATATTTGATCAAACCGCAGCAAAACGGCGATTTGGTGGCATAGAGCCAATCAATATCCCAGATTTTAAGGCACTAGCTGGAGATAGATCAGATAACTTGCCAGGAATAGTAGGCATAGGATCTAAGAGTGCTACCTCACTCTTATTAGAAAGAGGTGATCTCGAAGGCATATATGAAGATTTGGACAGTGTTCTTGATCTGAATATTAGGGGTGCTAAGCGAATACATCAATTACTCGAGTCAAATCGCCAAAATGCTTATATAATGCGCGACCTTGCAACTATAGTGAGAGATGCCCCTCTAAGCATTGATCCAAAAGATATTGAATGCGGGATAATATACAAGGACATACAGCGTGTATTAGAAGACGATTATTAGATTAGAAAAGCAGTCGATGACAATCAAAGATTAGATGTCGTACGGAGAAAATTATGGAATTACCTCTATCTTGGTGGATAATGTCTGGTCTAGTAGTGACCGTATTATTAAGCATATTATTTAATATGTCTCTTATCAAACAATTGGGCAAAATACAGTCGCAACTAAAAAGCGTATACACCAAGCACGGACTTATGGCTGAACAGTTTTTACCTTTCTCAAAATTATTCCCTGGCGATCCTCGCAATTTTAGATTTTTAGGCTCACCAGTAGACGGTATTTCATTTGAAGACGACAAAGTATTAATATTCGAATTTAAAACAGGGAAAAGCCGTCTTTCCCCTAAGCAAGAACACATAAAAGATTTAATTAGGAACGGAAAAGTATTTTTCAAAGAAGTACGGGTCTAAAAGATATTTTACAGGCAGTGCGAACAATTTCTGCATCAATTGAAGTAACAGTAGGAATACAAGCACGGGAACGTATCAGACGCTTTAACTCCAACAGTAATAGTATCTAGTACTAAATTACTTTGAGTTTGTCGAGTATCAGACGAACAGTGAAGATTTAAACGTTTTTTTAAACGTTTCTGCATCGGACATCGATAGAACCTTATCCGACGCATATAGAATGAACCGTTCGTAAAACGATGTAGTTTTAAAGGCGGGAGTACCGCATGGGGTGTAGGGGGTCGTCGGTTCGAATCCGACCGCCCCGACCACGCACAGTTTGTGCGTAAATGGGCCTAGTAATAGGCCCTCTATTTTTGCCCATTTTTCACGTGTTTTGATATGTATATACAAGCTAAAAACATATTCGAACTACCCACAAGTGGGCAGGACAACTGATTCAAACTGGTTAGCAAGTTACCTACACTTATCACAAACCATTCTGCTTATAATTCATCATTAGAACTATTGATAGATAGTCGGAGGAGAAAAGTCATGAGTGCACGTGCTTTAACTGGGATTACACTGATAGTCGGGCCCATAATGATGATAGCGTTTTTTATGGCAGGACCAATGGGCGTCGCACTATCGGACCCATCTGATCTACAAGCCTTAAGCTCTTCCTTAGGCAATAATGTCCTATGGTCTGAAATAAGCCTGTCATTGGCCGTGTTAGGACTATTATTGAGGACGGTTGGCCTTAACGGTATTAAAAATATGATGTCAGGTGGGGCCGGTTACCATTTAGCTGAACTTGGTTTCATCCTTATTCTTATTGGTGCTGCAGGAGAACTCATAGAAATAAGTCTTCTGATTGGTATAGCAAACAATGCAGCGTCTCAAGGACTAGTAGAGGCATTGCACGCTGTATCGGGAGCAATAGGACCAACAGCGGTTTCCTGCGCATTCCTTGGATTCGCTGCGATAGGCCTAGGCATACTAATACAAAAGAATTTCCATATGTTAATTGCATTAGGGGCTATAGTAATCGGAGTTATCGGAACAATATTGCCTATAGCTAACTACGAGTCAGACTTAATGATAGTTCCCTATATAGGCCTATCACTAATATTGGTCATTCTTGGCGTACTAGTTCTACGGGCTAAAGATTAGAAGCCAATATTCGTTTTTATTGTGCAAGAAGAGGGCCTAGCAATAGGCCCTCTTCTTTGTTTATGCTCCTTACGACAGTAAACTATAAGGATATCGGACAGTAGAGCAGTACCCTAGTTGTAAACTAATATACTTCTGGCAACTTCCCCTCTACCTAAAGCGTCATAAGCGATATTGATGTCATCAAGCGGATACCTACGGCTTACCAACGAATCTACCTTAAGTTTCCCAGACATGTACAGATCGACCATCTTGGGGAGATCAACCCAGGGTCTAGCTCCTCCATACCAGGATCCTATGATAGATTTTTCGGTTCTCGGTAGAGATAAAGCATTTAACGTTAATTCATCATCTTCAGCTGCCATACCCACCACTGTAGTTACCCCACCAATGCCAGTAGATTCATAAGCCTGAAGAATCGTCTTGGAATTTCCAATAGCTTCAAAAGCATAATCAGCTCCGCCGTCCGTAAGATCATGCACTTTTGCCGCCGTGTCACCTGTGCTTGCGTCTATGATATCTGTAGCACCAAACTCTCTGGCATAAGCAAGTTTGTTTTCTAGCATATCAACAGCTATTATTCTTCCGGCCCCCGCTAATACAGCTCCCTGTATTACATTGAGACCAACTCCGCCACAGCCAATCACTACAACACTGCTACCAGGCTCGACTTTAGCTGTATTGATCACAGCTCCTACTCCGGTCATTACTGAGCATCCTACTAAACAGGCCATATCCAAAGGCATATCATCACGTACCGGCACAGCTCCAGACTGAGGTACAACAACGTATTCAGAGAACGAGGCAGTTCTGGCAAAGTGGTTGATATCCTGATTCCCCTTATGCAAACGGACCGTGCCATCAAACATAGCCCACCTGTCCGTATCCGCTCCATTGCAAAGGACTGGCCTACCGACGGTACAATACTTGCACCACCCGCAATTGGGCCTAAAGTTTAAGATCACATGGTCACCAGGCTTGCTCATGGTTACTCCAGGTCCCACCCTCTCCACTACGCCCGCTGCCTCATGTCCTAAAACCATAGGCAGAGGAGGATTCCATTCCCCTTTCATAACATGGTAATCAGAATGACAGACTCCAGCTGATGATAAGCGGACTAACACTTCTCCTTCTTTAGGATCATCAAGATCCAGTTCTTCAACGACCAAAGGAGTATTAGCTTCATATAAAACTGCTGCTTTTACTTTCATATTGTCCCTCTCTAAGATTCGGGTGTATGCTACGGGATTATACTCCTATTGTTTATCATTCATCCAATCGTGTTTGCTTATACTATGGCCAACAAAAAATCAGATTCTGGCGATGACCCGACAAACCTTTTATGACTGAACTTTCAGATTTACAACATACCATCATAAATTGTCAGCTATGCCCGAGATTGATTGAACATTGCACAACAATCGCGAGGGAGAAGCGGCGTATGTATATGGACTGGGATTACTGGGGAAAACCCCTCCCATCAGTCGGCGACCCAAAGGCACAGTTATTAATCATGGGATTGGCCCCCGCAGCGCATGGAGGGAACAGAACGGGGAGAATGTTTACCGGTGACAGAAGCGGAGACTGGGTATTTCGGGCCCTTCACAAATTCGGATTTGCCAGTTCTCCTGATTCTCATAATCGGAACGATGGCATGGTTATAACAAACGCCTATATCACTGGAGCTTTAAGATGCGCACCACCACAAAACAAACCTACGACGGCTGAGCTTGCAAACTGTCAACAATACCTATTACAGGAAATCCAGCTGTTATCCAATGTAAAGGCGGTTATTGCCTTTGGGAAGATAGGATTTGATACATATCTCCGCGCCCTGAAGATATTAAACATATATACAAATGAACCGCTCGCAAAATTCGGACATAACCTGGAGTATCATATGTCTAATGAGACTACACTGATAGGTTCCTATCACCCAAGTCAGCAAAATACTCAGACAGGAAGACTCACAGAGGAGATGTTCGACGACGTATTTCGTACTGCATTAGGTTGCTTAACCTAACAAATTATCTCCAACAAGGTGATTGTCAATGTTGTTGTATACCTCTTAACTCAATATAATATTCCCAAGAGACTTGATAAGTAAGGATTGTAATGGAAGATTCGCAGAACCAACCAATATACTGGGACAAACATAGAATACCCGTAAATATAACGATAATATTTTCCCTGGTAGTAGTAGTATTCGGTATAGTGCAATTAACTCAGGGTATGGCCGGAAATATAAGCCCTGAAATATTAATAATCATGGGACTATTGGTAGGCGCTTATTCATGGCTTACTACCCCGAAAATATACGCGATATATCCTGACGCGCTCATAGTAGCTTACGGACGGCCACGCCGTAAGGTTATCTATTTCAACAATATATCCGAGATCGACATGAGACAGAGACACTCTCCAGATAGATTGAGAGTGATACAAACTAATGGAAAAAGAGTGGCTATAGTTGCTAAAGACCCAGAATCATTCCACGATCAACTGGAATCAGCTTTAGCCTCTTTCAGGGGAGTTCAACCACAGCCTAGTGAAGTTCAATTGGATACGACGACTACCCAGTCTTCTAATGGCACAAACAGCGTTGAAGTACCAAATGACCCAACATCATCTTACGACGACCCAAACGACTTCCACGAAAAATGATAACCCGATTGGGCATCCGAAGATAAACTCCCAAGGGGGTTAATATATAACTTCTTGTTCTATTAGCTTTTCGACTTCAGCTTCCGTCAAACCTAGCAAGTCTTCGAATATTGCCAGATTATGCTGGCCTCGATTAGGCTGACCGGTAACGGACGCTTCTATTTCTCCATCGAATCGCCAGGGAACTACTGGCAACGAATGAGTGGTGTGGTCATCGTCTTCTTCCATATAATCCTGGAAAAAGTTTCGATACTCCCAGTGCTTATTGTTATTCAATTGCGGAACAGTCTGGGTATTACCGGCAGGCACTCCCTTATCTTGCAGTGCTTCCATAAGGTCAGTCGCATCCCAATCACGGGTGTATTTGCTAAGCAATGCGTCTAGGTCGTCATGGTTCAAACGCCTTTTCTCCAACGTATCAAACCTGAGGTCTTTCTCCAGTTCAGAACAAGCCAACACGGCACACAATGATCCCCACTGCAAATCGTCTTTGATGCTGATACCGATCCATTCATCTTGCCCAATACAGGGGTAATTACCTTGTGGAGCATAATGGATATCACGGTTCCCCAATGGATCACTAGTCCTCTGGTTCATCCCGTAGTCTAATATCACTTCCGGCAGCAGCATAGTCGTAGCTTCCGCCATTGATACGTCGATATACTCACCTTTACCTGTCTGACGAGCATTATGTATAGCAGCATTTATCAAGAATACTTCCATGATACCAACCATGGGGTCAGTCCATATCCCACTAACTAATTCCGGTTCTCTATCCGGATAGCCCTGGAGAGCACTCCATCCGGTAAAGCATTGTACTAACGTACCGTATGCTACGTGTTTCATATCAGGACCAGAGTGCCCTAAGCCGGCAGAGGAAAGCATGACTATCTCTGGTCTTACACTGCGGAATTCTTCATAAGATAGTCCCAGTCTCTCTATTACTCCAGGAGCAAAGTTCTCTACTACCACATCGCTGATACTGGCTAGGTCTTTTACGAGTTGAATACCTTGAGGATGAGAAAGATTAAGGGTAATACTCTTCTTGGATTGATTTATAAAATAGCTTATGGTCCTCGCCCTATATGGGTCCGGTCTCCGGCCACTTTCAATGCGGATAACATCGGCGCCCATAGCGCCAAGATATCGAGTGCACGTTGGACCCGCTATTTGCCAACTGAAATCAACTATTCTAACTCCGTCAAGCGCTAACCCATTCATCCGTATATCCTTATAAAATCATTTAACCCTAATTCCAGATCTCACTATTAAAACTAAGTCTCCGGTGTATATACCGGTCTGGTCATTTCGTATACATCTGAAGTACGACAATACATGCTCCCCGCAAGACGACCGGTTGGTTTCAGCAATTCATGGTTTATCCTGTGACCATCGATAATATCGTCTCTTACATGCATCAACACCACCTCACCAATGACTAAACCATGCTGATGTGATCCGCTGCCTAGAGAGATAATCTGATTTAGTCGGCACTCCATATTAACTGGAGATTCCTTGACTCTGGGACATTTGACCGAATCAGAACTAACTGGAGTAAGCCCTGCTATATCAAATTCATTTACCTCTTCTGGATATTCTGCAGCGGTTATGTTCATTGCTTCAGCAATATCATCAACAACAACATTGACAACAAACTCGCCAGTTTCCTCAATATTAGCCAAAGTATCTTTACTTTTAAGTCCTGTATGTCTAGAGGACGAAAACACTATAGTAGGGGGATCTGATGCTACAGCGTTAAAAAATGAATACGGGGCAAGATTAACTACTCCGTCGCCTGACATTGTAGACACAAATGCAATAGGACGAGGTACCACTACGCCTGTTAGCACCCGATAAAAGTTCTCAAAAGTAGAAGGTTCTAATTTCACGATACCACCTTATTGAATAAAATCTTGATTGTGCTCCCCTAACATAGGCGCCCGATCCATACTAACCCTATCACCCGATGCTAAATGAAATGGCCATCCAGGATATTTCAATGTTCCTGCTACAGGATGATCAACATCAACGAAGAATGCTCTTGCGTTGAATTGAGCTGAATCAAATAAATCGGCTGCTGTGTTCAACGGGAAGGAAGGTATCCTGGTAGACTGACACAATCTGTAAACATCTTCCTTATACATAGTGGATGTCCAACTTATTAACAAAGCCTCTAAATTATCCCAGTGGTCTAGTCTTCCCTGTTCAGTAGCAAATCTATCATCACCTGCCCATTCTGGGGCTCCCATTATTTCGACCATGCGTTCCCACTGATCCTGTTGACGAGGCGAGATCCCTACATATCCATCTTTACACGGTAACACTGCCAGTAGTGAAGCTTTGCCAGCACTGGATTTACTACGCTGTTTTCCTGGAGCACCGATAGCGTACGCAGCTAGTGGAGTCTGAGGTAATAAAGCTAGAGATTCTACCTGAGAAACGTCTACGTGACATCCCTTACCATGAACACTTCTCCTGTTCAGAGCCAGTGCGGTAGCCGTAGCAGCGCATATTCCACCCAGAAACTCCGCCTGGTGTGCTCCCAGCTGCAAAGGAGGCTGTTTGGCAAGATCATCTACAGGACCAGGGTGTTCCATCGAATGACCACTTAAGTTACTGATGATCAGATTAGATGCTTCATATTTGGCCCAGGGACCTGACTGGCCATAAGGGGATACTGACGTCATTATAAGCATAGGGTTCTCTTTACTTAAGGAATCAAATCCCATCCCAAGATCATCTAAATATCCGGGAACGAAACTTTCGACAACGACATCGGACGACTTAACGAGGTCCAACAATATTTGTTTACCCGTGTCGGTCTTGATGTCTAGCACCAATCCAGATTTGTTGGTATTTACTCCCAGAAATGTTCCACTTGCCTCAATATCAGGAACATCATTTGGAAATGGTCCCAGGGTCCTAGAATAATCGCCCTCAGGAGGTTCAACCTTTATGACGGTTGCACCAAGATCGGCAAACAGTTTCGCACAAAATGGTGCGCTGATTCCCTGACCCAGATCCAATACTTTAAGACCTTTAAACCAATTTACCGACAAAATCTGCCCTCGTCTTTTCATTCATTGATTATTTTGATACCAGCAAATTCTAGTGTTGGCAATCAAAGCAGTCAACAACTTGCTAATGTCATGTATATCTGAATATTCTTTTTGACAATCAATAAACGCGCTGTTATCTTTTGAACGGATTTTGGCGAACCACAACTGAACAAATCAGCTTGCAATTCTAATCCGTTCAAAATCAGCAGGTGAGTTATGGACTGGACAGAAATCATCATAGATTCTCTAAAACTATCAGATACCTCTTTAATAGCCTATGTGCCCGATATTTCTATCGACCGGGTGACAAGCAAAATAGACGAAGACCCCTATTTTCACCTTGTGTCTTGTACCCGAGAGGAAGAAGCAGTTGGCATCGCTGTAGGCGCATATGCTACTGGAAGGAACTCAGCAGTATTCATGCAATCAAGCGGGTTTGGCAACAGTATTAACGCTATAGCAAGTTTATGTATCCCCGCTCGCACTCCAATCCCAATTTTTATGAACATGCGCGGAGGCCCAGGCGAATTCAACATCGCTCAAGTACCGATGGGCCGTGCCACCCGACCAATACTAGATCAACTGGGACTGGTACATTTCACGCTAGACGACGAATACAACATGGACAAAATTGTTAATGGAGCTATAAAGCTGTGTCACGCCAACAGACAACCTGTCGCCATATGCATGACTCAGCTATTGCATGGAGGCAAACTTGCTTAGATTTGATGCGACTAAATTAGTATTAACACACGCTGCCAATAGCCCAATAGTAGGCAACCTCGGCCCTACCACGGACGAACTTTGGCACGCTGGCCACAGAGACCGTAATTTTTACACGTATGGAAACATGGGACTATGCTCCTCAATTGCGTTAGGCATGGCAGTGTCTACCGACGAAAAGGTAATATCACTAGATGGAGATGGCTCATTGCTAATGAACCTGGGAGCGATAGCTACTATTGGCAGAGAACAGCCTCGAAACCTAGTAGTAATTGTATGGGACAATGAACAGTGGGGGCAGACTGGCCATCAAGATAGCCATACAGCTAAAGGTACTGATCTTGAGCAGGTAGCACAAAGTTGCTCCATACCACATACCTCTACTGTGCGGGACCTGGAGTCCCTTGACGAGGTCATGCAGAAAGCCATGACTGAAGATGGTCCATGGTTTATAGTGGCTAAAATAGAAGAACAGGGATATATGCCAGTATCACCAATTGAGCCAGAGATGACTTTATATCGATTTAGGAATTCATTTTCAGAATAAAATCCAATAGTCATTCGCTGTGCGCCAATACCAGTATTCGTAGCATTCAAACGCTTATTGAGAGGTCTGATTAGCAATGAATTGCCATGAAAAAAAGGTGTACACAAATAAACAATCCGCGAACGCAGCTGCAGATGTACATAATCGAGACCTGTATCGTCAGGAAGGCGAGATGAATGCCTATCACTGTAAATTTCATAAAGGATGGCATTTGGGCCATCCTAAGAGTTATGATAAAAACTCTACGGGGCGGATCTTCAATATATTAGATAAGTTGAAAAAATAACCACATCTGCTCAAAATTACTTTATCTATTTGTGAAATCACCATAATGTTAGCTTAACTGAGGAGTAAACAAAACAGCGGGCCCAATAGGGCCCGCTGTTTTTAATAACCATTTGGGATTTGTTCTACTTTAAGTATTTATTGAACCAACCAACCGTTCGAGAAAACGCATCAGTTGCCGCGGCTTCATTGTAGCTCGCCCTGTCATTACAGTTGAATCCATGACCGGCATCATCGTACATCTTGAAATCGTACGTAACACCACATTCTTTCAACTTTGCTTCTATAGTTGCTACATCGTCAGGCGTAGGATTCTGGTCTTGCCCTCCAAAATTACCCATCACGGGAATTTGAATCTGATTAGTTATATCTATCGGCGCTGGACCATCTCCGAATGGAGCTAATATCCTACCGCCGTAGTAAACAGAAGCCGCGCTTAGACCCTGGCATCTGGTAGCTGCCAGATACGCTATCCGTCCGCCTACACAATATCCTACTATACCAATCTTTTGACCATTGGTGCGTCGGAACTGATCTCCCTGAGTCCACCTGATCACCTGATCTATGTCCTCAACTAACTGGTCATCATCGAGAGCAGCCATATAACGATTGATAGCTATTTGCATATCCTCTTCTGAATAACCTAATTGTGGATTTGGATGTTCTCTCCAATATAAGACAGGTGCAACTGCAACGTAACCTTCGGCGGCGTATTGATCGCATACTTTTTGTATATGATCGTTTACCCCAAAAGCCTCTTGAGCCACTATGACTACAGGAAAACTGGTCCCTGCACTCGGTAACGGATGACTAACATACATAGCCATATCCGCACCTTCGGCTCCATGCATATCCTGATGCTCAGTCTCACCGGCCCATTTCAAATTCTCCCAAAATGATGGCATATCTAAATCCCTCCTCCTTGAGTATTAGAGCCAATACGCTGTATTGATGCCTGGCGGTTCTAAACCACGCACTCAAGTAATTCACAAATAAGCACTACTGAGCACGATTGGCAAGATTGTAGCAAAGGTAAAGCTAACATACAAGAGGCTACGTGCTCACTCAAAGTGACAAAGACTACCTATATCCCTAGGTTAGCAAGTTACGTTCTGTTAAGCTTGAATATAATGCAATTAATACAGGAGTTATTCAATGGCTAACATAGGATTCGTTGGACTAGGTATCATGGGCGGCACGATGGTTGAACGACTGATAGGATCAGGGCACAAAGTAATGGGGTACAACCGAACACAATCCCGTGCCGACTGGTTAGTCGATTTAGGTATGGAGCGAGGGGAGAGCCCAAAACATGTAGCNGAACNAAACAGTTTCGTAATAAGCATGGTATCAAACACAAATGCCCTTAAGATGATAACNGAAGGACAAGACGGAATCCTATCAGGCCTTCAACCCGGCAGTATCTACGTAGACATGAGTACTGTAGATCCGCAATACAGTCGCAATATAGCAACCAAAATCAAGAAGTCTGGTTCGATCATGTTAGACGCACCTGTCTCGGGTAGTTCTGTCACCCTTGCAGCTGGCACCCTATCGATAATGGTAGGTGGGGATGAAGAATCTTTTCATAAGGCCAAACCTATTCTCGAAGATATCGGNCCTACAGTTAACTACGTAGGTGAAAACGGATTGGCTTTAATAATGAAAATAGCCACTAACATCAATCTTCCAGTTCAAATACTTACGATGGCCGAAAGTATCTTATTGGCAGAGACAAATGGTATTCCGAGAGATACCGCCATAGAAGTTCTCTTAAGCAGCGTCATTGCTTCACCTGCTTTAAAGTACCGCGTTCCATTAATGATAGACATATTAGCTGAGGCACTATTCGACGTCGACATGATGCAGAAAGATTTAAATTTGGCTTTGAATCTAGCTGAGGAATCTGATGTCCCCTTACCTACTACGTCAATTGCTAATCAACTGCTGACCTCAGCTCGTGCTATGGGACTTGCCAGAAAAGATTTTGCATGTTTGTACCAAGTGCTGTGCTCTATGGCTGGACGGATGGAACCAGATTAATTAAAGATCACTAAATAATTCTGATAAAGCTTTCTTAGACAAGTTTTTAGCCAAAGTAACTTTATATTCATTATCAGGAAACGGTCTGGGATCAGATATTGCTAAACTCGACGCATAGCTGATATCAACACTTTCAATAGATCTATTTTCCAGATAGCTTTCCATTTGTATTGATCGGTGAGGTGTAGGAGCTATTCCTCCAAAACAAATACTGCATGCCTTGATTGTCCCAGAAGAAACTTTTAGTGATATACCTACACTNACAAGTGCAAAGTCGCCTGATTGACGNTCNCTTGCTTTAACATATTTACTAATATGTCNAGACTCTGNAGNATCTTTCGGAAGATAAACTGCGGTTACAAATTCATCTGGCTCCAGTATTGTCTCTTTCAATATATTTTGAGAAGGCGAAACAAAGAATGAATGAATGGGAACAATTTTCGTACCAACTGCACTGGCAATTTCTATTCCAGCATTAAACAGGCTCAATGCAACCGCAGTATCTGAAGGATGCACTATGTAACAGCGTTCCCCTTCTGTTACGCATAGGTACTTAGTATGGCCTCCCAATNCATAGCATTTATCGCCACCTTTTTTCAAACAATCAATCAGGGGGTTCCTATAATACCAGCATCGGGGCCGCTGATTTAAATTACCTCCAAGAGTTCCAATGTTTCTGATTTGTGGNGTAGCCAATCCAGAGGCAGCTTCAGACAGGGCNCTATAATCCTTTTTAATGATAGGATCAGAGGAGATTGCGTCGATAGTAACCATCGAACCAATCCGNACACCGGTATCGGTAACCGCTATGCCTTTCAACTCGTCTATTCGCGACAATCCAACCAGTACGTTGGGTCGANTAGTTCCATTCTTAATTTCGGACAACAAGTCACTACCACCCCCAATTATTGAGATGTCAGCATCTTCTTTAATTGCGGAAACTACTTCAGCAACAGACTCTGGTTCAATGTATCGAAACNTATTCAAGAAAGCAGCCTCATCCNATTCTAGTTGTATAANGCTCTGATAATTTTATCNGGGNTGATAGGCAAGCTATTAAACCGTACACCAATAGCATCGTACACAGCATTAGCCACAGCAGCTCCAACTCCTACCGAAGGAACTTCACCGAGAGCTTTTGCACCCATCGGGCCTACTGGATCCACTGAGTCCGCAAATATCACTTGTATATTTGGATAATCAAGTATGGTAGGACATTTATGCTCTAAATAGCTCCCATTCAATGTTACGCCAGTATTCTCATCTGTTACCAACTCTTCAGATAGTGCTANTCCAAGCATTTGAGATATCCCACCTTCTACTTGGTTCAAGGACAATTGAGGATTTATTATGACCCCAGAATCGTGCGCAGCGACGTATTTCAATATATTAATATTTCCCGTATATGTATCTACTTCAACATTAACAAAATGNGCCCCNAAAGAATTTACAATATATTCTGTGCTNCCGGGATTCACAGTNCTAAGTGAACTTATGTAATCGTTGGGCATTAAGGAAGCCACTTCTTTTACTGTCATTCCCCTGCGAGTATCATTCTTTACTGATATATAACCATTTTCTACTACCAGATCTGTTATTTCCGACTCTAACGCAGCTGCCGCTAGCTCAAGTAAATTATCCTTTATAACATTCGAAGCCCTAATCACAGCTGTACCTGCAGAAAACGTAGCCGTAGATCCTGAAGTTATGGGCGCGTCCGGAGTTGATCGTGTGTCGCCAAATAACGTTGCTACATCAGTGTATTCTACNCCNAGGACCTCAGCGCACATTTGGGATAATACCGTTGTCATGCCCTCCCCAACATCCATGAGGCCACATATCACAGTAATTTCCCCAGATTTGTTGACTCGTACTTCTGCTCCAGTAGGGTAGCCAGGCCCCCCTCTATATATCATTATGGCAACGCCTGACCCATATTTTTTAGATTCATCTTCTCCTACATTGGATTTGCATCTGTTCNCCCAATCAAAAGCTTCAGCGCCTTTTATCAGACATTGNTCTAATTCATTACTAGAAAAAGGCACCCCTCCTTCAACCGGTTGGCTATCTATAATTTGATCATCAGGGGAGATTCTATGACCTTGCTGNCCTTCGACCTTAACATGNTTTTTCCGTCGGAATTCAACCTGATCNATTCCTAAATGNTCAGCAACNCGATCCATCAAAGTTTCGAGTGCAAAATGACCTTGAGGTGCCCCTAACGCCCTGTACGACCCTGCCGTTGGACAATTAGTATATGCAGGATAAGATTCGTATTTAACGTTCGGGCAATCGTACAGGTAGAGCATGCANTGCCCTGTACGACGCGACATCTGGGGAGTAGACGCTTGATANGCCCCACTGTTCAACGTAGCAATACCATGAATTGCAGTAATGGTTCCATCCCGTTTAAAACCTATCTTCAGATCTATATAAGAAGCATGCCGGGTACGACCNGCCACAAACTCTTCTTCACGAGAGTATTCCAGTCTAACTGGAAGACCAGTTCGTTGTGCCAATACAGCAGAAATAGCTCCCAAACGTGTCTCATCTTTGTTTCCGAAACCACCCCCTAAGAAAGGACCAACTATTCGAATATTTTCCGAGGGCATTTGTAGAGCATTTGATAGACTAATTCTCTCTACATGAACACCACGAGTAGACTTCCATATGGTTAAGTGATCCTTTTCCCAATAAGCTAGAGCGGCTCTAGGTTCCAGAGCAGCAGCCGAATGAGCTGGAATATGATAGGAATCCTCAAAAACTTCATCAGATTCTGAAAAGCCTTTTTCGATATCTCCGCGTTCTAAATTTATTGGCTCTGGAATAGCTAAATTGCCATGTTCATGAATTTTTATAGCATCTTCAAGTAAAGCTTCATCTGGATTCAAAATGTAAGGAAGTATCTCGTAGCGAACATCTATTAGTTCGATAGCTCTCCGAGCAGTATCAATATCTACTGCAGCAACAGCAGCAACTTCATCCCCAACAAATCTGACCCGCGTATCCAGCACTAATAGATCCACNGCCAATTTGCCTAATGGAACATTAAACGGAGTAATAATTGCCTTTACCCCGTCCAATTTCTCTGCTTCTGAAGTATCAATACCCAATATGTTCGCGTGTGGATGCGGACTCCTCAGNATTGCGGCNGAAAGCATACCAGGCATTATCAAGTCAGCAGAATACTTAGCATCGCCTGTCAATTTTTCTGGGAAGTGATGCCGNTTAACACTGCGACCAATCAGAGAATCAGNCATTTTAAAAGCCTTTAGCGTAAGAACAACATCGCCGGCNANGNNATNNCCTNGNCGGCGATGTTGTTCTTACGCATAGTTAATAACTCATCCCACCAGTTATGGGAGGATATAGCATTCTATAAAATTTTAAACATCATCTTGGAAGATCGCATGACTTCTTCACCGAAGTCATTTGCTACGTCACGCCAGACAGAATGTATATGGTTAGCGCCATTCTGGATATTAACGAACTCCACTACGAATGGGCCACCATGAATCCGGTAATAATGATCATGACTTCTATTTAATCCACCGGCCCAGACAATCCTGAAGTCTTCTAAACCTTTTTCACGAACTTGCGCCATCTTCTCTTCCGCTAATTCAGGTCTCAGCCCATTTATATANTCAGCGATTAAGTTCATTAGTGTTTCTTTTTGGGCGCCGCTCATCTCTGCACCTGAAAGACCTTCATTGTTATGTACCACTGCACGACTNGCNTTGTACATCAAGACGTCCCATGGGGCCTTGTCATGAATTACAGTCTTTTCTTTTTGAGCGTCATCAAGACTATTTATCAACTCAATTGCAATATCTTCTCTTCGGTCGAGAATCCGCAGACCTTTCTTGTCACCCTTTGGAACTTCTGCAGGATTTGCGCCCAAGAAGAAAGGAGTTACTGAAATCACCTTGTCTCCCCAACAATTTATATGAAGTGAAACATGGTGTCCTTCTGTACGCCATCCCCATGGTCCATCACTTCCCGGGTCTCCAAATACAGTCCAGTAATATAATTCAGGATTTCTATCCCAGTTAGCATCACCTTCCTCAACTTCTAGAGGACCAAGTACTAACTCATGTTCCATAATCAGCTTGGCCTTCTGAGCTGTATCCGGAGCCAAGCTAGAATCCAATATTTTGTAAGCTAGTTCCCTTTGATTCGAGTCCATGTCCCTCAAAGGAAGTCCATGCCGATTCATCGGTGGGTAATACCAGAATATTCTTTCCCCATCGACAAAATCAAAGGTAGCTTTCGCTTTTTGCTCTGGAGTAAGGCTATTTACCCAGTTACTACATGCCGTAGCAATCTCTGACGTCACCGTCGCGTTACCTAATCCGTTTATGGTTACCATTAAATATCTCCTCTATTGGGTTTAATCTGAGTTTAGAGTCGGTCTAATTGAGTGTCAAGTATCATGGTAAGTCCTTTAACTTTTGCCACGAGCAGCTCTTACAGACTCTATGATTCTGCCGTATGCGTTGCATCTACAAATATTTCCAGAAAGAGCTTCACGAATTTCATCATCTGTGGGATTCGTATTATCTTTCAATAGCGCCATACTACTAATAACAAAACCCGGAGTGCAGAATCCGCATTGCCCTCCATCATTGTCCAAAAAAGCCTGTTGTAAGCCAGTCATTACTCCGTTATCTGACAATCCTTCAATAGTAATGACAGGTTTACCCTGTGATTGTACTGCTAGAACCTGACATGAATACACTGGAACACCGTCCATTAGAACAGTACAGGACCCACATTCTCCTCGGTCACAACCACGCTTTGACCCAGTCAAATCTAATATATCCCGCAGTACATCTAAAAGAGTCCAATGATCACGTATCTGCAATTGATGGGCTTCCTCGTTAATTATCANGTTTACCGAAGAGNTAGGATATTCCATGGACTGGGTATTCATAATTCATACCACCATTTTTAGAATAGATTACACGTTATGTTAATCGAGGGCTATGATACTGGGAAACAAGCCCAGCAATTTTAATTTACAATTACNGAATCTACTGCNTGTTCCAGTTCTAACGAACTCACAAATCCTTCAAATCTATGTCTAATTTGCCCGTTTCTGTCTAACACAAAAGTCCAGGACTCATTCTTCCAACCTGGCAGAGTATCCAATTTCCATTCCTTNACTGCTGGAGCCACTTCCGCAGCATCAAAATNCCCCTGAATATCCTGNGGGTTATCATAAATCTCCACATGAATGAAATTCAGGTCATAGTTGTAGGAATTCTTGAGTTGTGACAATGCCTCTACTTGTGGTCCACACGTCGGACTAGTGCAAAANGCTGGTGAAGCAAAAGCAATCACACTAGGCTTCTGGTTACTCAATGCCTTTCTAACCGTGATGTCATACAAACTCGTATCTGGATTTGCGGCAGTCGTAATATCTGCAATGTCCGTAGAATCTGAAAAGGTTTTACTTAAGCTCTTCGGCGGAATTGATCCAACATCTGGGATCATTGCATTTCTATCTACCCATTCTATAAGCCTACTAGGAATTAACTGGTTTCTATCATCAATATAGATATCCATNTGCCAGTACCCAGGTTCATCAAAATTTATCATGGCAGTGTAAGCACCTCTTCCATATGGCCAATCATAGTACCTAGCAGTGCTGATATCGTCAAAACTATTGCTTCTTCCTATGTGCTTTACTTTTAACGTTACTGTTTCGGATTTTACAATCCCTGTACTATCGGTAAGCAAGAAGGAAATACGTCTTTCACCAACTGACAAGTTAGTAGTAGCCAGAATAGGTTTAATGCCATCATTACTGGGATACGACAAGCTAATTGGATCATTAGACATCATGCCAGTAACATCACAAGACATGTTCGGTACCGACAAAGATACTGCCATAATGACACACCATATAACCGCAGGGCTACTGAATCTCATNCTAANAATCAAGGCCCCTCTTCGTATACGCCAAACGTGAAAGCGTAAAACTGACTCCCCATAGAATCTGTGGCCAAGTTTAGCGTCATATCCTTTTNATACTTACCATGATTTATAACCTTATACATTTGTGGCTTATCGATCCAAAGATATGACTCACCAGTACTTTCTAGGAGCACATCATCGCCCTTGTTTTGATCAGTTAACCAATCTCCATTGACGGTAACCCATATCTTTTGAAGGGTAGGAGTACTCGACGACATGACAACATTTACCGTCTTGGAAGAATATTTTATAGCAACAAAATCAGACGAGTCTGTAGAGTCTCTGCTATGAGTAACATTTTCTTCCTCGATTTGCCACTCTCCATTTANGTATATTTTGTCTGAAGACAATACATCTGGCACTATAAGTACAACCGGTTGTTCCNNATCCAAATAATATTCTTCTTGAACAATATAAGGNGTGCCTCCTGATAACAAGATNCCTGCNTTCCTTCGTCTACCAAAATACAATTCCGGAGTCACCTTTGGTAGCACACTCTGCTTAAAGGAAAGATCAACTTTCTGATCAACAGGAAGTGGATTATCATAGTCAATTTTGTTGGGTCCATAGTCTTCAAGCAGAATACGAATAGCGTTTTCAGTTTCTGCATAAGATCCTTCGCCAAAATGTCTGTACTTAACAACTCCGTTTTTGTCTAGGACATATTTCGCTGGCCAGTACATGTTGCCGTAAGAATCCCATGTCTTCATATNATTATCTTGAGCTACCGGCCACGANATATCCAAATCAATCATAGANCNCTCAACNTTAGCTGTGAGTTTTTCAAATTCGAATTCAGGGGCATGTATTCCAATAATTACCAATCCCTGGTCCTGATATCGAGAATACCATTCTTTTATGTAAGGAATTGTGCGGATGCAATTCACGCATGTATAAGTCCAGATATCTATTAAAACTACATTACCTCTAAGTTCCTGTAATGTAAGTGGGGAAGAATTGATCCAATTCGTTATTCCGCTAAATTCAGGGGCTAGGTCACCAATANCACCACCGACGGTCATATGCCCTATTTCTATCACATCAGTTAATGCTTTATCGGCAGTGAGATCAGGTTTCGTATTATCCGTCGCTCGATAGTCAGTAGCATCCTTGTTCTGAAAGCCACAATTTATAGTCAAGAAAGTAAGCGGTAGCAGGATCACAATACACACTAATATTCGCCATTGTATTTCAATCGAAATCGCCATTATGCAACTACAGACCAGTAACTATAAAATCGAACAGTATTAACCAAAGATAAATATACCCAGNGAAAAGCAATTCGCAGCAACAGAACTTTATGTGCCTATGATAAACTCAAGTCTATCTATTCAATATAAATCAGCGGAGTAAGATTGCAAGACCTTAATACATATTCTGACCTATCCCGAAAAATTATCGACAANATCAATACAGTCATAGTCGGGAAAGAGTCCGTGATAGAAAAAGCAGTAGCAGCTCTCATTGCTGGTGGTCACTTACTCATTGAAGATGTCCCCGGTGTAGGAAAAACAGTACTAGCCAAAAGTTTGGCCACTACTATCGGATGCTCTTTCCGAAGAATTCAATTCACACCTGATTTATTGCCAACGGATATTACTGGCGTCTCGATTTACAACCAAGATACCCGAGATTTCGAATTTAAGCCTGGGCCCATATTATCCCAAGTCGTCCTAGCTGACGAAATCAATCGAGCCACACCTAAAAGCCAATCGGCTCTCTTAGAAGCAATGGAGGAGAATCAGGTCACTGTCGACGGAACAACTCATCTGCTTGACCGACCTTTTATAGTAGTGGCAACNCAAAACCCCATTGAATACGAAGGGACATTCCCGCTACCTGAAGCGCANTTAGACAGATTCTTGATTAGGGTAACGCTAGGTTATCCGGATATTTCCCAAGAATTGGATATAATCGACCGATTAGAGACAGAGCATCCCTTGTCTACATTAGGCANTGTCGTGGCTCCGAAAGACATNATNGCATTGCAGGATGCAAGCATTTCTGTGTATGTAGATCAGGCCATAAGANAATATATAGTNANTATAGTTGAATGGACTCGTCACAGAGAGCAAATTTCTCTCGGGGCATCACCTCGCGCATCTATCGGGCTATTTCATACATGTAGAGCGCTAGCTCTTATCAGAGGCCGTGATTACGTGATACCTGACGACGTGAAAGAATTAGCTACTCCAGTTCTTGCACACAGATTAGTATTGTCCGCCGCCGCAAGAATATCAGGAGTGAACGCATCTCAGATCATTTCTGATCTCCTCGAGTTTGTTCCAGTCCCGATATAGACCGACAAATTAAGATAATGGTTTTTCTTATTCGTAATNGTTGATGATCTAGGCAATGACACTTCTAACAGTTACAAAACGTAAATTGTGGGTATCCATCCTTATTGGATTAATGATTTTTTATTCATTAGGAACTGGATTCGCATTTTTCTTCCGTCTGCTTTACGCAATAATAATAACGATGGCAATAGGACTTTTATGGGCATGGTTTAATCTCAAAGGTCTGGAAATACGGCTAAACCGGACTATTTGGCATGGCCAGGTCGGAGACTCACTGGGCGGTGAGTTGCAAATTATTAACCGCTATAGACTCCCTAAATCATGGATTACAGTCAAAGAGATATCAACAATACCCGGATATACATCAGGTAGGGCAATTGCCTTAGTACAGAATCAACGACGTAGTTGGCTAATTGAACACGANTTGNGGGTGAGNGGAAAATATCTATGCGGAGAAATTGAAGTTACTAGNCAAGACCCATTTGGGTTGTTTCAGTTAAAACGATCTTTCCTCTCATCTCGNGAATTCACGGTGTTCCCAAANACTGAATTATTGCCNGATCTAAACCCACAACTATCTAGTTTACCNAGCGATGCCAAATCTACTCATCGGTCNGATCATATCACTACTGATTCGGCAACAATACGAACATACAGATCAGGGGATAGTCCCCGCAGGATCCACTGGCCATATACGGCAAGAATGAATTCGTTAATGGTAAAGGAATTTGAAGCAGGTATCTCTGCGGAGTCATGGGTTCTGCTGGATATGCACAACCAATCGCACGTGGGACAAGATCCTGTTGATAACAGTGAGGAATTAGCAGTGACCGTAGCGTGTTCTCTAATTAATAAACTCACTAGCTTATCCATGCCAGTCGGATTAACAGCCAATTCTGAATCGTATTGTAAATTCAGGCCTGACCGGAATACTGCCCATATGCAAAATATGATGCTGGCTTTAGCCTCAATCCGGTCCAATGGACGGGTAAGACTCAGGCAGTTCATCTACGATCTTGAACACCAACTTAACAGGTTCAGCTCACTTATTGTTGTAACACCATCAAATAGAACTGAATGGATTGAGGCGTTGGCATTCTTAAAATCAAAAGGAATCAAAGTGTCAGTGATTTATATAGACCCAAGTAAATTCAGTAGTTCCTCTGCATCCGATCATACTATACAAGAATTATTGGAAAGCGAAATCTCGTCATACATAGTTGATAAAAATCAGACTATTAACGCTTGTCTCAAGTCTCCAATACAGGCCCAATTAGAAACAACAAGAATTTGATATCCAAAGAGGAACAACCGTACTCGTGAAGATCGATCCCACAAAATACCGTAGGTTTTATCAGTTTAAGCCAGAGATGACGTCAGAATACCTAGTACTCGGCCTAAAACTATTGCGCCCAAGATACGGGTGGCTTGCCACGGCTCTTTTAGCCCTTAATGTATCTATTGTTGCTTGGTCAGTAGATCGTGCTGATTGGGTAGATACGCCCAGCTTGGGAATCCTGATAATCACGTCTATGGCAATCGGATTTGCAATCATAAAGACCCGTGTCCCAGCCATAATTGGATTCCCTGCGGGCACACTCTTAGGTGCATGGATCATTGTATCCAAGCTAAGCTCTGCAAATAGTGATCACATATCTGCAGCCAACTACCAAGAATTATGGTACAGATTAACTTTGTGGTATCAAGCGGCAAACGACGGCACTATTAATATAGACCAGCTACCATTTGCTGTAGGGTTGATGGCAATCACATGGATGTTAGGGCACACTGTAGCTTGGGCCTTTGTAAAATATGAGAAGTTTTGGGCCGTATTTGCAATCGGCGGCGCCGCTTTGTTGTGCAATCTAACTTTTCTACCAGATAAGGCTAGCATAGACCTGGGAATATACTTATTATGTTCTCTGATCCTGATAGGCAGACTCCAATCAGTCAGACGCCGCCGCCAATGGGATAATTTAGGATTGAGATACGATACTCACCTTGGATTACTGGCCCTTTCTGACACTTTACTACTTGGATTCATAATATTGATATTGGCTTTCCTACTACCGATAGGCCAATATTGGCCACCAGCCAGAGATACTTACGAAAATCTGCGATCGCCAATGTTATATTTCGAAGAAGATTTCAATAGGTTGTTCGCAGGTCTTCCTGCGAGAAGAGAAATGGCCTATCGACTATGGGGTGACGTAATGGCCTTTCAGGGGACCATTAATCCCACAGACACACTAGCTTTTCAGGCGGAATCACCAGTACCTATGTATTGGAAGGCCCGGACATACAACCAATATACATCCAAGGGATGGTTGTCAAACGAGACGTTAGTGAGACCCAATAATTGGACTCCCAGCTATAATTCTTCAATTCAATACGGGAAACAACTTGAGGTAACCTCCAGGATTACTGCTGGATACGACTCGAAAATACTACTCTTTGGAGGACAGGCAGTGTCGATAGATACGGACTACCTAATTGAAACATACGACTCTCCTGTCTACACGATAAAACTCGGAGCGCCAACTGAAGCTATTTCACCTATAAAGCCACATCCTGAGATAGACGAATCGTTTGCGGATTTGAAAACCATATTTGCTTCATCAGACAAACCCCTATCTAACGAGTTTATCGCTGATCAATTGCCAGCTACTCTTAAAATCACGGACGTCGACAATAAGAATGGGGCAATAAGTGTGATGGAAAGTCTATCAAGGTGGCCCGATACTCTTTCTGTACGTTCTATGAATGGTGACTTTGAGAAAGGTGATACTTACGAGTTAACATCATCCATATCAATAGCAGACCCTGACGACTTACGGAGAGATTCATCCACTTATCCGTTTTGGGCAGACACGATATATACCCAGCTACCAGATGATTTGCCTGATAGGATATCTATTCTTTCACAGGATATTACTAAGAACGAAACCTCAAACTACGATAAAGCGGTAGCCATTGAACAACACCTTAAAACACTAGAATATAGCTTGTCTATCGATCCTCCTCCGTTTGATGGCGATGGAGTAGATCACTTCCTATTCGATCAACAAAAAGGGTACAGCGAGTACTTTGCTTCAGCAATGACAGTAATGCTGCGATCCATTGGCATACCTGCACGATTTGTTACTGGCTATTCAGAAGGACAGAAAATTACGGGCGAAGACATATATATATTAAATGACAGTGACGCGCACGGATGGGTTGAAGTGTTTTTCCCTACATACGGCTGGATACCTTTCGAACCTACACCCGGTGTCAGCATTCCGCCTATAACTTACTCCATTCCAGAACCTGTAGAGAAACCTGCAAACAACATATCTGGTCAGCTTTTATTCGGTTGTGAAGATGACGATGAAGATTGCGAAGAAGGTGGTGGAAATAACAAAACAATAGGCCCTAGCGCAGATCCACAGAGTTTTCTGAACAGGTTATGGGACATACCACCAGCAGTTCTGATAGTCATCGGCGGCCTATTAGTCTCTACGTTGAGCATTATAGTTTTGTGGGCAAAATATATCGCGTCTAGAGGCGAACCTAATGTGACTTATAAAAACATGAGACTATTGGGCAGGATTGCTGGGGCACGACCAGAACGCTATCAGACTCCATACGAATACCAGAAGTATTTAGAAGAATCCCTGAGGACTTCGAACACTTACATTTCAACTATTACAAACGCATATGTCCAAACAATGTACAGCCAGCATAAACTCGAGAGATCTCAGATTGACGAATTAATACAGGCATGGCGTAAATTACGCTTTCTACTAATACTAAATATACTTAAGATCGATAAAGGCACTGCGCATGAGTAAGACCGGCTCTGAGGTATTTGAAACCCGTTTAGGATGGGTAGGGCTAATTAACGGAGAGACTGGACTGCAATGTCTACACCTGAAACCAAAACTTGAAGATATCATTCCATTACTCGACAAATTTGACCAATATAATTCGTATATACCATCACCCTGTGATGAAGTGAAGAATTGCATCTTTGAATACATAGACGGCCAACTGGATAGCCTAGAACAAATACAACTTGACCTAGGAAACACATCTCCTTTTGTCGCAGCAGCTTGGAGCGCCTGCAGAACTATACCCGTAGGTGAAACCAGAACCTATGGATGGCTGGCAGCGGCAGCAGGAAGCCCCTTAGCAGCTAGAGCTGCAGGGCAGGCCATGGCTAGGAACAGGTTTTCGTTAGTGATACCCTGTCACCGCGTTATAGGCAGCAACGGTAAGTTGACCGGATATGGAGCAGGCGGTCTTAGAGTAAAGTCTAAACTTCTTGAAATGGAACAACTATATATTCAGAAACCATAAGCTAATATAATACAATCTAAAACACACCTATCATGTGGTTGATAATGCAAAGGTTATTACTCCTAATTATCGGATTAGTCATGGTACTGGTCGCATGTAGTCCTGAAACCAATTCAGAATTACCCTTATCCATAAGTTCAGAACCAATACCAAGTCTCTCTCCAATCAGCGAAAAATACCAGTCTAGCAAGGACATACAGGGCACAACACTGTCAAACCAAGTACGCTCACCAGGAGACCTCACCCTAGAGTCGGGTATATCGGACCATGGGGATTCTACCGGTATGGCAACATATGATCGCAAGATCATCTATACAGCTTCAATGACTATAGAAGTAGTCGACATTGAGTCAGCTCTAACCTCCGTAACATTAATCACTAATCGACACGGAGGATTTATCGAAAATCTATCCACCTCTGGCGGCAACAATTATCCGCAAGCGAATATTACGATAAGAGTACCGCAAGAACACTATGAATCTACGATAGCGAGCCTAAAAACATTAGGCGTTATAGAGAATCACACTGCAGGCGTTGAAGACGTTTCCAGTCAGGTTATAGACGTCAACGCACGGCTAAAAAGTTTATATACTCAGGAAATTAGCTTGCGGGACCTCTTAGCTAATGCTGAAACCATCTCGGATATCCTATCAATAGAATCAGAATTAACACGAATACGGTCAGAGATTGAGAGATTTGAAGGCCAGATGAACTTTCTGCAAGGGCGTATAGACATGTCTTCTATATACATATCAATCTTCACGCCGTATGATCCCATTCCAGACCCGCCCTCAGCATTCCTCAGAATCGAGAGCACAAAGGCATCGAAAAGGCTAACGGAGATCAAATCATACTCAGAAAGCGATCACGTAATCATAGATCGCATTACTTCTTCCAACAGCGATGGCAGAGAAAGTTCAAATATATCCATGAGAGTATACCCGGAAGAGTTCGCATCAACCCTTGAATTCATGGAGAACCTTGGGAAAATACTCAGCAAAGAAGTTAGCGAAGAAATACACAGAGAGTCATACTCTACCGAAGGGAATCAAAAACACAATGCTCCCATTACAATCACACTCACTACCCCTGAGGATCGCTCCATAGGAGTCCTCTCTGTACTAGGGATAATTTTAGCCGCGATCATATTTGCAATATTGATCTGGTTAGCGTTCTATAAGACATATCAAGCAGGGAGGAACCGTTCCGACAGGTTTATACAAGACCAGTCGCTATGACATCATCCTCGGCTACATTACGCTTGATAATCCGATTATACCTAGTCCGCCAAGGAAGGTTGCTAAGACTACTATCCACGGCGCAACTCTCCAAACCATCAGTAGGCATAAAGCCACTGCTGCTAAAGCAAAATCTAGGGAGTTATGAATAGCCGAGACCCATATCGGATCGTACAAGGCAGCTAATAAAATACCAACTACAGCTGCATTAACACCTCTTAAGGCTGACTGGAAGTGCCTTTGTGATCTCAATATTTGCCAAAATGGCAGAACTCCAATCAAAAGCATAAAAGACGGCAAAAATATTGCCACCACTGCAATAAATGCGCCCCAAAATACACTGTAACCAGGGATTAACGCGCCCATGTAAGCACTAAGAGTGAATAGCGGACCTGGTACCGCTTGAGCCGCCCCATATCCAATAAGAAACTGTTCTCGAGTCAATAAACCAGCGGGAATAAACTCATTTTGGAGTAATGGAAGTACTACGTGCCCTCCTCCGAACACTAGTGAACCTGATCTGAAGAAACTATCTACAACTTGAACAATTTGGCTTGAAGAGCCATACCTGAAAATCGGCAAAGCAATTAAAACGCAGAAGAAAAGCAGTAGAGAAGACACACCTAGCCATTTGCTGATATTAATAGTCACCGGATATTCATCATCGGGAGATTCGTGCTGTTTTAACAATACCCATCCAACTATACCTCCCCCTAATATAACTCCAAGTTGACCTAAGGTATTATTAAATATTAATGCCAAAACAGCGGCCAATATGGCTATGGAACCTCGCGTACGATCCGGTGCAAGAGTTCTACTCATTGACCACACTGCCTGTGCAACAACAGCTACAGCTACAATTTTTAAACCATCCAACCAATCAGTACCGAAAATACCGAATGTCTGCACCCCATAAGCGAATAGTCCGAGTGCTATAGCCGAAGGCAATGTAAATCCCAGCCATGCCGCGAAACCGCCAGGGATACCTGCCCTAATCATTCCAACGGTTATTCCTACCTGACTACTAGCCGGACCAGGCAGGAATTGACATAAAGCGACTACATCAGCATACGTTTTATCATTAAGCCATTTTCGGCGACGCACATATTCTTCCTGAAAATAACCCAGATGTGCTATCGGACCCCCAAATGAGGTCAGCCCTAGCCTCAATGCGACCCAGAAAACCTGCAATATAGCCTTCATATCAACCTATCATAAATGCCGACAATATCTCCATAAGAGAGATCAAATTGCTGAATTAAAAATTCCGTTCACCACCATTCGCGTGCACAGTTTGTCCTGTAATGAAACCGTTTGCATCTGAACACAAGAACAAGCACAACGAAGCGATCTCATCAGGATCGCCTGGGCGTCCCACTGGTATGCTATCCAATCGCCCCGGAGGACGCGCTCCAGTATGTTCTTCACGACTCGTATCGATCATACCAGGAACAATACAATTCACCAGGATACCTTGCGGGGCAAGTTCGGTGCCAAGAGCCCTGGTAAGACCAATAACACCAACTTTAGCCGCCGATATGTGAGCTCCGCCGTGGCGGCCTTGATAAGCTTGTAAACCACTAAAGTTCACTACCCTTCCCCATTTACGTTCTATCATTCCAGGTAGGGCAGCTTTAGTCGTCAGAAATGATGCATCCAAATCTGTGGCAAGTACATTTCTCCAATCTTCATATTCCATATCAATGAATGACTTATGAGGCCTTATAGCGGCGTTATTAACGACGATATCGACTCTACCAAATTCTCCCAAAGCGTCGGACATCATTTTCTCAACTGCCACCCTGTCACCCATATCTGCCAACAAACCCAAGGATTTGCGGCCCAGAGCCGAAACTTCTGAGACAACTGATTTAACTTCAGACTGATTGGACCTAGCATGAACAATGACGTCAGCGCCATCTTTAGCCAGAGCCAAGGCGATTGAACGACCAATATTTCTACCAGAGCCTGTGACTATTGCAACTTTTCCTTCTAATGACATTTGATACTAAACTCCCTCAACAAATACAACATTCGTAGTAGCTGACTGATGACGAAGAGCCATCGGTCCTTTGTACTCATCTGAATAATACCACTCCTTAGCACTGGCAACGTTGTCAAAACGGATGACCACCATTCTATTTAGCCGCCATTCACCCTCAACAACCTCTAGCTCACCTCCACGAACTATATATTCTCCACCGTATAGCTCAACAGTAGGTTCTACCTGATTCCTGTATTCTGAAAATGTGTCAGCATCATGCACGTTAACGTCAGCTATTACATATCCAGCCATTACTCCTCCCCAGATTTAAAATAATAGACCTCGCCGATCTGATTTCCTAAATGGTAGCTTTAAAACGACTATTAGTATATATATTGGTCTAATAATAATTTACCAATACACTAAGTTGTATACTAGTAATCTATTGGATTATCAGGAGTGAATAAGTTTATGTCTAATAACGTAACAGTCTCCTACCAAAATTATATCGACGGCAAATGGGTAGACTCGGCATCTAAAAGAGAATATCCCATTACTAATCCAGCTCATAAAACTCAGGTTATCGGAAACTTCCAATTATCAGACATAGAAGACACAGATAACGCGGTAGAATCTGCCTCAAAGGCTTCGGCTCTTTGGGCTAATACACCAGCACCTAGTCGCGGGCAGATTCTCTACAAATCTTTAGAGATTTTCAACAGACGCTTTGAAGAACTAGCCCGCACCATCACAGAAGAAGAAGGAAAGCCAATAAATGACTCTCGAGGGGAAATTCGGTGAGCCATGAACATTATAGAATATTCTGCAGGGGAAGGGCGCCGACTATTTGGACACACTACACCATCAGAAACTCCGAACACCATGGCTTACACAACTCGACGCCCTCTGGGCGTAGTAGCCCTTATTACTCCATGGAACTTCCCAATGGCTATCCCTGCTTGGAAATTAGCCCCAGCTCTAATATGCGGGAATACAATTGTTCTTAAACCAGCTTCGGGAACACCTTTAAGCGCTGTCAAACTAGTAGAGATATTTGAGGAAGCCGGGTTGCCCGCTGGTGTCCTAAATCTAATTACAGGATCAGGTGCAGCAATCGGAAACCATCTCGTAGAACATCCCAAAGTAAACGCCGTATCGTTCACTGGCTCTACCGAGATCGGTACAGACATTTACACTAGAGGGGCACGATTACTCAAAAAAGTTCAGTGTGAAATGGGTGGTAAAAATGCAGTCATTGTACTTGCAGACGCAGACATGGACAAAGCTCTGGCTAGTATCGTGCAGGGAGCATTTGGCTCTACTGGTCAGCGTTGCACTGCAACTAGCAGAGCAATAGTAGAAACTTCAGTATATGATCAGGTAGTCGATCAATTAGCACTCAAAACTAGCCAGCTCAAAATCGGAGACGGACTGGATGAAAGCGTCGACGTGAGCCCACTATCAAGCGCTTATCAACAAGAAAAAGTGCTTGAATATATCGGTATTGGAACAGAGGAAGGAGCCAACCTAGTTTGTGGAGGTAATGCATTATCAGGAGACCTCTATGGCGACGGATTCTATGTTGAACCCACTATTTTCAGCGACGTGACTACTGACATGAGAATAGCCCAAGAAGAAATATTCGGCCCAGTATTGACGGCCATGGAAGCACAGGATATAGAAGAGGCAATCAGCGTTTCCAATCAAGTTCAATTTGGACTCTCATCCTCGATATACACTAGAGATATTCCGAAAGCATTCCAATACATCAATACAGTGGAGACCGGAATGGTACACGTAAATGCCCCAACCCTCGGCGGTGAAGTACATCTTCCATTTGGAGGGCTTAAATCTTCCGGAGTAGGACAAAGAGAACAAGGGTTAGAAGGTATCAATTTTTTCAGCGAGGTATTGACCGCTTATATTGACTATGCCGAGCCATCGGTCTAATAGGGTAGGATGATCTGAATCAACCACTAATAAAAATACTTTCGATTATTACAGAAGGTATCAACTATGACTGTTTTAGAAAGTCCTCTATGGCCGCTGTGCTAATATCTATCTGCATAACATTAACAGCGTGCGGGCAAAGCACTGCAGAAATAAAATCATTAGTCGATGAGCGTTTCCAAGTGCTGTTAGCAGAGATACCAACAGTCACTCCGGCGCCTAGCATTACTCCTTCACCAACAACAACTCCTCAACCTACACCCACCGTAGTTGCATTTCTACCTACACCTACGCCAATGACCATTCTGCCCACACCAACACCAATTACCATTACTCCAATCCCAACCGCCACGCCCCAGCCAATCGTCAATTTTAATCAAGTATATTCAAAAATATCAGCATCAGTATTTAAAATCACTGCAGGTAATGGTCATGGTACTGGATGGATAATAGAGAGTGGTCTTATTGCAACCAATGAACATGTTGTCCGAGGACAGACAACTGTCACAGTACATCAAGTATCACATGAGCCTTTTAAAGCAACAGTGATAGCAACGGACTCTAAACGCGACATTGCCTTATTAGCTTATAATAAATCGGTCACACTCGATCCAAACGCTATTCCATTATCTCTGGGAACTACAACAAATGCCGACCTAGCCCAACCGTTAATGGCTCTTGGATACTCTGGGGAGGCTCCTGTTAATAATGGCATAGTGGATCTCCCATCCGCTAACGTTGGAGTATTGTCCCTAATTATTGACTTAGGTCCAAACTCCAGAGGATATACACTAGTAATGGATGTTCCTGTTGATCCAGGAGATAGCGGAGGGCCAGTGGTAAACTCTACAGGTGAAGTGGTAGGAATGACCACCGGTGTTGTAGAGACCAGCACAGCTGGACAACGTGTAGTTGGGACGTTTTATGCTTTGCATGTAGATGAGATAAAAAGCTCCTTACCTGCACTTAAATCTGGCCTATCTCGGTAAACACTTCTCCAAAGTTCCTACAACGGCTGCCTGCTCGAATATCCAACATTAGTCTCGTGCCAAAAACCTACCTCATTTTCGCCGAGCAACCAACACAAGTAAACTTCCCTTCCCTCCCTGAGAGACGGAAAATCCACCAATCCACTCTCGATATGCCGGATTAATATTCCTTCCCGTAAAATCACTTCCATCCCAGATTCTATTTCTCCTGAAAATTGCGTGACGTCTTTTCGGGCGGATTCAATCTCTTCGTCACTGCTGGAATGCCCATTATTATTGCGCCGACGTGATAAATCTTGATAGTCTGATTGGGCTTGTCTTAATCGACTATAAAGCAACGCCAGTTCTTTTAATTTTTCTTCTAACCATGGGATAAGATCAGAGGCTTCTTTAACTGTGAACAACCTTCGATTCATATAATATAAACACTCCGTTAATTTATTATGGACTAACCACAGTATCAAGCCAAAAGCCTAGTTAGATGAAAATGTGATCACCGAGTCTGAGTATAGCGTACAATAGATAAACATTATGAGACTCGTAAGAAATATATCTCAACTCAAAACAGAACGTTAAGAAGCACTCAACATATGATCGATAGAAGCATTTTCCACAACGAGGAATTGGCATTACTAATAGACAGGAAGAACCGTAGATACTTGTTCACCTTACAAGAGGAGCAGGTTTTTCACAGTCATCTTGGACAATTACCGCATACAGATCTGATAAACCACACTGTTGGAGATTGGTATAAAACAGACCGAGGGCATGTATTATTGGGCATCCGACCCACCTTAGCAGACTATGTGGTTGAGATGCCGAGAGGGCCGCAGATCATCTATCCAAAAGACCTGGGCACGATTATAACTGTTGCGGATATATTCCCCGGAGCAGTTGTGATTGAAGCTGGATTAGGATCAGGTTCCTTAACATCAGCCTTGCTCAGGGCAGTAGGCCCTACCGGAAAAATAATAACTTATGAGATTAATGACACCACAATAGACAAAGCCTTGCAGAATATTGCTAAAGTTATACCAGATACAACTAATTTATCTATCACTGTCGGAGATATATACGCTGGGATCAACGAAAGTGATGTTGATCGAGTAGTGCTTGACGTACCGGAACCATGGCAAGCCATTGAGCATATCGGTAATGCACTGGTCATGGGCGGAATATTCTTAAGCTTTCTACCAACAATTCTGCAGGTACATCGCTTAACTGAAGAGTTGGTAAAAGATGGTAGATTCCAGATGATTCAGACGATTGAAACTCTCCTAAGACCCTGGCATGTGAGCGGTAGAAGTGTTAGACCTGACCACCGAATGGTTGCNCATAGTGGATTTCTGACAACGTCAGTACGCTGTGAACCTAAATCGAAACCTCCGGATACTGCTGACACTAGTGATTCGGACCTATGATATCTCGCCAAATATCATCAATGCAGACATCAGCATAATTCTCCGGATAACGCCCATCTAATAAAGACATATGATCGTCCTCTATAAATGGAAATGGAAGATTGGATAATAAGCTGAGCAATTGAGAATCCGGTTCACTCGCCCATATATGGGGTTCACCTACATCCTTTCCTTGGATTAGAACTTTGAATTTACCAAGGCCATTCATATCAACGAGACTATTGAAACCAAACCGATTATTTGTTGTCGTACGACGATCCAGATGGGAATCGACGAGCTTTTTCATAAACATTNCATGTCCCAGATTATCGAGCAACCTTTTCTGCGTTCCGTAGAAATATGGGTTTAATCCTACCTTAGTTCCCATTTGGATCAACGACGTAAAATCCACTTGCGCTGTTATGTCCTGATAGCCAATTCTTGAAAACGGATTATCGGTCTGAGTATGTTTGTAGTAAGTCGTTAATGAACCATGAAATCTTATATCAGGGGAATAGAGATGTTCTGAGAGATCTCCATAATCTATAGTCAAGATAAACCCCTTATTGAGAGCATGTGAGATTGCCTTTAACCATGACTCAACTGATAAATTAACTTCCGCAATCTGGTTTTCCGCTAACNTTATGTTCAAATCTGTGAAACGCTGTTCAAGTTGTGGGTTGGACAAGTTATCGATTATCTCAGTGAGCTCATTGTCTCTTTGTGCAACATACATTTCCTTAAGTTCGCCATTCCTAACAGTAACTCTGTGAACAGGGAAAGAATCCAATAATTCATTGGACAAAAAGCATCCAGTTAAATTAGAGATGGGCATCCCGTCAGACTCTATATATTGAAAATTGTCCCCGGACCCAGGGGCAGATCTAGTNAGCCTNTCAATAAAAATATATTGTAGAGAATTAGCAAACCTAGTTGAAAAATTCCTTGAGTAACTTAGTATGCTTTTCCCAAGTACGGCGTTCCCGCATCCCAATTCAACTACATAAAACGGGTCTGGTTTATTGAGTAGAGCCCACATTTGGAATAATTGGATAGACAACATTGCACCAAAGCATGGATGTGCCATAGGACTAGTATAATAATCACCCTGAACGCCCCATATGTCAGATGAATTATAATAACCACTTTCTGGCGAGAACATCGCTATATCCATAAATTGAGCAAACGTGATTTTACCCTTACTATGAATCAAGTTGCGTATTATTCTCTCTGCAGACATGTCTAACNAAAACTACCTTTCATACCGTCTAACACAAACAAGGCATATTATAAAATAAACGAGGGGACTCGAATGAGTCCCCTCGTTTATGTCCTTCATCACTAGGGTTTATCTCTTATCTATTGGAACGTACTCCAAGTCCATCTCGCCAACATATTCGGTGAGTGGTCTAAGCAAGATATTATCTGCGTATTGTTCAACACATTGCAAAGTCCAACCCGGGATCCTTCCCAATGCGAAAATCGATATAAATATATCGTCTGGAATCCCCAGCAAGTAGTATATTGACCCAGCAAAGAAATCTACATTAACGCATATTCCTCTATCTCGATACTTAACCATGGTATCTTCTTCCAAATGTTGAAGAATCTGGAACCATTCCGGATGGCCACTCTTTTCACCAAGAATTTTGGACCGATCTCGTAAATGCCTCGCCCTNGGATCTTCAGCACGGTATACTCGGTGGCCAAATCCCATTATCCGCTCACCCCTGCCCAGTAGGTCAGCAGCGTATTCCGCGGCATTCTCAGGATTACCAATATCCAAAGCCATCTTCATAACTTCTTCAGCAGCTCCGCCATGGGCAGGTCCTTTTAAGGTGCCTACACCGGTAGTCACCGCCGAATGCAGATCCGAGATGGTAGAGGCCGTGACTCTAGCCGCGAAGGCTGATGCATTGGGACCGTGCTCTGCATGCAGAATAAAATCCACATCCAGTAAATCAGTGGTTTCCTGGTCGGGCAATTCATCAAACAACATGTACAAGAAATTACCGGCATGGTTTAAGTCTGGATTTGGTGCCACNGGCTCCAGCCCTTGCCTTAAACGATGATGTGCGGCAACGATAGTAGGCCCCATCGCAGTTAGACGAATCCCTTTTCGTATAGTAGCTTCGACTGAGTTATCATTGACTTCTGGGTCAAAGGCACTTAGGGCAGATATGCCCGTCCGGAGTGCATCCATCGGATGACTAGCTTTAACAAGGTCTAGAACCTGAATAACTTGATCAGGTATTATACGATTTGCCCTNAGCTCANCATCGAAATCACNGAGCTCTTTTTTATTGGGAAGTTTACCGTAGAGCAGGAGGTATACGACCTCCTCAAAAGTAGACTCTTCAGCCAATTGGTGTATGTTGTAACCGCGGTACAGCAGCTTACCCACTTCACCATCAATGAAACTAGACTCAGTCGTGTCAAAATAGACATCTTTAAGTCCTTTGATAATCTCTGGGGGCATACCNGTCCTCCTTAATGTGTCCATGGTCTAGCACTTGCAATCACGCTGACTCCTGACCCGAAAATCTGTCGCAAAGACAACTAATTGCACAGTCTATTATCATAGTGGGAGTCGGGCAAATTCTAGCATCGCCCTATAGGGGTGTCAATAAAACCCAACGAGCGTGGACCTGTACGTATAGGAGTAGAAATAGGATGAAATTTGGGGTAGTAATACCGAACGTCGGAACGCTAGCATCTAACGAANCACTAATGGAAATTTCTCACACGTCTGAACAACTAGGATTCGACGGTATTTTTGTCAATGACCACGTGATCGTACCAGCAGACTTAACCTCCCGTTATCCTTATAGATCAAACGGCGTATTTCCAATAAGCCATACTGATAATATTTTCGATCCAATTGTAACCTTATCCTATCTAGCCGCGACTACAAGGACAATAAAGCTCGGGTTTAGTGTCCTGATATTGCCATACCGTCAGCCCATATTGAATGCGAAAATGTTGTCTACTCTTGACGTTCTATCTAATGGCCGACTAATAGTAGGGGCAGGAGTGGGCTGGANGGAAGAAGAGTTTAATCTACTAGAAGCNAACTATGTTGNCCGAGCNANTGAAACAGATCACCATATAGCCCAACTCAAGGATTTATGGGGATGTGACCCTATAGACATTCCAGATATCGGTACAGTTTCGATGCATCCAAAGCCAACCTCGAGGCCTCGCCCACCTATCTGGACGGGTGGTATCACGAAAAAAGCCTTACGACGAGCAGCTATGTACGCTGACGGTTGGCATGGCATTCGCCTCACACCGTCCGAGCTAGAATCTTTATCAAATTATCTAATAGCCCTGCGAGAAAAACTCCACAACAATACGGATAACTTCGTAGTGTCAATGCG
>PBBR01000004.1 GCA_002716645.1 Chloroflexota bacterium
TATAGAAGCAGTTAGGATAAACAAGCGATTCAGGGGCAAAAATATTGGCCAGTGGATGTTGAACCAAGCTATTGCATACGGTAAAGCCAATGGGGCTAGCATAATACAGCTAACTACTGATAAGAAACGTGTGCTAGCCAAGAATTTCTACCATAGTTTGGGGTTTACAGATTCTCATGAAGGGATGAAGAAGCATGTTTAGTTGCAAGCATGTATAGATAATTTAATTCAGAGTATAAGAAGAGTTTGGATACACCAAGTAACTTCTATACAATAGGTCTTACATCAAGTGGCATTCCTAGTCTCACGAGGGTGCTCACGAAATCAGGAACACTAGTACGACAGGAGAAATATCAAATATGAGTAACTCTCAAGGGGCTCTTTCAGGAATTCGAGTGGTAACCTGCTCAACCGCACAGGCAGGGACCGTGCCATACATGCTCATGGCCGATCTAGGAGCAGAAGTAATAAAAATAGAAGTACCAGGGGTTGGTGATGAATCGAGGACTAACGGAGAACTTAAAGGAGAATTAAGTTCCTTTTTTGAAACCAACAACAGGGGAGTGAAGAGTTTAACCCTAAACCTCAAACTACCCGAAGCCAAAAAGATATTGCATGAGCTAGTAAAGACTGCCGATATATTTGGTCAGAATTTTCGCCCCGGTGCAGCGGAAAGATACGGATTCGGATACGAAGAATTGAAACAAATAAACCCAGCTATCGTATACGGCTCAGTATCTGCTTATGGGCCGGACGGCCCAGATTATAAGTTATCGGGGAATGATGCTGTGGGACAGGCTCTAGCGGGTGTAACAGAAGCTTTCTCAGTTCCTGGTCAGCAAATGCGGACAGGTGTTGCATCAGTAGCTGACGAAAGCTGCGCAATTTTAACTTTTGGCGGAGTGTTAGCAGCACTAGTTCATGCCAAAACTACAGGCGTAGGTCAAAAAGTTGAAACTTCCCTAGTTGGTAGTGCGTTTCGACTCATGGGCTGGACTATGACTACTGCGATGTGGCGAAACAAACCTCCTATAACAGGAGTCCGAATCAATGGTACTAGGGAGAGACCCGGCATAGCCGCATGTTTTAACGACTGTAATGGTCGTCCTCTGGCAATCCAGTTCAATCCCAGAATACTGAAAGATGCTCTCGATCTCCTAGGCTTCACAGAACCCATGAGGGAAGCCGGTGGGTTAGATGATCTAGGTCTAGCATTTGAATCAGATGAGAATAGAGATTTAATCCTAGCTAAGCTCAGCGAACTTTTCGGCACAAATACTAGGGAACACTGGTTGGGTATCTTAAGAGGCGCAGGAATGGTTGCTGCTCAAGTCAATACAATGCTAGAGGCTGCAGATGACCCAAATATTGTCGGCAATAATTATGTCACAGAGATATTCCATCCCAGACTAGGCGAGAATATCAAAGTTCATGGAACTCCCTGGAAATTTTCAGAGACGCCCAGTCAGCCCGGCATAGCACCTTTATTAAGTGAACACACAGACGAAATATTAGGTAGCCTTGGTTACAATGAGAATGCCATACAAGAATTGAGAGAGCTTGGCGCTGTATAGGCGGCCGCGTGATATGCAAAGCTAGATTCAGTGGAAATTATTATCCGGGAATAGCTAATGTAAAGGCATTGACCTGCACGGTTATCGTCACTAGAATCAAGCCCAACAGAAATCCATAGAGAACTGTTCTAGCAAGCAAAACATTTCTTAATACGAGGAGACAGTATGCCAAAGATTAAACACATAGCAATGACCGCAAAGGACCCTCAGAAAGTTGCCAATTTCTACATGGAATTATTTGATATGAAGGAAGTAGGTCGCAGTGGCGACAGCCACATATACCTTAGCGACGGCGAAATGAACCTTACCATACGCACTGTAAAAGCTGCTGGCTCGCCCGATGTAGGCGAAGGTGGAGCAGGATTTGAAGGTATACACCACATTGGATTTACAGTAGACGATATCGAAAATTACTCTGAAAAAGCCATAAAGGCAGGTGCGAAAATGCTCTCCCCAATGCAAGTGGCCGCAGCGGCTGGATCCGGCAGCGAGAGCACCGTCAAAACACGACCAGACCGGAGTAATGCTGAAGTGAAGATAAGTGGACCCAACGGAGTAGTTCTAGATATGTCAGAGTCAGGGTGGATCGGCAATTAAGTAGCTGAAATCTGATGATTATAAATAAAGGCCAGATGATTAATTAATCATCTGGCCTTTATTTATAACTGCTTGGGAGATTCTCTAGGGACGAATCCCAGGTATCTTTGCCCTGATCCTATATACACCTGTACGCGCCGTGAGGTACAGTGTCCGACCATCTGCATCTCCCCATGCCACATTGTGGGGAAGTTCTGGTCCTTTGAGCACNCCATACACTTCGCCTTCTGGAGATAAAATCCATAGNCCACCGGGCCCAGTAGCGTATATATTACCTTCTTGATCCACCTTCATTCCATCAATGGCATTCTCACTAGTGTCNTCTGTCATATCACATAGAANATGTCCCTGATCAAGAGTGCCATCATCTAGAACTGGGTATCTCATTAGAACTTTATTGTTCATATCCCAGTTGCCAACATAGAGATATTTCTCGTCAGGGGAAAATGCAATTCCATTAGGACCNGACATATCATCNACCAGCAGTGTGACTACNCCATCTTTGACTCTNAAAACTCCACTATAAGGCAACTCTTTTCTGGNATCATCATATCTGTTTGGCAATCCGAAGGGTGGGTCNGTGAAATACAGTGAGCCATCCGACTTGTAAACTAAGTCATTAGGACTATTAAACCTCTTGCCCTCATATCGATCTGCTACCACCGACACCACATTCTTAGGCTCAACTTTTATTATCCTGCGATTGCCGTGCTGGCATATAGTTAGATTCCCCTGAGAATCCAGAGTCAACCCATTTGAACCAGGTTGTCTATACTCGCCAATATCAAAACCGCTATATCCACTATTAGATCTGAAAACATTTACGGAACCATCTGTTGACCAGCGATATATTGTATTGGTATTCGGTGAACTAAATAGCAGATAACCTGCGTTAACCCAGACAGGTCCCTCCGTAAACACAAACCCAGCGGCAATTTGCTCTAGCCTTGCGTCTGAATCAAATATGGCATCGATTCCTGGCTTAGTTCGGGCCAACTCCATCGGTACATGTACTGACGGGGTCGATCGCTCCGTACCATAAAAGTCCAGCTTAGCCGTACGGAGCCAAATATAGTTTTCAGGAGATACAGATATAGGAGCATTTATACCGAAAACCGCAAGTTGGAATTTTTGTCCNGGTTTAACATCGCGTNCGACGATTATCCTATTGGGGGAGTTGAATCCTGCCACAACAGTACCACCAGCTTGNCCAACAACCCGGGGCATATCGCCATCTACCCATAACTCTGCATAGTCATCAACTACNACNTCNAATACGANGGTTGAGCCTGTAGGATCGAAACTAGCAATNTTTTCAGGAATAGTTATGTTAATCCGATACCAATTNAAACTGACTTTCCCATTACCTCTACGACCAGATAGGTCTGTAGCATCTACAAGTTCCCATTGTGAATCATCGTAATCAATTGATTCTGCGTGCGGAGAAACATCATAGGTACGATTTGGTGGGCCAGACGGTTCAAGATCATCACCGACACTTCTGAAATCCGTGTCTACTATTTCAGCATCATGGTAACGCCACTGCGCTTTAACCAAATCTACCCCAGCTACAGTATTCAGATCCACCATTGCATCAGGTAGGTCAGGGAAGATTCCTGGTGGGCCTGGCAATCTTGATTGCATCATCACTAACTCCTGTGGATTAACTGTATAAAGTCATTCCNTTTTGATTTCAAATACTCGTNNGGTCCACGAANATATTTGAAGTTCNAACTAAACNGTTANCGGTAAATTCAATTCCTCAAGTATTGCCGGTATACCTTGTCGTTCTTCACTAGTCAGAGGNCTAAGNGGTCTACTNACAGTATCATTATCCANCACACCCATGATCTTCAAGGCTGACTTTAACCCNGATAGACTNGCAGCGTTTGGACCACCAGATTTCGCTAANCTAGATATCTTNACTGCGCTCAACAACTGGGCATTAGCTCTTTTGCAAGCTTCGGCATCGCCAATCTCGCCAGCTTCCCATCCTTCGGATGCCGCCTTTGGCACCAAATTAGCAATGGCTGGTATCACTCCGTGAGTACCCACGCCTCCTGAATTAGTAGTCCTATACAATGTTCCAAGGAAACGTAGAAACGATATATCACCCTGTTCACAGAGAACGTTAAGTTCGGCTAACAGCTCACCGGTACCGGAACTATCTTTCACGCCTACGACAGCACCTTCCGTCGCTAGTGTAGCCATTGTTAGAGGAGCTACGGATGTTTTTACTGTCTGTGGGATGTTGTATATCCATAAGGGTATGCTCGACTTATCGCTGATATAACGGTAGTGATCGAGTAATTCGTCTTGTGAATGAGGATAGTAATATGGTGGAGTGACAGCTATGCCATCAAGTTTGATCTCAGAGACTTCACGGGCCATCTTGAGCGATAATTCAGTGCTAGGGCCAGATATATTTCCTATAACGGGAACCCTTCCGGCCACTTCATCAACCAAGGTATCGATACTTATTAAGCGTTCATGGTCGGATAGAGATGCAAACTCTCCAGTTGTCCCCGATATCCAGATACCGTGAACTCCATTATCTATAAGATAGTTAGTTAGTTTTCTGAGTGATTTCGTATCCACAGTCTCATCAGAATTAAGAGGAGTAAGTATAGGTACTACTACCCCCTTGATATCTTTATTGGTCATGTGTAAGGTTCGCTCCTTCCTAATATTACAAATTAATCATTTTCGTAGGCCCGTATAAATATAATCTATTACTACTGGTCAGTATAGTCATATTGTTTTATGTATGAACACGGATTCCTATAGTAAGTAGACGCAGATTTGTTATAGACTTTAAAACAGCAGCCAATTTCGGAGGTCAAATATGCCCGAAGCACCTGAGGGTTACATCAAAGTTGGAGACATGAAAAGATTACGGATAAAAAAGTGCGTGTCTGTTTCAGACGGCTCCCAATCCATAGCCGTGTTTTACAGCGATGGCCAGCTTTATGCGTTTTCCAATCTCTGCCCTCATTCCGGATATGCATTGGAAACAGGTTCCATAAAAGATGGTCTACTGACTTGCGCATGGCACCAGGCAAGATTCGACGTGGCAGACGGTACCTGCCCTGACGGTTTTACCGATGATATAGACACCTATGACGTAATCCGAATAGACGATGAAGTGTGGGTTAATCCGGAGCCCAGGTAATATCAGGAATAACACAATACCTGTGGTACGTGAATGTCAGAATCACAAAAACAGCTCTATTTATATCTTTCCGACTAGGCCCCCAAGTAAATCCTTGGTTCTATTGTAAGAATCAGTAGATTGATCCGGAGTGAAGATCGCAGCCAGAAAATCTGTAGCACCTGAATCAGATAAAGATTTCAATTGATTCTCAACTTCTATTTCATTCCCAATTATGGCAACGTCTGCTGGGCCATCTGCACCTTCTATATCCAGTATCCTTCGATAGTTCGTCAAAGTCCCATACCTCTCGAAGGACCTGGCAGCTTTCTCAAATGCAGAGCCTTTGTCACCAGTTACACACACAGGCAATCCGACACAGGTACGCGGTACGGGACGTCCGGAGGTTGCAGCAGATTTGTTAATGCGCGGTACTACATGCTTTTCTATTGCAGCAACGCCTGCCATCCAGGTGATCGTACCATCAGCCATTTCTCCTGCCAGCTTTAACATAGCTGGGGCCAAGGCCGATATAAGTATCGGAAACGGGGTAATTCCATGCATTTCTATCTGAGTATTTACTTGGTAGTTATCCCCAGAAAACGATACGCTACCATCATTCACTAATGGTTTTATTACCGATAAGTAATCCCTAACATGCCGAGCGGGTTTGCTATAGGACAATCCCCAAGCATCTTCGACATTCCTCTGATGGGAAGGACCTATTCCCAACGATAACCGTCCACCAGTGACGACCTGAACCGTCATTGCCTGCTGAGCCAAGGCTGAGGGATGTCTAGGATAGGTAGGAACTACAGCTGTTCCCAATTCGATTTTATGCGTCTGAGAACCGATCAGACCGAGCATAGTCAAACCGTCAAATCCCCGGTTTGATAGATGCGGTACCCAAAAACTATCAAAGCCATCAGCCTCTGCCGACACTCCCTGAGCGATTGTGGATTCTAGATCTAAAAGTTGTCCTGGTACGCTACCGGGAAATAAACCTATTCTCATGTTTCACTCCGTCAGTCTTTATCAACAAGGCCGCTGCACTGGCCCACTATCACCTTCTCTCCCTTATCCGTCTCTACCCATACCTCACATTCGACTCGCAACTTAGTATCACCCTCTGGCACCTTACTGGTTACATAGCCCTTAGCGGTGATAAGATCGTCGATCCCAGCTGATCTCCTAGTTACCACAGAGCCTTTTCCACCAACGATCCATCCTTCTTCAAAACAAAGCATCATCATACGTGGAATTACGCCGAACAATCGGGATCCTACAGCGATTGGTCTTGTTAACCCTTCACGTGCTGCCGCAGTAGAATCCGTATGAATAGTGTCGACTTCTCCAGCATCCGTCAAAACACGATTTAGATTAACACTTAATTTCTGAGAAACTGTCGGGAGTTCGTATCCTATAGGGGTACTACTTGTAATAATAGCCATTGTTTATCAGATCCTCTCTGGCTTGGGTCCGCCATCTATCCCGGTTCCCTCGCGGGGCGCATCTCGTTCAACAATATCCATACACTGAACCCTAGACGCTATAAACACCAAATCTCCATCTGCGTTATGGGCCACGGTATCCCATCTAACATATTCACGGTTACGTTTTATATATTTTTCGGATATATGGCCAGATATAACCAGCGTTTCCCCACTCATAATCGGTTTCAAATATTCGAAATCTAGCTTATAACTTACACCACGAACATTGTACGTACGCCCAAGAAGCCATCGGGGGGGCCTAGACTGAATCTGAGGTGGAGCTATCGGCCCACCCCAAGGGGAATCACCAACGAACCATTCATGCCAGTGTTGATCCAGATCGCATGTTCGTTCGACGTCATCCTGAGTGACTGTCCATTCAAAACTACCCAGATCTTTCCCGACTTCTATTTCTGCGTAAGTAGTACGTTGTCCCGTCGCATCCTCAGACATACGTACTTTGCTGGGTTCAATCATTTACCATCCTTTATTGAGACACTTTTTTTACTATATCCATATCCAATTCAATACCGAGGCCAGGTCCCTCAGGAACTTCCAAGAAACCATTGGTTATGTTAAGTGGCTCGGATAATATGGGATATTTATCCCTTATGGAACAAGGTTCGATATTGTATTCCTGCTCATAGGGCACACCAGGTGTAGCAACAACAAAATGGGCATGCGCTACGGTGCTAATGGTGGGCTGGGTATTATGACACGTTATCGGTATACCTAGAGTATCAGCCATAGAAGCTATCTTGATAAACGTGGTGAAACCAGGTGTCTTAACTATGTCTGGCTGGATTATATCAACCTTACCCCGAGTGATAAGTTCATAATATTCATAATGACTGTATATCATTTCACCAGAGGCGATGGGTATATCCAGGGAATCAGCCACTCTGGCCAAACCTTCTAGATCATAATGAGGGCGCGGCTCTTCAAAATGAAACACTTGCAATTGTTCCAGTTGTTTCCCTACTTCGATACTACGGTGTACTGAATAAGCCCCGTTCACATCTACCAGGATATCGATATCGTCACCGACCGCTTTTCGAACTTCCGTGACGGTAGCTATAGTCTGGTCAGAAGGGTCATCCATTTTCCCTGGAACAGCGCTATGAAGTTTATAGGCCCGGTAACCCTGATCCACATAGTATTCCGCCCTTCTAGCCTCTTCCAATGGGGTCATATCTCGTTTAAGAGAACTCGCATACACTGGAACCTTATCCCTGACTTTACCACCGAGCAATTGGTATATGGGTACCCCCAGCGATTTCCCTTTTAGGTCCCACAGGGCTATATCTAGCCCAGCTATACCAATCCAAATTGCTCCACCGATCTCGAGGGCATTCCCCGCTCTGGCCATGTCCCTGAACCGGGCGTCCGTGTCTACCGGATCTTTACCAATAATAGACGGGGCCAAGACCTCATCAACAACAGTTCTGGTCACAGAGGGTTGTCTCCTGAAGCACTCTCCAATTCCTACCAATCCTTCATCGGTATGAACAAACACAAAGGGAAACTGGCCGTCCAGAATAACAGTTTCTACAGAAGTAATTTTCATAAATTATTACCTAAGGTCATTGTCCAAAATAAGTTCCCAATCCTACTGCATCGGAATGCCTAGAGTACACCTGTAGTCCTCTGTAATGATCTTGGCGATATGCCCGTGCCCAGTCATATCTTCGGCTACCAGCACATCTCCTGCGACCAACCGTCTAGTAGTTCCATCGGCAACCTCATATTCGGAAACTCCTGCTAGATGTACTACATACTGGAGGCGCGGTGCATTGTGATATGTATGCTCCTGCTCCGCGTATTGACGCTGGTTCAACGTGATATCTCCGGGGCCCACATTGTTTACTATCTCGGCTAATTGATCTGGGGTTAAATCTTCAAAGTGGGATTCACCATCAGTGCCTGAATAAACTCTAACAACCTGCATAACTAATACTCCTACATGAATATATTTATAAGCCCTAGGTAATCTCTTCGTAATATTTTTTTATTTTGTGCCGAGCGATCCGCAGAATTCTAATCTGTTCCTCATCATCTAAGTCCTTTTCATGAAACGCCTTGAAACAACTAAGATGTCCCATACTATAAGTTGCCTGACAAACCCACGAATCTCTAAGACCTAACCCATCCTCATAGAACTTAACGTCTATATCGGTGACTCCGCTACAATGAGGGCACCTGACCTTTATACGGTCTACTTCCAATTGATCTTTCAATACATTAAACCTTATCTCTAATTATTAATGAAAGTTCTGAGCGATTGAGTACGCACCCCGTCAGCATTCTACTATAATTGATCGGTCCGCGGCGTCAGGTTAAGGCCAGCCATAATCAAGGTTGCGACACCGAATAGAAGGGCTACAAAGTACATCGCAGAATCCATGCCTAGTGTCTGGTATATCCCCCCAGCAATAAGTGGAGAAATCGCCGACATTATAAAGCTAGCAAATGTTACAAGGCCTAAAGCAGTAGCGGAGACCTGTCTACCCACTATCTCCAGAGTCGCGGCAGTGAGGATAGGTTGATCCGGATACAAGAATAACCCTATTAAAACTATTACTATTGAGAGGCTCATCCCATCATTGAATGGCACCATCAAAAGAGCCATAGCACACGACCAGGCTAATCCAGGCACCATCACTTTCTTCCGGCTGAACCTGTCAGACAGATGCCCAGCCAGTGGCTTAGCAGCCAGTCCAATAGCAATCAATAACCCAATATGAAGCCCACGATTAAATGGATTCATACCTAAATCATGTTCCAGATACAAAGGTATTGTTGTCAGTAAAGCGACTAGAGCCATGGCTCGAAGACCCCTAACAACAGTAATACCCCAAAGAGTAGGATGTGTTAGTAATCTCGCAGTCATTTTTGGTCTTGATTCTTTAGAATTACTGGATTGGTCTTCAGCACTAATCCGACCTATATTCTTGATAGCCCAAAGAGCGCAAAGCGCCAATACTATCGGTATTACCGCGTAAACACTCAAAATCCCCTGCCATGTGACTACAACCAGTAGTAACCCTGTCATCAGGGGACCTGCAACATCTCCGACACTTCCACCTACACCGTGCAGAGCTAAAGCCAAACCGCGCTTATCCGGAAAATGGTAGGAAAGAGCTGCAGAGGATGGAAGATGCCATAACGAATGGGCCATGGCCACTAAAGCCACTCCCACCAGTAACACTCCGTAGAATGGCGATAATCCAATGGCAAGGGACCCGCATCCAGCGATTAATAAGCAAGCCGCTAACAACAAGCCCCAATGTTTCCGAAGCACGTCAGACAATACACCACCAGGCAACCGCACAGCCCCCGAGGCAAGTTCTCTCGCTGACAAGATCCCACCTGCACCCACCGCACTAAGTTGAAATGCAGATTGTATTTCAGGTAAAACCACTACAAAACTTTGAAGAATCCAATGAAAAACAGAATGACCAACAGCTAAAGCTGTGATCATAAATTTACTTGTATTGCGGACATCATGTTTCATAGTAGTCAGATTATACACTGGGACTAAGTCGGTCCATTGATACACCGATTCCTAGTCAAATGTGTGCCCGCTCTCATTTACGTCAGTTGTTACTCAATAGCAAGGCGAATATACTCAAACAAGTAAACGTCCGCTCTCAGTTAACACGTTTCGATAAATAATTAATGAAGACATCTCAAAATACATACGACGCAATAATAATCGGTGGCGGAGCCGCTGGCCTGATGTGTGCAATTGAAGCTGGACGAAGGAATCGAACGGTCCTAGTACTGGAACATGCAGATCGGGTCGGTAAGAAAATACTTATATCCGGAGGTGGTCACTGTAATTTTACAAACTGGGGAGCAGTCCCCAGTGACTACCAATCTGACAATCCCCAATATTGCATCTCCGCCTTGACCAGGTACTCACCAGAACGCTTCCTGGAAAAGGTAGAAACGCACAGAATTCCCTACCACGAAAAGACGCTGGGCCAGCTGTTCTGTGACGGCTCATCTCGTGCGATATTAGATATGCTTACAAGTGAAGCAACGGATGCTGGTGTAACAACTATAGTGAATTGTAAGGTTACCCGAGTATCCAGAAAAGACGGGTTCACAGTCACCACCAGCCACGGCATTTTCCGATCTGAATCCCTAACAATAGCCACGGGCGGACCCTCAATACCACAGATGGGTGCTACCAGGTACGCATATGAAGTAGCCAAGACCTTTGGCATGCAAATAACTGATATAAATCCAGGCCTGGTTCCGCTAAGGTTCCGAGGGGAACATGAGGCATTTTGTAGAGAGCTTTCGGGACTCTCCATACCCTGCACCGTATCGTGCAACAATGTCACATTCAAAGAAAATATACTTTTTACCCACCGAGGTATGAGTGGGCCGGCTATTTTGCAGATATCCTCCTATTGGCAACAGGGGCAGAAAATCAAGGTTAATCTCATGCCCGATGTAGATGTCATTGATTTCCTACTAGGCGAACAAAGCAACAGACCCAAGTCAGAGCTAGCGACCGTATTGTCCTCAGTGCTACCAAGAAATTTTGCTCGGGCATTTTCAAATCGCTACCGAAGCAACAAGCCAATCAACCAATTGTCCGGCAAAGATTTACTGTCACTCTCAAACATGCTAACCAGTTGGGAACTTAGCCCGTCTGGCACTCAGGGATACCGAATGGCAGAAGTATCCCTTGGCGGGGTAGATACTGCAGGGTTGTCATCCAGAACAATGGAATCCACCACTGTTAATAGTCTGTATTTTATCGGGGAAGCAGTGGATGTGACGGGGCCATTGGGTGGGTATAACTTTCAATGGGCGTGGGCTTCCGGCCATTGTGCCGGTCAATTCGTCTAACCTAGACATCGAGTTGTTGATAGTACAAAATCAGATTCCTTGGGTCTAAATACCTAAGGACAAATACGCCAATTTATGATGATTCAAAAATGAACTGACACAATCTACGGTTGGTCAGCGACTGGCTGTGAAATTACACAGCCAGTCAACAATAATTAACGCCCAAAGAGATTATGCATTAGAGATTCTTCGGGCCTTGTTATCAGGTCCTTTACACTAGATGTATAAAGGGCATGACCCAAAGGTAATTCCTCCTGCATTTCAGACGGTGTAGTGATATCCCATTCTTCGTTTGGATCCATACCTATAACATCAAAATAATCCCATTCAGCCATGATCATCCAGTACGCATATTCCTGTGATATAACCCTATAATAAGCTTCAGGATCATCCCGGAGTCCATCATAACTGTCAACACCGTAATGCCCTGAGTCTATTGCTTCCTGAACTGCTAATCGTACATCTGAAGAGGGATTATCCCAGGCCCATTTGTCTGGGAATGCATAATGAAATCCTAACGCTGTAAGTGTATGCAGCAGATGCTCAATTACTTCGCCTGTCTGTTCTTCGGTGGAATAGGAAGGATTCTCCCATATGTAGTCCACTCTTTCGTGTACATATTTTCCTGCACCGGGTGTTTCATGAATTTGACCATAGGTCTCTGCTCCGATATAGCCAACCCGTTGATACACGTATTTGTTGGACATGATCTCGTACAGAGAGGTCTGCATATTGGTATCTATATCTGACGTCACCTTAAACATNGCTTCGTAAGCTTTTCCTACATTNTCCACAAAGGATACNGCAACGTCTTCTAAACCAAATATCCTGACATCCTTTACGTCTATATACGTAGTGAAGGGAGCATAATATTCGTCACCTACAACTAACTCTTCAGATAAAACGACCTCAGTACTNGCGTCTGATTCANTAACCGTATCTACCNCAGTGTCACCTNCGATGCCAATTTCCAGGTACCTGTAGTCACCCACTGGAATGGTGGTCGATAAAGCGAATTCGGGATCTCCCAATAAATCGTACACCGCGCTATCACGTGACTCCACATCTTCCTCGGTACACAAATCCCACTCATCGGCTATATCGTNGCANCTGGCNGATTGNGCACCCAACATAGANGTCANCGCCCAATAAGTGTATTCAGTCACCATGCAGTCATAGGAGCAAGTAGTGTCGGTATATGTGTACCATGCACCATCTGGATATTCTCCATTTGGTGGAACNGCACATTGNCCGGTGGCCCATTCCTCATTGGGATCATCTTCACAGTCNGAAGGATCTCTTTCAGCGAAATGCCCTCCGCGCGCGNCGTCCATGTAGTTTGCAATATCTGACCCTGGTCTCTCACCAAAAATTCCGGGGTAGGCTCTGGCATAACCCACCTGGGTAATCAAATGCAGGATCTCCTCAAGGCTTGCATCGGGGCCGTTATTCGGAGGTACTTCTTCAGCAAACAATGTGACATAAATCAATTCGCCGTCATCAGCTGCATCGTGGAACCGGTCGGGAAGAGNATCCAGTGCATCCATTAGACCGTCCTCGTCCTTACCCATGATCATCGAGGCGTTGCTTGANACAAGATATTCAAGAACCTTAGGGTTATCCACCACACCATCNGCATCATTATCCAGGTATTCGGCAAGTACGTTTACTGAGTGAAGAAGCTGGGCATNNGGAGTGCCTTCAGTAGCGAAGAAATGCACTCCAAATACATCAGNATACTTATCCAATCCGCTCGATAACCAAGCCCATTCATCAGGTAACGATCCTATTGNTATTTCACTTATCTGNGTATTAATACTTGTTGAATATTCTCGATGATCCTCTTGTTCTGAAATCCCATCGCTTTTGTGATTTTCAGTTTCTTCATGCGTCTCAGCATCAGTTTCTTCATGTGGCTCAACATCGGGTTCTTTCGTTACAACTGAACTTTCTGACGCTTGCACTTCGGAAGTAGTCTCTGATGGTTCATCCTTTGAGACGGAGCCAGTCTCTTTGGGTTCGTCGAGCTTAATATTGTCGGCTGGGCGAACTTGTTCAGACTCAGGCAACTTATCCTTAACTTGCTCGGCAATTTGGTTGATGTCTGGTACTTGAACCTGTTCTACTCTACTGCATCCCAAGATTACAATATTGAGTCCCAATAGTATTGAAAGAATTAAAAATGTTTTGTTCATCTTAGACATACTCAACCTTCAACTCCAAAGTCAATTATAATTAGGCAAAATTAGAGGCACCCACTGGAAGGGTACCCTTATTTAACTCCAAAGATCGAACCGCTCTACGTCAATATAATGCTTTGTACAAAATACAATACCCCTACCAGCTGGTATAAACGCTAATATATGCCGGCAGGAACGTAAACACATCCATCCATTAGTCTCCGTGCTGTACGGTAAACTCCGCATGACCTTATTCCAGTGTTATTGAGGCCGTCTTCGCTAAAAACTTCAACCGCACAATCTATTTTGCCAAGAGGATGCTCGATCCATATGGTCTGATCGCCGCTATGATCTACCTGCACGAACTCTGAGGCTATGGTACCTGGTAATAAACTGGCGGATGAAATACACATTGTTCCAGTCACGGCATGAGCTTCATGGCAGGTAAGCGGGGTGAAATACCTGGATCTTATGTTACCCCCATTACTCGGAGAAGACAGTATCCCGAACTTGGGCATAACCTTACCTCGAGCATCGCCAAGCCCCATCTTATAACTGGCCGCAAGCCGGATTGTTTCAATCTTCCCCATCAATTCCGTGTTGGCTGTAAGTTCTGCCGAAGTCTCGTCGCCGCGGATTCCCATATCCTGGGCTCGGGCTAGAACCATTGGCATAGCAACATCAATACAAGTTACCTCAACACCTTCCACCTCAATAATAGGATCGCCTGCAGGAAACAATGATCCAGTGGCGCCCCCCACGAGGTCCAGAAATTTCAGTAAAATAGGAGCCCCAGTACCGGGTGCTCCAGATATCGCATAATCTCCATGATAGGCAACTTCTCTACCAGGTGTCTGGACTATTGCTTCAATCAGCCCCCCATTATTAACAGCATGAATCCTGACCGTGGTAGTTTCACCCTGAGCAGGTATAAGACCTTCATGAATTGCAAAAGGGCCAACTCCTGAAAGCATATTTCCACATGTCGGTCCATAATCAACAAAATCCTCATCCACTGACACCTGGGCAAACAGATAATCAATGTCTGAATCTTCCCGCTCACTCGGAGAAATAATACAGACCTTACTTGTCAAAGGTGTCGCTCCGCCAATACCGTCTATCTGCCTGGAATCAGGTGACCCCATTACAGACAACAAAACCTTGCTCATATCATCCCTGTCAGCAGGTAAATCCTTAAGATGAAAGAAAGGACCACTGGATGTTCCACCTCTCATGAGTACTGAAGGGATACTGATTTGATCCGACATTACGTTACCCCGGCTCGTGTTAGTTTAGTCAATACTATCAACTTACTAATCCAATTGCACGCCAGTATTGTAGAAGCACTAATAGTTAGGTATACAAAGCTCAAATAGTGTATATTTCTAGTTACATTATCCAGGAAGTAAAACTTATGCTAAACGACATGTGGTCTGATGGGGGAAGAACTCCTGACCCATACTTCAGTGACGAACTAGACACAGCATTGATAGATTACATGCTTTCCCTTCGGGAAAAGCTCGATAATTACCAATATGTGACATCCGTAGACATCAGCAGCATGCACCCCATAGAACAGGTATCCCGGCTGCTGTCCCTTGATGCCATAAAAAACGAGCCGTATTCCTTCCTTATGAAGAACTCACAAGCCATCCAAATAGGAGACATAGAATCCATCAGGGAAGGCTTCTGTACTTATCTAGCCGATGAACATACTGATTTGGCACAATATGACGAGTTCTATGCGATAAGAATTTCATATAGCAGACAAGCTTTTCTTGTAATAGATGAGTATCTAGATACTATTACCACAGTCACTCAATAATCAGGGACAACATCCCAAGGAGCATATTATTATGTCAACTGACAATTCCATAACCCCGCGCCTGATCGAATACATGTCCGGTGCTCTAGATTCAGAATTACCACCCAATGTATTAGTGAAGACCAAACATCATATCCTAGACACTCTTTCTGCGATGATATCCGGCTCAGTGATGCATCCTGGTTTACTCGGAAAGCAGTTCATACTGCAACAAGGCGGAACTCCTGAAGCCCAGATCATAGGATCCCCACACTTAACATCCGCAATAAATGCCGCACTGGCGAACGGTATGATGGCTCATTCCGACGAGACAGATGATTCCAACGGATCCGCAGGACTCCACCCAGGATGTGCCACAGTTCCAGCGGCTTTGGCTATGGCAGAGCGCGAGGACGCTAGCGGAACTGACCTGATCAGATCAGTCGCACTGGGTTATGACATTGGAAGCAGGACTGTCCGGTCCCTAGGTAGGGAAGCAATGCGCGCCAGAAACCACCTGCCTTACAGTATCGGTGGAACAATGGCTGCGACTGCCGCTGCAGGGTCCTTAGCTCGATTAGACATGGAACAATATCGACCGTTACTTTCCTATGGCGCTCAGCAAGCCTCAGGAATCATGACCTATCAGCGGGACGTCGAACACGTAGAAAAAGCGTTCATTTTTGGCGGTATGCCCTGTCGCAACGGCGTAACAGCCGCTCAGATGGTTCAAAATGGCTTTTCTGGAGTACATGACACATTCATCGGTGACGGCAATTTCTTAATTGCATACGCAGACAACCCAAACAAAGATGAATTGATATCAGAGCTGGGAAACCGATATGAAGTAATGCTCACCAACATAAAAAAATACTGCACCGGATTTCCCATCCAATCCCCAGCTGAAGGA
>PBBR01000005.1 GCA_002716645.1 Chloroflexota bacterium
GGATTGCGTGGCATATTACGACTCTAATAAGGTCTGTTTATCCACCGATTTGGTACATTTCTATTTTGTTGGAGGTAGATGTTCCTGCAGTATTTGAAGTTCTATCTTCAGAATATTTATCGTCTCGATTTTCCCAGCATGTTGTTATCAACGCTTTTAATTCCTCGGATGTTGCTCCATCGCGCATTGGGTCTCTTAGGTTAAGGCCGGTCTCCCCGAATAGGCATGTATATAATCTTCCATCCGTAGATAATCTGGCTCTTGTGCATTGACCACAGAATGGTTGCGATACGGATGATATGATCCCGATTTCACCTGACCCGTCTTTATATTTATATCGACTGGCTACTTCTCCGGAATAATTCGGAGAAAGAGGCTCCAGTGGTAACTCTGTGTCTATTTTTTCTAAGATTTCAGACGCAGGAACTACTTCATTTAGTTTCCATGAATTCAGATTTCCCACATCCATATACTCGATGAACCGTACTATCATTCCAGTTCCTTTGAAATGCCGCGCTAGGTCTACAATAGTGTGATCATTAACATCTTTTTGTACAACAGAATTTATTTTGATAGGTGATAGTCCGGCGCGACGAGCTGATTCAATTCCTGCTAGAACCCTTTGGGTGTCGAATCCCCGACCGTTCATTGTCTTAAATAACTCGTCATCTAGGGTGTCTAGACTTACTGTTATCCTACTTAGGCCTGATTTCTTCAATGCTTCCGCTTGTTGCTCTAATAGGTATCCATTAGTAGTCAGGGTAAGATCTTTGATTCCTGACACCGCGTTTAAGAGAAACACCAAATGTTGAAGATTATTACGCATCAGTGGCTCACCACCGGTGATTCGTATTTTTTCGACACCTAACTCGACGAAAATAGAGACAAGGAAGGTAATCTCTTCAAATGAAAGAATTTCTTCTTTTGGTAGAAATTCGTAGCTCTCTCCGAATATTTCAGCGGGCATACAATAAGTGCATCTGAAATTGCATCTGTCGGTTACAGATATTCTAAGGTCTTTCAAATTTCTATTAAACGTGTCTTTAAGCATTCGTAACTATTGCTGGTCGTTAATTAATTTAGGCAATATAGATGATACTTTTCTAAGAGCATCTGATCTATGACTCAGAAGGTTTTTTTCTTTCTGTTCAAGTTCAGACATGGTTTTTCGATATGATGGTAAATAGAATATAGGATCATATCCAAATCCATTATGGCCGCGTGGTTCATATTGTATCATCCCTGATATTGAGCCAACTACTGAACTCAATAGGTTTTCTCCGGAACAAATAGAAATCACGCATGTAAATCTAGCACTACGATTATGCCATGGGGTTCCGTGTAAATTGTTAAGAAGCAATTCAACTCTGTCAGAATCGTTTTTACACAATTCCCCACCATAACGAGCCGAATATATACCAGGGTCTCCACCCAGATGGTCTACTTGCAACCCTGAATCATCAGATAATGTGATCACCCCACTCAATATAGAATAACTCTTGGCTTTTAGGTATGAGTTCTGTCTAAATGACACTCCGGTTTCATCAACTTCCTCAGTTATACCGATGTCATCTAATGACAATAGTTCTATCGTCGTTGAAGATAGGAGTTGTTTATATTCAGCAAGCTTGCCCGGGTTGTGAGTAGCAATCAATAATTTGATCATTTATTCCTTAAATGGTCCCTTCAGATTCCAGATCAGATATATCCGCTGGGCTTAGACCGAGCCATTCTGTATATACCTTGAGGTTGTGTGCCCCAATGGTAGGCCCTGCATGATCTACAGATCCCGGCGTTCTGCTAAATTTTGGCACTATACCGAGCATCTTTGTATTACCAAGTTCAGAATCTTCTAATTCGATGATATCTTCTCGGGCGGCATAATGTGGGTCAGTCATTATTTGTTCTGCCGTATATACTGGGCCAACAACACCTCCGGCAGGTATGAGGTTTTCCATAATGGTTTCGAGATTGAGGTTTCCTAGGTATTGTTGAAGTATTACGTTTAGGGCGTCCTTGTTTTCTAACCGGGCAGCGTTGTCTTTGAAGCGCTCGTCATCTATAACTTCTGACATTCCCATAGCTTCAGCTAAGTTCTCCCAGGTATTTTGGGATGTGGCNGATAGNCCTAACCANTGTTGGTCNNNTGTTTGGTACAGACTTCTTGGNGCNGCATCTGGNAAATCGTTACCTACTCGCTCTCTGACCAAATTTAATAAGTTGGCCATTGTGATATGAGGTATACATAATCGAAATAGTGGTTCAAACAAACTTACGTCTATCACTTGACCTGTGTTCCCTTGACCTGAATATTTCTTGGATTGTCTGTGGTACAAAGCCATCATGCTCGACATAGCACCGAAAACTCCAGCGATCTCATCTGCCAATGGTATGGGAGGTAGTACAGGCGGGGAATCTGGGAATCCGGTCATGCTGATATAACCACTCATACATTCTGCGATCGTTCCAAAGCCAGGNCGGTCTTTATACGGGCCTGTTTGTCCAAATCCTGAGTATCGTACGAATATAAGTTCTGGGTTTGNGGCTAGTAATTCGTCTGGACCGANACCCCAATTTTCCATAGTTCCGGGGCGAAATCCCTCTATTAAAATATCTGCTTCATTTGCTAGTCTTTTTAAGATACTTTGGCCTTTTGGCTTGGATAAGTCTAGGGTTATAGACTTTTTGTTTCTTGAGTGTACTTTCCACCACAAAGAAACGTCCTTGTAAAACGGTCCCCAATTGCGGAGGGGATCGCCTGTTTTAGGCCGTTCTATCTTTACAACTTCTGCGCCAAAATCGGCCATTAAGCTGCTAGCTGTCCCTCCNGCTACTATAATTGATAGATCTAGCACTTTAAGACCCGCTAAAGGGCCATTGTTTTTAGGTTGTTCCAATTAATTCTTTCCTAATGTGTGGGNTTAATAGAATATTGTCATTCTAGCTGTTGACTAATAAGTTATCTACTTAGCTGAATATTGGCTGAAATTTTACTACTGACTTATTAACTGCTATGTTATAATCTGTCCGCATTCTCAACTAGGTCGTAAATTATTTCATGATTGAGAACTATTTCCTTCAGTACGGGCTAATTGCTATATTTGGCATAATAGCTGTTATAGTCCCGACTGGTATGCTGCTCATCTCTTGGGTAGCTTCTAAGTTTGGCGTTCGTCCAAATAACCCTACTCAGGTCAAATCTGAAGCATATGAGTGTGGGGTGGAAACTATTGGCGGGCGATGGAACCAATTTCACTTCCGATATTATATGTATGCTATTTTGTTCGTTATTTTTGACGTGGAAGTAGTGTTTTTATACCCGTGGGCTACAAAGTTTCTTAAGCTTCAAACCTTTGCTCTCATAGAAATGGGAATATTCGTTTTGATTCTGCTTGTTGGTTTGATGTATGCATGGCGCAAAAAAGATTTGGAATGGAGGAGGGGATGACATGCTAAATATAGACCAAGGGTCATCACCTTTATCTGACAGGACTTGGGATGTAGACCAACATGAAGGAACATTGGTCAATGATCTGATAGCCACTTCTCAAAATAGGATACATATTCCGTCTATCGAGGTTCCAGAAGACCTTAAAGGTAATATCGTGGTTACTTCTGTAGATGCTCTAGTGAATTGGAGTCGCAAATCTGCACTATGGCCTGTATCGTTCGGACTAGCGTGCTGTGCTTTTGAAATGATGGCTACCGCTATGGGAAGATTTGACATTGGAAGATTTGGAATGGAGGCCTTTCGTGCCTCACCCCGCCAAGCTGATCTAATGATTATAGCGGGCACTGTAACTTGGAAGATGGCTGTGCCCATAAAGCGCATTTATGAACAAATGGCTGATCCGAAATGGGTCATATCAATGGGTGTATGTGCTACTAGTGGGGGGCCATACTTCGGATCTTATAGCGTAGTTCCCGGGGTTGATCACATCATACCAGTGGACGTTTATGTTCCAGGTTGCCCACCAAGACCTGATGCATTGTTGTACGGAATAATGGAACTTCATGAAAAGATCAAGCGCGAACAAAATTTGAGAAAGGGATTGTCGTAGGAGATTTTATGGTCGTATCTCACTTGTCGGGCATAGATTTGGCCGCGGCGATAGAGAAACGTTTTCCCGGCTCAGTACTGGACTCTGACCAGGCTGCTGTCTGGACTGAACACGGCATGATGCCCGATATAGCTGAGTACTTAAAAAACAATCCAGAGCTCAGTTTCGACTTTTTGAATTCTATTAGCGCAGTGGATTTCATAGAATATTTTGAAGTTGTGTATCATCTAACTTCTATTGTTAATCAGCATGATACTGTAGTAAAGACTAGACTGTATGGAAGAGAAGAACTCTCTANGCCTTCTGTATATCATGTGTGGAGAGGAGCNGATTTTCAAGAACGGGAAATCTGGGATCTGATGGGTATACGTTTCAATGGGCATCCCAATATGAAACGTCTTTTGTTATGGGAAGGTTTTGAAGGACANCCTCTCAGGAAGGATTTCCTGTGATTTTTGGTATTGGTAGTCTTGGAGATAAATTGGTTAGTTCCAGAGANAGACTAAACTATATGGATTCATCAAGGTTGGTCCTATGAATATGNGGACTGAGCCAATGACGGTGAATGTCGGACCTCAGCATCCGAGTACTCACGGAGTATTTAGGCTTAGGATAACTTTTGACGGTGAAGAAATAGTCGAAGTAGAACCGATATTGGGATACCTGCATCGTGGATCTGAGAAGCTTGCTGAAGAGCGTAATTACGTCCAAGTCGTAACCCTTACCGACAGGATGGATTACACATCATCCATGATAAATAATCAGGCATATTGCTTGGCCGTTGAGCAGCTTTTGGGAATTTCACCACCAAAAAGAGGGAAATATCTTCGAACTTTGGTGGCAGAGCTTCAAAGGATAGCGAGTCATTTGATTGCCGTCGGGTTTTTTATACAAGAACTGGGGGCGTTCGGCACCCCGTTAATGTATTCCTTTAGAAGTAGGGAACGCATACTTGATCTTTTTGAAATGCTATGTGGCGCTAGGGTTACGGTCAGCTATATGAGGCCTGGTGGTGTTTTTGCAGATACTCCGGACGATTTTTGGCCTGCTTTGGAAGTTTTTCTCAATGACTTCGCTGTTGAATTTGAAGAGATGGAACATTTGCTAATGGAAAACGAGATTTTGACCGCTCGAACCAGAGGCGTTAGCCCGATATCTTCAGATCTAGCGATAAATTGTTCTGTTTCTGGGCCTGTNCTTCGTGCAAGTGGTGTTAACTGGGATTGGCGTAAAATGAGTCCGTATGATGCTTATGAAGAAATGGAATTTGATATTCCAATTGGTAGAAATGGCGATAACTATGATCGTTTCTGGGTGCGCATGCAGGAGATAAAGCAAAGCATGCGGATTATTAGACAATGCATAGATATTATCGAGCCAGGTCCTGTACGCATAGCAGGTTTGCCATTGGTTCTCAGGCCAGAATCTGGAGTGGAGGCCTATGGTCGAGTAGAGGCGTCAAAAGGAGAATTGGCATTTTATTTGGTAAGTGACGGAGGAGTCGCGCCTTATCGGTGCAAAGTTAGGTCTCCGTCTCTGATAAATCTAACTATAACTGAACACCTTCTAGTTGGATGGACTTTGCCAGATATGATTGTTTCACTGGGTAGTGTGGACATAAATATGGGTGAGGTAGATCGGTGAACTGTCAGTTAGCCTCAGAAAGCATATTTTATCAAAATGCCTTGTATAGATTTATACACGATGCGGCAGGTACGTTTGTGCCCTGTTCGTTTTCCCACGTTATAGCGGGACTNGCCATAATGCTNATGTTGGTTANCTCTGTACTGCTTGGTGCAGCTCTAGTGACCTGGCTGGAGCGCAGGTTGCTGGGTAGGTTGCACAACCGGATTGGCCCAAATCGATGGGGCCCATTTGGATTGCTCCAGCCAATCGCGGATTTGGGGAAACTTATAACAAAAGAAGATTTGGTTCCATCCGGTGCAGATAGAATAATATTTACTGCTGTACCCCTGGTTATGATGGTGCCGTTGGTTCTAATGACAGCGGTGATACCCTTTGCGCAGGATACTATGCTAGCTGATCTAAATGTTGGGGTGTTGTTTATATTAGCTGTGAGCTCCGCCACTACCATTGGTATATTCATGGCTGGCTGGTCATCAAACAATAGGTACGCTCTTTTTGGGGCAGCCAGATCCGTCGCTGTATTGATNAGTTACGAAGTCCCTGTGGTTATATCCTTGTTGGGTGTAGTGATGATCAGTGGGTCTATGTCGCTGAACGATATTGTTCACGCTCAATCAATTCCATTTTTGTTAGTTCAGCCGATAGCATTATTTGTTTTTGTTACTGGTATGTCTGCAGAGCTNAATCGGACGCCGTTCGACATAGCTGAGGCAGAGTCTGAGATAATAGCTGGCTATCATACTGAATATAGCGGTATAAAATTTGCTCTCATATTCGCTACTGAAACCGGTGCTATGTTGGTAGTATCTGCNGTNATAACCACTTTNTTCTTGGGTGGNTGGAATGGCCCACTAGAAAATTTCTTAGGGTGGTTTTGGTTTTTATTAAAGACTCTAGCGATCATATTCGTGTTTATCTGGGTTAGGGCTACTTATCCCAGATTAAGGCTCGATCAAATTATGGCTTTGTCATGGAAATTCTTACTTCCTCTGAGCTTGATAAATCTGGCTATAACGGCTGTAGAAGTATTCTTGTTGAGAGATTCGTCAGGCCATTTAAGTTTGGGTGATTTGTGGATAATGGCAGCAATTAATATTCCTANGGCCATTTTGTTGATCTTGCTTATGGGTGGATTGCTACAGAAGANAGTTAACTCTCTGCCAGTTCGNACTGANACGCCCATGGTACCGGGTGTACCCACGATTGAGGTAAAGTAAATGTATGGTTTAGCTATGGCCAGNGGGTTATTGGTCACATTAAAGAACATGACGAAAAAACCCTTTACAATTCAATATCCTGAGGAGCGTGTTAAACAGCATCCTAGGTTTAGAGGGGAAGAATTCGTATGGTATGAAGAGCGCTGCACTGGATGCGCTTCTTGTGCTAAGTATTGTCCGCTNGGAATAATAAAAATCGTTACTTCGCCCAGTGAAAGTGCTCCCAAACAAGGGGACAAATATAAACTAGAAGTATTTGATATAGAACTACAAAGATGTATGTTCTGCGGATTGTGTGTAGAGGCGTGNCCGTACGATTGCTTATTTATGGGTAGTGGATTTGAACAAGGTAGGTATAGTCGCGAAGACATGGTGATCCATGTGGAAGATCTTCGTAATTCGGCCAAGAATCCAAGCACATTTTATAGACCNCAGTTGGAGNAAAGTNNTTACGATCCAAGGGGAGGTAGACCATTGTCCTGGCGGGAAGTAGGACGGGAAAAATGGGACTGGCACAAACGTGAGAAAGCCGGACTGCGATTGATAGAAACAGACATTGACGGCGCATCAGAGGAATCTAAATAATGATTCACGATATCGCTTTTTGGAGCCTATCGGTTATCACGATTGTATCTGCNATCGGTGTAGTGNTGGTAAAAGATTTATTCAGGTCAGCCCTTTTGTTGGCTGTCGTTTTCGTTGGGGTAGCCGGATTTTTCTTCTTATTGAGTGCAGAGTTCCTTGCGGTTGTACAAGTATTGATATATGTNGGCGCCATATCTATTTTGTTCATATTTGCGGTTATGCTAACAACTGATATTCAAAGAGGAAATTCTCCAAATAAATTGCATATAGCTGCAACGGTTGTTCCAATTCTCCTTCTAGTAGTTGTTTTATTTGGTGTGTTTACTTCTGAATGGGTAGAACTTGACGCTGATAAACAGGATACCGTTAACTTGGTGCAAGCTAGAGCAGTAGGAGCGATATCTGAAGCGGAGTTTGCTGCCGATTCGATAANTGATGAATTTTCTCAGCAAGTATTACAGGATGCGGATATTGCCGACTTGCTGGTTGGTGAATACGTCTTGGCTTTTGAAGGTGTCTCAGTATTATTGTTGGCAGCTCTTATCGGGTCTTTGGCTTTAGCTAGAGGTAGGGGTAGTAGGTGATATGTCTTTAGAATCTCTATTATCAGTTGCAGCTATTTTGTTTTGTATTGGCTTGTATGGGGCTCTTTCTCGTACTAATGTGATTGCAGTATTTATGTCAATAGAAATAATGTTTAACGCTGTGAACCTTACTTTTGTGGCTTTCGGACGTTACGTAACTCCGCAGGCTTTTGATGTGAATTTGAGTAGCTTGTTAACTGGTCAAGTTTTTGTGATCTTCGTTATTACCGTAGCGGCNGCGGAAATAGCACTAGGTCTNGGTATTGTACTGGCTTTGTACAGAACTACCAATTCGATTGATCTGTCTAAAATAGTTAGATTAAGGCACTAAAGATGATAAGCATATGACTGACCGTAGCGCAGTAAATTTGGGCGAGTAAAGGCAATAATGTGGGTAGAGTTTAAAAAAGCTGAGAATCTCATGCTTGCTGAGATGTGGAAAGAAGTCCTTGAAGCAGAAGGGTTGCCAACTCGTATACTACCTGAGGGAGATATAAGAGATTGGGCCCATATGGNGTCGTATAGGATTTATGTGCCCAAAGGCCGTGAACATGTTGCAGAGGAAATACTGAGGAAGCTATAGATGATTAGTGAATGGTTAGTTTGGTCAGTATTTCTATTGCCCTTAGTTGCATTCTTGGTTATCTCACTAATTGTGAGGCCATTATTTAACAAATTTGCAGTTGTTAGTGGACTAATCCTGATAACCTGTTTGGCAATTTCATTTCTTATATCAGTGTANATCTTGTCGATATTNAGTCGTGGAGATAATGTAGTTTTCGAGGCTCACGATTGGCTGNCATTGGGCTCTGCAACAATAAGCGTTGGCTTGCTGGTTGACTCTGTGACCGCAGTTATGTTGGTAGTTGTAACCGGGGTGAGTCTTCTAGTGCAGATATATTCTTTGGGATATATGAAGGGAGATCCTAGCTTCTGCCGTTACTATGCATATATGGCTTTGTTTACAGCATCTATGATCGGTGTAGTAATAGCAGTTAATATCGTCCAGCTGTACGCATTTTGGGAATTGGTCGGCGTGTCGTCATACCTGTTGATTGGGTTCTGGCATGAGCGGAGTTCTGCCGCAGCGGCTGCCAAAAAAGCGTTTATAATAACTAGGATCGGAGATGTAGGGTTCCTGCTGGCCATTATATATTTGTTCGTTCAGTCAGATACGTTTGCGGCTGTTGGACTGAATTCATTGCATATACCTGATATCTGGATAGCTGCTCAACCATTAGCTGTTGGCGGTGCTGGATTATTAGGAGGAGCAGGTCTGTTATGGCTTACATTAGGTATATTCGCCGGGGCTGCTGGTAAATCTGGACAGTTTCCCTTGCACACGTGGCTTCCTGACGCTATGGAAGGACCGACTCCAGTTAGTGCGTTAATACACGCAGCTACCATGGTAGCTGCAGGTGTATTCCTTGTTGCGAGAATGTATCCAGTGTTTGAGCAGTCTGCAGATACCATGCTGATAATAGCTATAGTTGGCGCCGCTACGGCGTTTATCGCTGCCACTTTAGGACTAGTGATGAACGATATTAAACGGGTTATGGCGTATTCAACCGTAAGCCAATTAGGATATATGATGGCAGCGCTTGGACTAGGAGCATTTGGTCCAGCGATGTTTCACTTGTTTACTCACGCGTTTTTCAAAGCATTGCTATTTTTGTGTTCGGGTAGTGTGAATCATGCTGTTGGAACATTTAACATGCAATATATGGGTGGCCTAAGGAAGTCAATGCCCTTGACTTACGTGGCAACCATAATAGGGTCTTTGAGTCTTGTAGGCATAATACCCTTTGCTGGGTTTTGGAGTAAGGATGAGATCCTAACGTCCGCGTATAAGGCATCAAGTTTAGCGGTCGGTAGTGTGGAAACCATAGTGTGGATATTGCTATTAGCAGGAGTATTCCTTACGGCTCTATATAGCGCACGTATGATACATCTTACTTTTCATGGTCAATTTAGAGGTGGTGGTGTCAGGGAAACCTCCGATGCGGAATCTAACGATGTTGATCTGGGTCCTAGTGTTTCCACTCATGTTCACCTTGCCGAATCTCCAATCGTAATGGTCGTTCCACTGCTGATTTTATCGTTCTTAACTGTAACGGTCGGTTATATATCAAACCCTCAGTGGGTAAAAAGCATCTTTGGGATACCTAAACATTGGATTACAGAATTCTTTATCGAATCTTTGCCGTCATATCTTAATATGCATTCTCTTGCGTTTGATCCCTTTGTGGCTGCAATTTCGAGTGGTATAGCTATAGTTGGCTTAGGTATAGGTTCCTGGATGTATATAGGTTCCAGATACTCGAGTCCTACTCCTGTGGAAGATCCGATATCAAGGCTGGGTCCATTGTATGTGCTATTAAGTAAGAAATATTTTATTGACCACTTGTATGAAGACATTATCGTACGCAAACTATTCTATAGAGGGATCGTCTGGACTTCTGACGCGTTCGACAAATACATAATAGACGCCATTTTCAATGGTTTGGCCTCGGTATCTAGGCGGCTTGGCAGCGCCTTGACTTTGCTTCAGACTGGTCAGGTTCAGTTGTATAGTATCGTGTCAGTTGTAGGTACGGTGATTTTATTAGCTGTCTACCTTGCATTTGGATTGGACCCATGGAACTAAATAAATGAACGAATTTAACGGATTGCTTACAGCAACGGTTTTTCTTCCAGCGTTAGGGGCTCTGGTATTACTGATAGGTCCGGATAATAGGCTTTTCAGTCGCTTTATCGCCACTAGTGTTGCTGCAGGGGACTTTGTTTTGGCTGTATTGGTGTTTGCCCTTTTTGATAGGACAGACATGGCGTCAAGATTTCAGTTTTTAGACCAGTGGGTTTGGATATCTTCAGACGCGATTAAATCCACGTATTTGTTAGGCGTCGATGGACTCAGTGCACCTCTCGTGTTGTTAACTGGTCTGTTGGGAATTTGTGCTGTACTTGCGTCGCTGAAAATTACCTTGAAAGTGAAACAATATTTCATTTGGATATTGTTGCTTCAGACATCTGTCATGGGAGTTTTTACTTCGTTGGATGTCTTGCTGTTTTTCTTGTTTTGGGAAGTAGAACTGATCCCGATGTATATGTTGATAACAACTTGGGGAAGTGGTCGCCGAGAGTATTCAGGAATGAAATTCTTGATATTCACTATCGCGGGTAGTGCCGCTATGCTGGTTGCAATATTGGGGTTGATTTTGACTCAGGGTGATCATGCCTTGAATATGATAAGTACTTTAGAATCAGGTTCAGGGTTGATGCCGACCACTGGCATTATCTCACTGTCTGTCTTGTTCTGGCTGTTTTTTGTAGCTTTCGCAATCAAGTTGCCGGTATGGCCTCTGCATACATGGTTGCCAGATGCACATACAGATGCTCCAACAGCCGCCAGTATTATCTTGGCAGGGGTAATGCTAAAGATGGGCGGATATGGTTTGCTTCGGATAAATGTAGGTATGTTTCCAGAGCAGATTCATAGCTTCGCTTGGGTGCTAATGATTCTAGGTGTTATTAGTGTTATTTATGGTGGGGTTGTTACTGTAAGGCAAACAGATCTCAAACGGCTTGTTGCTTATTCCAGTGTGAGCCATATGGGTCTGGTTCTGGTAGGTATAGCATCGGTGGGTGTATCTTACACATACGTGAACGTTACCGGACTCACTGGGGCGGCGATGCAGCTTTTTACCCATGGAACTATAACCGGATTATTATTCTTGTGTGTCGGATTAATTTATGATAAAGCGCATACTCGGTCTATACCCCAACTTGGTGGAGTAGCACAACGAATGCCTTTAGTTGGAATAGCGGTCCTTGTAGCTGGATTCGGATCTTTAGGTCTTCCAGGTCTTAGTGGCTTTGTTTCGGAAATATTGATTTTCTTCGGAGCTTTTCCGGCGTTCCCCATTCTCACCGTGATAGCTGTGTTAGGAATTGTCTTGGCAGCCGGGTACATTCTGTGGATGATTCAACGGGCGTTGTTTGGGAATTTACCCGATCACTTGCTTGATCTTAAAGATGCAGACCGGTTAGAGTCTATACCTTTGATTTTGATGATTATAAGTATTGTGGTAGTAGGCCTTTATCCGTCAGTAGTCACGGACGTGTTTAACTCGGGACTGGAGCCAATGGTTTCGGTAATCAATAATGTCAGCGTAATCAACATAGGGTTATTGGGTAACTGATTAGTATATGAATTTTAACGATATATATTTATTGTCTCCGCAGATATCGATTGCTGCGGTAGCAATATTGACCATCTTGGGAGATCTGGTTATTGCTCAGAAAAGAGCGGTAATGTTGATAGCCTTAATTGGCCTTATAGTACCTTTAGGCTTTGCTTTGTCATTGGTGTCTAGTGTTAATGTTGCGTCAGATGTAGCGCTGGTAGATTCCAGTAGTATTCTATCGTCAAGCTTCAGTTTGTCTCTTTTTTCACTCTATTTTAATTTTCTTGTCTTGGGTGCGTTAGCAATTGTCGTACTAGGTTCAAGTGACTATGTGCGGTATTCAGGTGTTCCCCAGGGCGAGTATTTTGGGTTGCTACTGCTATCGGCGTCAGGGATGATGTTGTTAGCGTCAGCAGAAAATTTAATCACTATTTACATCGCGTTGGAGTTGACTACGTTACCGTTGGCTGCCTTAGCAGCATTTGCGTTTAATGGAAAGTCGACAGAATCTGGAATAAAGTTTCTTATTGTCAGTGCCCTGAGTTCTGCAGTAATGCTGTATGGCATGGCGTTCATATATGGCCTCAGTGGCAGCATAACCCTTGGGGGTATATCAGCGGGATTTATGAACGCTTCGTTGAATACAATGCCATATCAACAATATGGCATTTTGGTAGGGGTGATTTTACTTCTCGTAGGTTTTGGATTCAAATTATCAGTAGTTCCATTCCATATGTGGGTTCCTGATGTTTACGAAGGCAGTCCTACGCCGGTTGTTGCCTTCTTATCAGTTGCTAGCAAAGCAGTTGCGTTCGCCCTAGTTTTAAGATTTTTCTATGTTGGACTAGGAGACTTGGACCTGAACTGGGTCTTATTATTCGCTGTGATATCTGCCTTGTCGATGACTGTTGGTAATTTGCTGGCTATCTCTCAAACAAACATCAAGCGTTTGTTTGGATATAGCACTATCGCACATGCTGGGTATATTCTGGCTGGCGTTGCAGCTGTTTCGTATACTGGGGACTCCTATACTGGGGTAAGCAGTGTCCTGTTTTACCTTGTAGCATATGGAGCTGCTAACTTAACCGCCCTATTAGCCATCAGTCAAATAGGTGAATTATTAGGTAGTGATGACATAGATTCCTATGCTGGTTTATCTAGAAAGGCACCGTTTTTTACAGGCGCCTTAGTAATTTCTCTTATCGCGCTGATCGGTATACCTCCTACTGGTATTTTTATCGCTAAAATATATGTTTTTACTGCTGCCGTTGAAGCAGGTTTGATGTGGTTGGCTATTATCGGGGTTATTAATAGCGTGGTCTCAGCTTATTATTACGTGCGTGTGATACGCGTTATGTTCAAGAACGATGATAGTAATAAGGAAACCGATTCTATGAAGACAGGACTTTTCGTAAAATTAGCTATCGTAGTATCTTCGGTGATAACGGTGTGGTTGGGAATTATGCCTAGTTGGATGTTGGGAATGGCAGAGATAGCTGCGGTTTCCCTGGTAGGACTGGTCAAATAATATTAGAGATAAGTCCATTAATTGACACTAAATATGGGCAGTGCTAGACTTCGCCTGCTTTCCCAAGGTCAGCATACATAATTAGAAATACTTTTTGTTAGTGACCTCGTTAGATTACGTTTAATTTATGAAGACAATTGGAATTATATACAATGCCAGGATTCCGGAGGCTCTTGACCTCAGTACTGCTATCGTAAATGAGTTGTCTTTGGAACAGGACAGTTGGGTCTCTCCTGCTGAGAATTTAGAAGTTCTTCGTGAGAAGATTCCAGACACAGATGTTGTTATTACAGCGGGGGGCGATGGCACAATACTTCGCGCTGTAATGCTCACAGCTCCCAGGAATATACCGTTGGTTGGTATAAATATGGGACGTCTGGGATTTATGACAGAATTACAAGTTTATGATGCTCTAGAAAAGCTGCCCATGTATCTCAACGGAGACTGCAGAATCGAAGAACACAGTATGATCCGTTGTAAACTCTACAAAAATGGCGGGAAGGCGTCTGACGATGATGGATTCCATGCGTTGAACGACGTGGTTTTGGGTCGGGGGTCTATTTCTCGAGTGGTAACTATAAGGACTGTAATAGATGGTGCGGATCTAGCGTCTGTCAGAGCAGATGGGATCATAGTATCAACTGCTACTGGTAGTACTGGATACAGTTTAGCAGTAGGAGGTCCTATCTTAGACCCATCTTCAGACTCTATAGTTCTTAAACCAATCGCAGCTCATGTCGGCCTAGCTGCTTCCCTAGTGCTTCCGTCTGAAACAAAAGTCAATCTTCATCTGGAAGGAACACAAGAAGCGGTACTTAGTGTTGATGGATTTTTGAATTTGACTGTTGAACCAGGGGATTGGATAGAAGTAGATCGTAGTACATTGAAAGCTCAATTTTTGAGGGCTAATCCTCCAAATCATTATTATGCAACGTTAACTCGTAGACTGGGATTCAGTATCAGAGGACAGTAAAAGGATTTCAAAGATGACAGACATCTTAAATGAAGAAACTTTAAATACAGAAAGGCCTTATAGCGGCAAAATATTGAATTTGCGAATAGATACTATTAAATTGCCTAGTGGCAGGGTAGCTGCTCGTGAAGTTATTGAGCATATCGATTCAGTGTGTATGGTTCCTGTAGATGATGAGAATAATGTCTGGTTTGTCCGACAATTTCGAACTCCAGCAGGTCGAGCGTTATTAGAATTACCAGCTGGTGGAATGGATGACGGAGAATTAGCTTCTGATGCGGCGTTAAGGGAACTGCAGGAAGAAATCGGTTGCACTGCAGATAATCTTCAACATTTAGCTAGCTTCTTTTTGGCACCGGGATGGTGTGATGAGTACATGCATGCCTATTTGGCGACTGGATTAACACCGAGTAAATTGGAAGCCGATGATGATGAAAATATATTAATTGAGAAAATACCTATCAGTGACGTCATGAACTTGATTCAAAATGGCGATATAGATGATGTAAAAACTATTGCAGGGCTGTTGCTGGTAATGCAGGTTTTGGGAGATAATTAAACAGGAGTCTATCGTTGAAGGTGTTCGCTGCGTGATTCATGTAGCACTCATCAGATTCGATAAAAATGGGACGAGGTATAAATGCTTGAGCACGATGTATTAATAGTAGGAGCCGGTTTGGCTGGTATGAGGGCGGCAATCGCGGCGCGAGACGCTGGAGCCAATGCCGCTATAATCAGTAAAGTACACCCAGTGCGTAGTCACTCAAACGCAGCTCAGGGTGGCATTAACGCGGCTTTAACAGATCGAGGCGATAACTGGGAAGACCACGCATACGATACTATCAAAGGTAGTGATTTCTTAGGCGATCAAGATGCGATAGAGGTAATGTGCAGAGCTGCAGGTCAATCCCTTATAGACATGGAACATATGGGAGTAACGTTCAATAGAGATGATGAAGGGAAGTTAGGGACACGAGCGTTCGGCGGTCAGCGTGTAGCTAGAACATTTTTTGTGGGTGATTTTACAGGTCAGGCTCTATTGCATGTAATGTTTGAACAACTAGTTAAATCTGGGGTTCAGAGCTACGAAGAATGGTTTGTGACGTCTTTAATAATGGAGGACGGGAAAATATCAGGTGTGACAGCACTTGAGATGCGTACGGGCCAACTTCATGCTATTAGAGCTAAGACCGTCATATTATGCACTGGAGGCTGCGGGAGATTGTTCGAACCCAGTACTAATGCTCTTATTGTTACTGGAGATGGTATGGGGCTCGCATACAATGTAGGGGCTCGCCTGATGGATATGGAAATGGTCCAATATCATCCGACCACTATATCAGGGAGTGGAGTATTGCTATCAGAAGCTGCTCGAGGAGAAGGAGCTTATTTAAGGGATCGCAATGGTAACCGGTTTATGGAGAAATATGCTCCCAATATGATGGAATTAGCATCGAGAGATGTTGTATCAAGAGCAGAGCAAACGGAAATTAATGCTGGTAATGGCATCGATGGATGTGTCCATCTAGATTGTACTCATTTGGGAGAAAGGTTCATCATGGAAAAATTGCCTCAGATCAGAGAACTAGGGATAGATCTGACAGGTAAGGATATGATTAAGGAACCAGTCCCAATAAGACCCGGTATGCATTACATCATGGGTGGAATAAAAACTGACGTAGACGGTATGACTAATATACCTGGAATATATGCAGCTGGTGAATGTGCAAATGTAAGTGTACATGGCGGGAATAGACTCGGGGCAAACTCGCTACTGGACACAATCGTATTCGGAGAGCGGTCAGGAATTCATGCCGCTGACGCTTCTAGAGGAGTGTCTTTCTCTAATTTCAATGAAGACGAGGTTGTATCAAAGGAGAAAAGTCGGCTTCAGGAGATTTTGGATCGTCCGGACAACGGTGATAGGTGGAGTAGGATCAGGAGAGAGATGGGCGATTCTATGAATCGTAATGTGGCTGTCTTCAGGACAAAAGAAGGCATAGAAGAAACAATAGAAGAATTACATGGCTTAAAGCAAAGATATGAGACCGTGCCAGTACATAACAAAGGTAAAGTATTTAATACAGACCTGATTTTTGCACTCGAGTTAGGATTCATGCTCGATTGTGCAGAGGCTATCGCGATCAGTGCTTTGGAACGTAAAGAGAGTAGGGGGGCCCAGTCTAGATTGGATTATCCAAATAGGGACGATGACAATTGGCTGAAACATATTGTGGTTACCCAAGGAGAACTTGGACCAGAGTTATCTGAGTTGCCGGTAACGATTACAAAATGGACTCCGGAGGAGAGGAAATACTAAATTATGGATGTTACTGTAAAAATAAAAAGATATGATCCTGAATCGAATAACTCTGATTATGTGTGGCAGGAGTACCCCATAGCTATAGACGAAAATGCCACTGTACTGGATGCTCTTATTCAAATAAGGGAAGATGATGACGGGACTTTGAGCCTGAGATGTTCTTGTCGTAGCGCTATTTGCGGTTCATGTGCGATGAAGATCAACGGCCAGGGCGGTTTGGCCTGTAAGACAAAAGCTTCTGAGTCTATGGATAAAGACGGGGTCATTTTAGTAGAACCCGCAGGGAACATGGATACCGTAAAAGATTTGGTAGCTGACTTTGACATGTTTTGGAATAAGATACGTGAAATAGAGCCCTATCTGCAGCCTCAAGGAGAGGTTCCCGAAGGCGAATACGTTGTCTCTAACGAATCTATGTTGCATCTTTCTGCTGTTACGGCTTGTATTTTGTGTGGAGCATGCGTCTCAGATTGCACTGTACTTGAAGTGGACAAAAGTTTCTTAGGCCCAGCAGCATTAGCCAAGGCTTACAGATTTACTGCTGATCCTAGGGATGGAGACGAACACGGTGTGTCACGAGATCGTTTAAAAGTTCTTGGACAACCCTCAGGAATGTGGGATTGTACCCGATGTAACATGTGCGTCCAAGTTTGTCCTAAAGGTGTAGCTCCCATGGATAGGATCATGGCTATGCACGATCAGGCAATAGAAGCTGGGTATGGTAATAATAATGGCGCACGTCACGCAGACGCATTCATCGAATCTGTCGGGCATACTGGGCGACTAGATGAATTAAGGCTTCCAGTTAAGACTGTAGGAATTACAAATATTCCGGCATTGCTTGCATTCGCTCCGGTGGGGTGGAGGGCCATGACCCATGGAAAGCTACCGCCACTGATACATAAGTCTGTAGAAGATGTTCAGACTATCAGGAAGCTGTACCGTAGACTGGAACAATAAATAATAATAAACGTATCATATAGATAGTAATATCGTTTATCAGACAAATGGGAGGAAACATTGAAATATGCATTTTATCCGGGCTGCGTCTCTCAAGGAGGAGCCCCAGAACTTTACCCAGCCGCCAATTTGATTTGCGACAGGTTGGGCATTGAACTTGAAGAAATACATGCATGGACTTGTTGCGGGGCAGGAGTTATGCAAGAGAAGAATCAACTATTTTCAGATACATTGAATGCCCGTACCTTGGCTAAAGCCGAGCAACAGGGTCTAACTATCATGACGATCTGTAGCACCTGCCAAGGGGTGATTGCCCAAGCGAACGCAAGATTCTTGGCTGATCCAGACTACCTGGCGGAAATTAATGGGCATCTGGTAGAAGAAGGTTTAGAATACAAAGGTACAGCCCAGATAAAGCATTTGTTATGGATATTGATAGAAGATTATGGGCTAGATAATCTTCTCCCGCATGTGACTCGCTCATTAGGAGGGCTGAGATTAGCACCTTTTTATGGCTGCTATATTGTCAGGCCTACCGAGGCTCTAGGTATAGAAGAGCACCCTGAACGTCAGACTTCGTTAGAGACTCTTATAGAAACGTTAGGAGCCACAGCTGTCGATTTTGAGGGTAAAACCAAATGTTGTGGATTTCCCATATTAACCATAAACGAAAAGAATTCCATGGCGATGGTGGGTAACCATACCTCCGAGGCCAAAGACTTGGGTGCTGATGCGATGGTCACCCCTTGTCCTTTGTGCCATTTGAATCTAGATGGATTTCAGCCCAAAGCTGCGAAACAAGCGAATCGTTCGATTGATTTGCCGATATTGCATTTACCACAATTGATTGGATTGGCAATGGGTATATCACCCTCTGAACTGGGACTGAAGAAACATATAATAAATACGGCTCCACTGGAATTAAAGTTGGCCAGTAGCACCAGCAGTTAGCTTAGTTTTATCTAATGGTTTTAATGAGGAAGCCAGGGCAAAGCCCTGGCTTCCTCATTATCTGGTGTCCCGTTGTTTATGCTAGTGTCTACACATATCGTGGAGAAAGTATTTTTGCTATAGAGAATCAATGACTCTATTTAACGTGCTGCTTGGTCTCATAGCTTGAGCGGCCAATTCTTCATGAGGAAGATAATATCCTCCGATATCAATAGCCTTTCCTTGAGATTCATTATTTAATTCTTCAACGATCTTATCCTGGTTTTCAGATAGTTGTTGGTAGATAGGAGTGAACTTTGCTTTCAGGGCAGAGTCTTTCGTCTGATTGGCTAATGCTTCAGCCCAGTATAGAGCTAGATAAAAATGGCTACCACGGGTGTCGAGTTCTTTAACTCGACGGGAGGGATTCCGGCTATATTCCAAGTGCTGGCCAACAGCTTGGTCTAGAGTCTCAGCCAAGAGTCGTGCATTATCATTGTTAAACACTTCTCCAACGTGCTCAAAAGAAGCCACAAGGGCGCAAAATTCGCCTAGTGAGTCCCATCGTAAATGGCCCTCGTCGACAAACTGTTGCACGTGCCTAGGAGCAGATCCCCCTGCTCCTGTTTCAAACATTCCGCCGCCTTTCAGTAGAGGTACTACAGATAGCATTTTGGCGCTCGTGCCTAATTCTAAAATTGGAAAGAGATCGGTCAGATAGTCCCTTAATACATTGCCTGTAACAGAGATAGTATCCTGACCTGCTCTGGCCCGTTCCATGCTATATCGTATTGCATCCACAGTGGTCATTGTCCGGATCTCCAGTCCAGTTGTGTCGTGAGCCGGCAAGTATTTGTCCACTTTCTTAATTAATTCTGCATCATGTGCTCTGTTAGGATCCAACCAAAATATAGATGGTGATCCTGTGAGTCTTGCTCGTGTAACTCCGAGTTTTACCCAGTCTTGAATTGGTTCATCTTTAGTTTGGCACATTCGGAAGATGTCTCCTTCTTCCACCAATTGTTCCATTAGGGTAGTGCCTGCTGAGTCCACTACTCGAATGGTGCCATTCCCGGGTGCTTTAAATGTTTTGTCGTGGGATCCGTATTCTTCTGCTTTTTGAGCCATTAGTCCAACGTTAGAAACACTACCTAAGGTTGCCGGATCAAAGGCCCCATGTTCTTTACAATCGTCAATGACGGCCTGGTACAGGGTAGCGTAGGAACGATCCGGTATCATAGCAACGGTATCATGGAGTTCATTGTCAGGCCCCCATGTTTTACCGCCGTCTCGGATCATAACAGGCATTGTGGCATCAATAATTACATCGCTAGGCACGTGGAAGTTAGTGATTCCTCGGTCTGAGTTAACCATCATTAGTTTAGGCCGTACGTTGTATACGTCTGAAATGTCGGATTCTATCTCTGCCCGTTTCTCATCAGTCAGGGCTTCAAGCTTTGTGTAGAGTTCGGCGATACCATTGTCTGGGTTAACTCCAAGTTCACCCATCTCTGGAGAGTGTTTCTCTAAGACATCTTGATAATACACTGATACGCAGTGACCGAAGATTATAGGATCAGATACGCGCATCATTGTTGATTTAATATGCAATGAAAGGAGCACGTCATCTGCCTTTGCTTTTTCCATTTCTTCTTTGTAGAACTCTCGCAGCTCCCGTACATTCATTACAGCGCAGTCTGAAATCTCACCTGCTGTTAATGGTATGCCGGATTTAAGAACCGTAGCCCGACCTTCTCGCGTCACATACTCAATTACCGCTGTCCCGTCTTGACCAATAGTTACGGCTTGCTCGCTGCCATAGAAATCACCACTAGTCATATGAGCTACCCGGGCTTTGGAGACTTCTGGCCAATCGCGCATCATCCTATGGGGATTCCTTTTTCCATGCTCTTTAACTGCTGTAGATGATCGGCGGTCCGAATTGCCTTCACGTAGTACAGGATTTACAGCGCTACCCAAGACTTTAGAGTAGCGATCAAATATATCTTGTTGTACTGCATTTGATGGATCATCTGGGTAATCAGGAACATCATATCCCTTTTCCTGTAGCTCTTGTATAGCTCCTTTGAGCTGTGGGATAGATGCGCTAATATTTGGCAATTTAATAATGTTGGCCTTAGGATCGTCGCACAGATTTCCTAATATTGTCAGGTAATCGGGTATTTGTTGTTCTTCTGTGAGTTTGTCTGGAAAGTTTGCGATAATTCGCCCAGTCAATGAGATGTCCCATTTTTCAAACTGAATTCCTGATCCTTTAGTAAAAGCCTCAAGTATGGGCAGCAGAGAATGGGTTGCAAGCGCTGGCGCCTCATCAGTTTTGGTGTAAATAATCTGTGATGATTCTGGCATATGGTTCTCCTTTGTGATTAGTATTGTCGTTGGATATGTATTAGTCCCACAGCGTGCTATAGGGTTATGATTTCAAGCTTGGGACAACCTCTTTAAATGCCTGGAGTGTTTGCTCTATATCATGATCTGTGTGAGCTAAAGAAGGATAGAATTTCTGGGGCCAACTTTTTAATATGCCATGTCGGAGCAATTCAATGTTGAATTTGCTCATCATCTGGGAGTCGGCCATTAGTCCTTCACGATAGTTTGTCACTGGAGACTCGCTAAAAAATATATCGAAAATAGTATCGTCTCCAGAACTTTGTACTGGTATGCCATTGTCAGAACATATTGAGACCAACGATTCCCGAATGGTTTTACCGGTCTCGCGGAGTTTGTCGTATGCTCCTGGTTGTTTGAGTTGGTCTAGTGTCGCGAGTCCGGCGGCGCAGGCTATCGGATTTCCGTTCAGTGTTCCAATTTGGTTTACATAATCGTCAGCTGCTACCTCTGACTGGCTATAAACAGACATTATATCGGACTTACCCATCACTGCTGCTAGTGCATATCCTCCGCCCATTATTTTGCCAACTGAACATAGGTCAGGTGTCACACCGTAACGCTCTTGGGCTCCCCCGTAAGACAGTCTGAAGCCAGTTACAACTTCGTCGAATATTAAGGGGATATCATACGCCTTGGTAAGGTCGCGCAAGCCCTGTAAAAATCCTGGCATTGGAGCCAAGATTCGTTGCAAGGGTTCTACGATTACAGCAGCCAGTTCACTATGGTGCGCCTCGATTAAAGATTGTGTCGTCGGAAGATCATTGTATTGTGANACTAGTACTAGATCCTCAATTGCTTTGGGAACGCCCCCAGTATTTGCGGTGGCTTGAGGATACTCGGTCCCAGGCGAAGGTGTCACACTCATGACTGCATAGTCGCTGGTACCGTGGAAACCGCCTTCAAATTTTAGTATCTTCTCTTTGCCAGTGTATGCCCTTGCGGCTCGCATAGCTTGAAAACATGCATCTGTGCCGCTAGTAGTAAATCTGACTTTTTCTGCGCAAGGTACTGCTCTAGTCAGTTCTTCAGCCAAAAGGACGGCATTTTCGTTGGTAGTAAAAAATGTACTACCGTGTTTCACTGCGTCAATGACTGCTTCTGTGACTGCTGGATGTGCGTGACCCAATATCATAGGGCCTGAGCCCATCAGCCAATCAATATACTGATTGCCACTCACATCCCATATGTGGGAACCTTTCCCTTCCTTCACTAAGAACTGTAAGTCGTCTGGGAAACTNGTGTTGCCTACTGTTCCCCCAGGGATGTAGGATGTCGCCTTGCCAAGTAGTTCAGCTTCTCGAGGACTCCGGTTTGCCATATGTTAATCTCCTGAATACTGAAAGGTTTAGTGTATTGGACATTAAACTATATGCGTCCAGTTAGCCTATGAGCCACCTTTAGCCATAACATCGATCAATTCCTTAACGCTATCAGCAGAATTTTGCAGTGCGCCTCGTTCTTCATCTGTAAGGTTTATTTCAATTACTTGTTCTACGCCGTTTGCACCAAGCTTTACAGGTACTCCCACGCATAGTCCCGTGATGCCATATTCTCCCTCTAGATATGCGCAAGCAGGCAGGATTCGTTTTTTGTCTAGTAGAACTGATTCCACCATCTGTGTGATAGAGGCTGATGGTGCGTAATATGCACTTCCTTGTTTAAGTAGGGCGACTATCTCACCTCCACCTTGCCTTGCTCTGACTACTAATCGTTGTATCTGATCTTCATCCATAAGTTCGGTTATAGGAATGCCACCGACAGTGGTGTACCTGACTAAAGGTACCATGTCGTCACCATGCCCCCCTAGCACGTAGGCCTGCACGTCTTCTACTGATACATCTAGTTCCTGAGCAATGAACGTTCTAAACCGTGAAGTATCTAGTACTCCTGCCATTCCGAATACTCGGTTCCTTGGAAATCCGCTTTTTTCATATATATTTTGCAGCATNGCATCCAGAGGGTTAGTGACAGCGATGATAATGCAATTTGGCGAATACTTGACCACTTGCTCAGTTACTGCTGACGTTATTTTCATATTAGTAAGAAGAAGGTCATCACGGCTCATGCCAGGGCCTCTAGCTATTCCGGCAGTGATTACGACAATGTCTGAATTAGCAGATTCTTCGTATCCATTGCTACCTGTTACAAGGGCGTCAGATCCGATCACGGGACCTGACTCCAGCATNTCAAGAGCNTTNCCTTGAGGGAGGTCTTCAACGACATCGACTATTACGACGTCGGCATATCCTAATTGGTGAATTCTCTGGGCTGTCGTGGCCCCAACGTTTCCAGCTCCAACAATGGTTACTTTATTGCGCATATAAAAACTGCCTTCCTTTTAGTAAATTACCTTCCCTTAAGCCAGAGAAGGTAATTTGAACCGCTGCTTATTCAACGTCCTCTGGTGGTGGGCATCNGATTTTCGGGTTTGGCTGATTCTCAATTANGAGGTTTTTGCTTCCATGTTACATTTCTTATTCGGCAGAATACCCCNATTAGTGGNATCTGACGCTAGTAAATGTTTTATATTTTCAGCNTGTATATTTTAACCGGATTATTATACCGCGCTACACCCACGTCGGCTACCTCTAATTTACTGCTCAGTTGAGCATGCTCATGTCATTCATCAGATAACTGGGTAAGTAACGTTTGTGGGTCATTTGTCGGGTTGAGGCAAGTATAGTTTTCGCATACGTAGACAGTCGGTTTATCGTTCTGCTTCTCTTTTCCATCTAGTAGCGGTGAACTAATCCCTGTGTCGGAACCATGTCTTCCTACGACTATTTTATTCGGTAGGTATGTATGGAATACTATCTCCTTTAATTCGGTTGTAGCTTGATCGGTTTTATCTCCGATAATAGCAATTTCTTTTGGTGTATGAATGTGAAAATCTAATACAGATAACCAGTGTGCGGTTCCAGATGGAGCCCGAGCCATTAATTGGTGTAACCCTCTTAGAGGTGTTACACCTTTCTGCAAATAATCGTCGTTATCTGTGATGACAGCTAATCTGATCATTACATCAGAAGCTATAGAACCGCCGCATGGTTGAGCGTTGTCGAAGATGTCTCGTGGGCGGACTACTAATGTCTCATGGTCATGGCCCGTGTCGTAGAATCCACCTAAAGTCTCNTCCCAAAATAGATTTATCATGTTGTCAGACATCGCGATTGCATTCTTCAGCCAATAATCTTCNAAAGTATTTTCATAGAGAGCGATGAGACCGTCTGNTATAAAAGAGTAATCTTCGAGATACCCCAGTAATTTAGCTGTACCATTTCGATAGGTCCTAAGGAGTCTGTCCCCGTCTCGCAATTCTGTGAGGATAAATTCAGCGCATTTTCTTGCCGNTTCTATGTAGTCTTCCCTATTAAGAGCGGAACCGGCTTCAGATAGAGTCTTGATCATTAATCCGTTCCAAGATGCCAATANTTTGTCATCTAGTAGTGGATGGATTCTTTTTTCGCGAATTTCTAATAAGGCGGATTTACCTTTGTTAAGGATTGTGGCCAATTCATCGAGGTCTATTGCATTATCTGTAGCAAACTCTTCTTCTGATTTGGACATATTTAGTATATTTTGACCTTCAAAATTGCCACGGTCACTGACATTGTAAAATCTCGAGAATATGTCTCCAGCATGCTCTCCTAATGCTTCTATTATTTCGACCCGCGACCATACGAAGAACTTACCTTCGACTCCCTCGCTGTCGGCGTCTTGTGCCGAATAGAATCCACCCAACGGACTAGTCATCTCACGCAGTACGTAGTCTATNGTTTCCTCAGCTATACGCTTATATAAGGGCTTCTTGGTTATTTGATAAGCGTGGACATATAGTTTGGCGATAAGGGCATTGTCGTATAGCATTTTCTCGAAATGAGGTACGAGCCAGTAGGAATCTGTAGAATACCTATGAAATCCTCCTCCTACTTGGTCGTACATGCCACCATAAGCCATTTTTTCGAGTGTGAATTCGACCATTTCGAGGGCACGAGGGTTGTAATTGTGACTATGNTAATGCAGTAAAAATTCCGGTGTCATAGGTTGAGGGAATTTAGGAGCGTTACCAAATCCACCATTCTGATAATCGAAGTTGCCGGCGAGTGCGTTGTATGCTTGGTGAAGTATGTCTATGGTTAAAGGAGTTACACCGGCTGACATACTACCATTNCGTCCCATTTGCTCAGTTAATTGAGATGTCACTCTCTCAATTTCAGATTTATTGTTATGGTAAGCTTGGCTTACAGATGTGAGTAGTCGTGGAAAACCTGGCATGCCAGACTGATCTACAGGTGGGAAATATGTTCCCCCGTAGAATGGTTTGCCTTCTGGAGTTAAGAAGACTGTCATGGGCCAGCCGCCGCTTCCTGTCAGCATCTGAACTGCTTCCATGTATACAGCATCTAAGTCTGGGCGTTCCTCGCGGTCTACTTTAATGTTAACAAAGTGTTCATTCATTAGAGCGGCTATATCGGGATTCTCAAATGATTCGCGTTCCATTACGTGACACCAATGGCAAGCAGAATATCCAATACTTAACAGGATAGGTTTGTCTTCTGTCTTGGAGATTGTGAGAGCTTCTTCACCCCACGGATACCAATTTACAGGGTTATGCGCATGCTGAAGTAAATATGGGCTTGTCTCGTTAATTAGGTTGTTAGCCAACTGTGCCTCCAAGAGAAGTTGATCGTCGTGCTTTATGCCGTGGTTATTGTTAATCATTTTTGGCGACAAATCTAGACCTATTTGTAATAAGTTTGCCTTTGATTTCTTAGGCTATGTTAAACTCTTTGGTGACTAAGTTTTAGAGAGGTAGTTATGGCGATACCTAAGGTGGTTTTCTTCACGAACTTGACCGGAGATTATAGGGATTTGGTTACTGATCAGGTTCCGTCGGGGTGGAACATTGTGTCGGAATCAATAGATATGGAGGAAGACCAGCAAATCGAACTTGTGAAAGATGCCGACCTTATTTTGTTATGGCCAGGGCGGGTATCGGATCGGGTATTACAAGCAGCGGAAAAATGTCGTCTGATACAACTTTTAAGCGCTGGATACGATCGGATGAATCTGAAGCTAGCGTCAGATCTTGGCATTCCTGTAGCTAATAACGGAGGAGCGAATAGTGTTGCTGTATCTGAGCATACGATTATGCTGATACTGTCGCTCTATCGTAGGTTGATACACTACTCCAGTTATGTAAAAGGCCAAGATAGCGGTCCTGAAGCAAACAGAAGGATAGATGTGTTTGAATTTGAAGGTAAAACTCTGGGCCTTATTGGAATCGGTAATATAGCTCAAAAAGTTGCCAAGAGAGCTAGGGGCTTTGATGTAGATATTCAATATTATGATAAATATGCTTCTATTTCAGTGTCTGATGAAACAGCTCTAGGTGCGAAATCTGTCGAACTTGATGAATTGCTCAAGACATCCGATGTGGTTAGTATTCACGTTCCTCTGACAAGTGAGACGTATCATATGATAGGGAAGCGTGAATTGGACTTAATGAAACCAAACGCACTCTTAGTGAACACCGCTAGAGGCGGGATAATCGATGAAGAAGCCCTAATTGAATCTCTTGGCAAAGGTGGGATAGCCGGAGCAGGTTTAGACGTTCTTGAGAATGAACCACCTTCAATGGATGAACCTTTACGTCATATGGATAATGTTATAGTTACACCCCACACGGCCGGTCCTACTTTAGAGTCGTTGCCAAAACGAGCTATAAATTCATTCCATAATATGCAGCGAGTATGGGACGGCGAAGAACCTCTCTGGACTGCAAAGTTTGATACACCTGACTAGAGTTATATTTTTTCGGTAATAGATTTGATTAGTATGGTTATGAATAATGTTTAATGGAGGAACATGTGATGGTAACTCATAAATATGAACCCGAAGCCAAATATAGCGTGGTTGTTGAGGACGTGGAGTTGCGTGTAGATGGAGAAACACCATGGCTAGCCACTATCTACTCACCAGATGCTCAAGGCATATTTCCCGGTTTGATTGATGTACATGGCGGTGCATGGAATAGAGGGGAACGTGGTAATGACGCTCGTATGAATATGTCTTTAGCTGAGAGCGGTATTGTAGTTTGTGCTATCGATTATCGACTGGCTCCAGAACATCCTTACCCAGCCCAGATCTCAGATATAAATTATGCCACGCGGTGGTTCAAAGAAAATGCCGATAGATTTCACGTAGATCCTTCCAGTGTCGGAGCCATGGGATGTTCTAGCGGAGGACATACAGTTATGCTGAATGCAATGAATCCAGAGGATCCCAGATATAAGTCAATACCTCTAGATAGTTCGTACGATGCTTCTTTACTTTTTACTATTTGCTGTTGGCCTGTTTTGGATCCATATGCACGATATTTGTATGCTCAGGGAGCTGGTGAAGACCGATTAGTAGCTTCAACAGAGGCCTATTTTCTTAATGTAGATGCGATGCATGAAGGAAACCCTCAGGAGATCCTTGATCGTAGTGAGAGCGTTATATTACCTCCAACACTTATTATTCAGGGNACTAACGACAGTAATGTGCCTCTGTCTATTCCGCAAAACTTCCACAAATCATTCGCTAAAGCCGGAGGAGATATAGAGCTTGAAATGTTTGACGGAATGCCACATGGGTTCGGTAACACGCCAAGTGTAGAATCGGATCGTGCTTTGGANCTGATGAAGAAATTCATTGCTGAGAAGATGGCTCAAGTGTTAATCAGGGCTTAGATATTAACTGTTACTGGTTCGACTAGAGCACGTAATTTTATGCCGAGATAATTGCTGCTNTAGTCAGCCTCAGATTGCATTTTGGATATCAACTCTTGTACGTTCATGGAGCCTAAATCTCCCGATTCTCGGCTCCTGACNGAGATCATCTGGTTCTCCTGCTCTCTGTCACCGATAACTAGCATGTAGGGGACCTTCTGCATTTGGGCTTGTCGGATTTTTTGGTTCATGCGTTCTCCCCTGTTGTCTATCTCTACTCTGAACCCACTATTTGACAAGGACTCACGTATAATCTCGCAATAATCGGAGTGTCGATCTGCNATAGGAATGATAGTGGCTTGATTGGGTGCTAACCATAGTGGGAAAGCCCCTGCGTAGTGTTCTATCAGTACTCCGAAGAACCTCTCGAGAGAGCCCAGTATTGCTCTGTGGACCATGTAAGGTCGCCTTCTTTCGCCGTCAGAGTCTTGGAATGTAAGATCAAACCTTTCAGGAAGGTTGAAATCGAATTGCACGGTACTGCATTGCCATTCTCTGCCTAGAGCGTCTTTAATTTTAATATCAATTTTTGGACCGTAGAACGCTCCTCCTCCCTCGTCGATGTCGTGGTCGNNTCCTCGGGATTGTAAGGCGGATTCGAGAGAAGAGGTTGCATGGTCCCATAACGACAGTTCACCTACATACTTTTCNGGCTTTGTTGATAATGAGATTTGGTAGTCAGTAAATCCGAAGGCACGCAATATTTCAAAAGTTAGGTCAAGTACTCCTCCAACTTCTGATTCTACTTGGTCTGGCATACAGAAAATGTGNGCGTCATCTTGAGTGAAGCCCCTGACTCTCATGAGGCCATGCATTACGCCGCTTCTCTCATATCTATATACTGTGCCTAATTCCCCAATACGCAACGGTAATTCTCTATAACTGTGAAGGCTGGATTTATAGATCATGATGTGGAATGGACAGTTCATCGGTTTCAAGAAATATTCTTGTTCATCGATCTCCATTGGGGCGTACATGTTTTCTTTGTAAAAGCCGAGGTGTCCGCTAGTCTCCCACAGATTAGATCTTCCTATGTGNGGAGAATAGACGATGTTGTATCCGTGCTTATAGTGGATATCACGCCAGTAGTCCTCAACTAATGATCTGAGTATTCCACCCTTGGGATGCCATACGATGAGGCCGGGTCCGATCTCTTCGTGCGCACTAAAGAGACCTAAATCTCTGCCGATAGTTCTATGGTCTCTTCTTAATGCCTCTTCTAGTTTCTCTAGATGATCATCAAGTGCCTCTTGGTTCTCGAAAGCAGTCCCATATATTCTTTGCAGCATTGGCCTTGTTTCGTCTCCTCGCCAATACGCTCCTGCTATGTTTAGTAGTTTCATCGCGGGTATGTCTGACGAGTTTTCTACATGNGGNCCTTGACATAAATCTGTGAAGTCTCCATGGCTATAAATGCTCAAAGTCTCCGCATCAGGTATTGCTTCAATGATTTCTAGCTTATATGGTTGGTCAATAAATAGGGNTTTTGCTTCATCNCTGGTTAATTCTTTACGAATGAAAGGTTGATTCTGAGATATAGTCTTGTTCATTAACTCCTCAATTTGGATCAGGTCATCAGGAGTAAATGGCTGTGGGACATCAAAATCGTAATAAAACCCATCCTGTGTCGGAGGTCCTATGCCCATTTTAGCTTGTGGGAACAGCTGTAATACTGCATCTGCCATTATGTNAGCTGCTGAATGCCGCATTNTGTGTCTCAGCATATCCGTTTGATTGTTGTGGTCTTGATCTAANGTGCCGTGGTCTAACATCATAGTCCTTGGAGAAAGAGATAGTTTATATTGTATATGATATATAGTAACAGTACCTGATTATACCTAAAGTGTTATAGTTTATAATTGTGTAGTCTCTGTCAGTTTCACACCAAATTCTGTCAGATATTNGTAATGACTAAGTAAAGGGCTAAANNCATGGAACATTTACTCCAGCAGCTAAAGACATTAACCGCGAAAATTGATGTGATTGTGGAGCGTCTTTGACGTCTCAAAACAAGAACAAGATATTTTACGCATAGAGCAGGAAGCTGGCGTATCAGGATTTTGGGATGATTATCAAAATGCCCAGAATGTCATGCAGGAATTGGGTAGGCTGAAGGAAACCGTGTCAGTTTGGAGAGGGCTCCAACGTGATGTCGAGTCAACACTAGATTTAGTCAGCTTATCGATAGAAGAGCAGGATAATTCTTTTCAAAGCCAATTGGAAGCTGACGTATCAAGACTCAACCGTATTATGTCGCAACAGGAGGTCNTCCTCACTCTGTCNGGAGAATATGATGACAGACCAGCTATACTGACGATATACGCTGGAGCAGGCGGCACTGATTCCCAGGATTGGGCTGAAATGTTATTTCGTATGTATGCCAGATGGGCTGAAGATGATAAGCGCCCTTCGCAGATCATGGATTTGTCCTATGGGGATGAGGCGGGAGTTAGAGGGGCAACTATTGAAATAGGNGGCAGATATTCNTATGGNTATCTGAGNGCNGAAAAGGGTGTACATNGGTTAGTTCGCCTTTCGCCATATGACCCNAATCATCTNAGACATACATCTTTTGCTCAAGTAGAAGTANTGCCNGCNGCNTTGGATGANGAAGTNAANATTTCTGTCAGNCAGGAAGANATTAAGATGGATACNTTTAGGTCTAGNGGNCCGGGGGGNCAGAATGTTCAAAAAGTNGCNTCGGCNNTAAGNCTAACGCATATACCTACGGGTATAGTAGTTACCTGCCAGACAGAGCGTTCCCAGCATCAAAATCGGGAATATGCCATGCGAATATTGAACGCACGGATTTTGGACATGGAAAACAAAAAACGTTCTGAAGAGCGGTCCAAATTGCTAGGGGATAGGGTGTCTGCTGAGTGGGGCAATCAAATTAGAAGCTATGTTTTGCACCCATATAAACAAGTCAAAGATCATAGAACAAATCACCAGAGTACTAATCCAGAGGCTGTATTAGACGGCCGTATATCTGGGTTTATTGAAGCCTATCTGATGTCCAAAGTTGGCTGATAAGTTCATGGTTTCTGGAGTGAAATGGACGTTTTAGGTCTATGTGTATGCTAGGAACAAGATCCTAGGAAATGCCCCATTTTGTTACGTTTTGTTTGTAAGTAGGATAAATTTTCGTCGTTAGGCGGCACTTCAACATCAACCCTATCAGTGATCTCCACTCCATACCCCGACAGCCCCACTACCTTTTTGGGATTGTTGGTCACAAGCTTTACTTTGCTTATTCCTAGATCAATCAGCATTTGAGCACTAAGAGCGTAGTTTCTTAGGTCTGATTCAAATCCTAGTTGTTCATTAGCCTCTATAGTATCTAGGCCACCTTCTTGAAGTGAATATGCCTTTATTTTGTTGTGTAG
>PBBR01000006.1 GCA_002716645.1 Chloroflexota bacterium
TTTTAGATCACGGAATGTTCTGGGGTCCAATAAACTATAGCGCCAGCACGCTATTAAACCTAAGCCCATTACCATTAAAGGATCAGCAAATTGGGTGGAGCGGGCGATGGGAATCGAACCCACGTGGCTAGCTTGGAAGGCTAGAGCACTACCACTGTGCTACACCCGCTTGATGGCAACTGGACTATTATAAATCTCGGCAAGATGCTTAACAAGCTGGTAAATTGAATATTATGGTATTAGGACTGTTTAGCGGTATATTCCTCAACTATTTCAACAGGGGTGTTTCTAGCAACTATTAGTTCCATGACCTCGTTACTATCGTTTACCGGTTGATGCACGCCATCCTGAGGTACATATATAAAATCTCCCGGTCCAATGGGTAGTTCATTGTCTAGGTTTTCGCCAATTATGAACCGTCCGTGACCTTTCATAACGTATATCGCGGATTCACAATTGACATGATAATGGGGACTAGAAGCGCAGCCAGGCGGTATTGTCGCTATGGCTAGGTGAATGCCGGTAGCCCCTGCTAACGCTTGTGACACGCCGGCGAGACGGGTCATTGCTCCTGAGCAGATTTCCGTTTCTAACGAATCTGGGTGAATAACTTGGCATTCGGGCATTATCCAGCTCCCATTGAATTACAAAGATTGTACGAACTTAGAAATATTTTCAAGGGCTATCTGTATGTTTTCTTGAGAGTTCGCGTAAGATAATCGAACGTATCCTTCACCATATTCTCCGAATGCTGAGCCGGATAAGAGAGCTACTCCTGCTTCGCTTAACGCCCGTTCTTCGAAGTCGTGGCTACTAAGACCAGTTTCTGATATGGATGGGAATGCGTAAAACGCTCCTTCAGGTTCGGGGCACCTGATACCTGGTATAGAACGGAGGCCATCGGTGATTAGTCTGCGCCTTTGTGAGAATTCATTAGCCATTGCATTTACATCATCCTGAGGTCCATCTAAAGCTGCTATGGCTGCCATCTGGCTAAAAGATGCAGCGCACGAGACGCTATTTACAGCTAATCGTGTAATATGTGGGACTAATTCTTCCGGGCATATACCATATCCAAGACGCCATCCAGTCATAGCGTAGCTTTTAGAAAAGCCGTCCAATATGATAGTTCGTTCGGCCATACCGGGAAATCCGGCTATGGTGTGGTGTTCACCCGTATACAGAATGTCCTTGTAAATCTCATCGGCCATGACATAAATATCAGGACGGGTTTCAATAATTTTAGCTATTTCTTGTAGCTCTTCATTTGTTAGAGCCGACCCGCAGGGATTTTCAGGCGAATTAAGAATTATCAGCTTTGTTTTGTCAGTAATTTTATTTGCGAAATCTGCCAAATCCGGATGATAGCTCTTTTCCTCTAATAATTGCATCGGAACCGGGGTAGCTCCAGAAAACCGGATCATAGATTCGTAGATTGGAAATCCTGGATTGGGGTAAATAACTTCTACACCTGGCTCAGCTAGAGCGAGAATCACGTAAAACATTATGGGTTTAGCGCCAGGTGTAACCACGACATGGGACGGGTCCGTATCAATGCCCCTCACCTCTCGGCTGTTCCTTGCGATTGCTTCACGGAGTTCTGGCAGGCCGGGTGTAGGTCCGTAATGAGTGTATCCATCCTTGAGAGCCTGTATGCCTGCTTGGACTATATGTTCAGGGGTGTCAAAATCAGGTTCCCCTATCTCAAGGTGGATGATTTGTTTTCCCTGTGCTTCGAGGGCTCTGGCCTTGGCGAGAACCTCAAAGGCGGTCTCTGTTCCAAGATTCATCATTCTGCTAGCGATTGTCATTTGATCCTCTAATAATCCTTAGGCTGATATTATTATTTCTAGAGTTTTTGTATTTGGTTCTGCGTTTTTACCGGCAATCCATAAATGGATATGAAGCCTTCTGCTGATGAATGATCGAATTCATCACTGCGATCGTAAGTGGCGAGTTGGTGCTGGTATAGGGCATCAGGCGCCTTTCTACCAACTACTGTGCAGGTCCCTTTGTGTAATCTGACTTTAACCTCTCCTGTAACATATCTCTGCGTGCTCTTTATGTAAGCATCGAGATCTTGCCGGTGTGCTGTGAACCAGAGGCCGTTATACACGATATCGGCGTACTCTTGGGAAATTTTAGATTTAGTTCTTGCCTGATCTTTGCTCAACGTTAAGTTTTCTAATGATTTATGCGCTGCGTGCAAAACTATTGCCGCGGGCGATTCATAAATTTCTCGGGATTTGATGCCAACTAATCTATTTTCAACGTGATCAATGCGCCCCACACCATGTGTGCCTGCGAGAGCATTCAGGTGGTTTATTAATGAAATTCCATCCATGCCTTCCCCGTTTATGGCGGTTGGCAATCCCTTGTCGAAATGTATCTCTATGTAAACGGGATCGTCGGGTGTGTTAGTAACCGGCTGGGTCCATTCGTACGCTTCTTCAGGTGGTTCTAACCAAGGATCCTCGAGCTCACCTGCTTCCGCGCTTCTACCCCACAAATTTTCATCAACTGAAAATCGGCTGTTACTTGCGCTAATGGGTAGGTTTCTTGCTTGGGCGTAATCTAATTCGTCATCTCTACTCATTCCCCAATCTCTGATGGGGGCAATGACTTTGATCCCGGGTTCCACTGCTGCGATACCTACTTCTATACGGACCTGATCGTTTCCTTTGCCGGTGCAACCATGTGCTACGGCATAGGCACCTTCAGAGACAGCGACTTCCGCTAGGCATCGTGCTATTAATGGCCGCCCGAGCGCGGTAGCTAGAGGATAGATATCTTCATATATGGCTCCAGCTTGCAAGGCAGGGAACAAGAATTCTTGAACTAGAGTGTCCTTGGCATCGATGGTTATGGCTTTTGCAGCTCCTACTTCGATTGCCCGTGCCTTTATGGATTCTAAATCGACCATTCCCAAGTCTATTGTGACGGTAATAATATCCGCGTCGTATTTTTCAATTAACCACGGTACAGCTACGGAGGTGTCTAAACCACCACTGTATGCGAGTACGATTTTCTGTTTAGCCATTAAATGCCAATACTCCTCTGGCCTAAATCTTTCTAAATAGTTTAAATTTGCGCTAAGGCTCCTGATAGCCGTTCCATTGCTTCGTCTATTTCGCTAGGAGTTACGTTGAGTGGCGGCATGAAGCGTACCGCATTAGGTCGGACACCGTTTAGTAATATCCCTGCCGCATTAGCGTTGGTTAAGACTTGTGCTGAGATGTCGCTATCAAATTCAAGGGCTGCCAATAGGCCTTTACAGCGAATATCGCTAATGAATGAAAATTGAGCCCTAAGTTTCTGCAGCCCTTCAAGTAGATGACTTTCCATTCTCTTTACATATGCTGGAATGTCATTGTCTATCAAGAATTTTGTGCCTGCAAATGCTGTGGCTGTGGTTAGGGCATTACCTCCAAAAGTTGAGCCATGATCACCTGGCACTAGAGCCATAGCAGATTCTTTGGATAAGAAAGCTCCGATTGGTACTCCGTATCCTAATCCTTTAGCCAGTGTCATCACATCAGGTTCTACGTTGTATTCTTGGTACCCAAATAAGCTGCCTAACCGACCCATTCCAGTTTGTACTTCATCTAGTATCAACAGTAAGTTATTCTTATCACACCACTCTCTGACTCTCACTAGATAGTCATCGTCAGGTATAACTACACCGCCTTCACCTTGTACAGGTTCTAGCATGATTGCGGCGGTTTTGTCTGTGGTAGCGTTCATTATGGCTTCCACGTCATTAAAATCTACGTGTATATAACCAGGTTGCAAGGGTTGAAAAGCTTCTTGGTAATGTGGTTGTCCTGTGGCTGCCACTGCGGTCATCGTTCTACCATGGAAAGAGTTAAGGGCGGTAATAATCTCATATGCCCCGTCGCGATTTTCCTTACCATATTTTCGGGCCAGCTTTAGGGCCCCTTCATTTGCTTCAGCTCCGCTGTTACCGAAGAAAACTCTGTCCATACAGCTGTTTTCAATAAGTAGTTCTGCGAGTTGTATCTGCGGTATTGTGTAGTACTGGTTAGACGTTTGTAATAAGGTGCCAGCTTGTTCCACGATAGCATTGGTTATGGCAGGATGAGAATGGCCTAAGTTATCAACAGCCCAGCCTGCTACAAAATCCAGATATTCTTTCCCGTCAGCATCCCACACGCGTGTCCCTTCCCCTTTTACTATAACAACGGGTTGCCTCCGGACGGTTTGAGCGTAATATTTCTGTTCTTTAGCGATCCAGTCGGCACTGCTGGCCATATTAGTTCCCTCCAATGTCACTATTTAATTGATGGGTTATAAATGGTACGTGAGTCAGTAAGTTTTAACTATCCGTGTCCCATCGGATTGTCCATTCACACAGTTTAGCAAGGCCTCTGGCTGGCGACCATCTATAATTTCTGCGTAGTTAGAAGTTTCAATTGCTCGGATGCAAGCGTCTAATTTAGGTATCATTCCGCCGCTTATTACTTCTGAGTTCAGGAGTATGTTGGCGCGTCTCTGGTCTAAATTTTGGAGCACACGACCGTTACTGTCCATTATTCCCTGTACATCTGTCAAGAATATCAAGCGGTTGGCTCCTAACGCCCGCGCTATTTCACCTGCTACAGTATCACCGTTAATATTTAGTGGTTTACCACTATGTTCAGTTTTGTCGAGTCTGTGCATAGCCACTGGGGCGATCATTGGAATGTAGCCTGCTTGCAACATATTAATAATAGGAGTCGTGTCGACATTTGTCACCTCTCCTACAAAGCCCAGCTCGGGTTTTGCTATATACGCTTCCACCAGCCTGCCATCCGTACCGCTTAGCCCAATAGTCTTGCCGCCCAATTCTTGGAGCGAGCAGACCAATTCTTTGTTAACCAATCCGGTTAATACTGCTACCACAATGTCCAGGCTTGGAGCGTCGGTTACTCTTAGCCCATTTACGAAATGAGGGGCTATTCCCTGGCGTTGCATCCACTCGGAGATAACGTTTCCGCCTCCATGTATCACAACTACATTCATTCCCTGTTGTTGCAATGTGACCAGATCTTTAAGGCTGGTATCGTGGCTGCCTAGGGTACTGCCCCCGATCTTTACCACTATCGGTGGGCTTAGCACTTTCTCCTCCTATGCTTAATCATTAGGTGATTCAACAGCAACACTCTAAGAATTACTATATTGGGCGGGAGTCCCGAAGAATCTTGTTATTGCCGTAACTGCACACTATTCTAAGTAGTGTACGCACTGTTTATGATGACGTATTCTTGTGTNAGGTCGCATCCCCAAGCAGTAGCAGATGCATCCCCTAGATTAAGCTGNAGTTTNAATGTGACTTCAGGTCCTTTCATTAGTACTACGACGGCCTCTTTATGAAACGGAATGGGGGTGCCAGATTCCATGATACAAACTCCGTTCACGAAAAGGTCTATTTTTGTTTCATCGGCTTCTATTTCACTGCGTCCTAGTGCCGCTAAGACTCTTCCCCAGTTTGGGTCAGAACCATAAACGGCTGACTTTACNAGGCTTGACGAGGCGATGGTTCTGGCGGCTTGTCGAGCTGACTTTACGTCTTTTGCTCCCGTTATTTCGATAGACAGGAGTCTTGATGCTCCTTCTCCATCCCTAGCTAATTCTTTAGTTAGGAAAATTGCTACTTCGAGGAGAGCTGACTGAAAAACCTCAGCTTCTTTTGTGCCTTCCGTTATCTGCTCGTTGTTAGCGCTACCGTTTGCCAGTACAAGAACGGTATCGTTAGTACTGGTATCACCGTCGACTGTTAACATGTTATACGAACTGTCTGCTACTTCGGTTAAACAATGCTCTAGGAAATGTTGTTCGACGTTTGCATCAGTAGTAATGAAGGAGAGCATCGTAGCCATGTTTGGGTGGATCATCCCTGAGCCTTTAGCTACTCCACCAATAGAAATCGTTTTACCGGCTATTTCACAGGAAACCGCAACCTCTTTAGGCCTGGTATCAGTGGTCATCATTGCTCTTGCGACTTGATTCGCGCCGTCTTTGGATAGATTGATATTCGCGACCCCATCACGTATGAGGGACATTGGTAATTCCACTCCGATGACTCCAGTACTACAGACCAGAATCTCTGATGGTGCTGCGTTTAATATNTTGGCAGTGATCGAAGCCATTTCCTCTGCATCTNTATAACCTTGTTCTCCCACACATGCGTTCGCTATTCCCGCGTTGACTATTATCCCTTTTGGACTTGCGGCTTTAAGATGGGCCTGATTCACGCTAACTGTCGGAGATTTGATTGTACTGGTTGTAAAGACCCCAGCTGCAGTACAAGGAGAATCAGAGGCGATAATGCCTAGGTCTAGTTTGTCTTCGGCGAACGTTTTCAGTCCAGCGTATGTTGCTCCGGCCGAAAATCCTTGTGGGCTCGTAACTGACCCGCCGTCAATAAAACTTATAGTGGTTGTCATTGGTGGCGCTCCACGTAAAATCTGATGCTTCGATAACTAAGGAACGAGTATACCATACCTTGTTTACGGTAGGGCGCGATATCGTGATAGAGTACAGGAATTATTATGCAGGACATATTGAATACCTGCTGAACTCTTTTTTAATAACGTGATTTATAGTTAAATCTAGGAACCGATTCAACATAACGTAGGAGAATAAATGTCATGGCTGTCGTAATTCCGCTCAATGGGTGTTTGTATAATCCAGAGGTTGTAAAAGATATGGGGAAAGTTCTGTGCCCTCCGTACGATATGATCGGATCAGATTTGCATCAGGAATTAAAAAGTCTTAGTGACTACAATGNTGTACACCTGGAAGGNGGNGAGCAACCCGATCCTGAGACCATGGAGATTGACTATAGGAAAGCATCTGATCTTTTTCAACATTGGTTGAAAGAAAATATTTTAGCAATAGACAGTTCTCCGTGNTTTTATCTGATGCAGCATGGATTTGAATATCGAGGCGAGAAATTAAGTCAGTTCGGACTATTCGCAAACGTGGGCTTAGAAGATTATGAGAGCAGAATAGTGTTTCCGCACGAATTTACTCGAGAGCCGGCTGTTCAAGATAGGGTTGCCCTATTGGAACATTCCCGAGCCCAGTTCAGCCCGATCATGACTAACTATAGGGATTCAGAACAAAAGCTTAGGGATTTATACGAGCATGTTACAACGACATCGCCAGTGTTTGAAGTAAATGATGGTGTTGATGGAGATATTCGCCTTTGGCGAATTTCTGAACCAACCATACAAAATCGAATAATCGAATTTTTTCAGGATGTTCCACTATATCTAGCGGATGGGCATCATAGATATGAAGCGGCTTTGAGGTACCAGAGATTACGGCAGGGCGCTAGTGATTATACTAAAGGTGAAGGATGTGACTTTGTAATGATGGCACTAGTAGAGTTCGATGATCCTGGTTTGCTGTTATTGCCGTATCACAGAAATATAAGTGGATTGTCTGAATCTCAGGTTAGGGAAGTTCGTGAGGTATTGGACGAACTATTTGAGATTCAGATTGTTGATTTAAAGGGAACTACGGTTGATGACTTATTGGATAGGGTTGCGTTCCTTGGGAGCGACCGGCACGCACTGGCTATGATAGGCCCGGGTCCTAATGAGGCTTATCTACTGATGTTAAGGCCGGGTGTTAATTGGCAGGAGTGGGGTGATTTGGCTGTATCGGAAGCGTGGATACTAGAGCAGAAAGTGTTAAGGCCTATTGTTGGCGATGATCTGAACACTTATGTTCATTATGGGCACGATCCGGAGGAATGCGTTGGCCAAGTTGTGTCGGGCGGAGAGCAACTGGCATTTTTATTAAAACCATTCCCAATGGATGCTTTTGAGAAGATTGTCGGTGGAGGTCAGCGGTTACCATCAAAATCGACATTCTTCTATCCTAAATTGCCAACAGGATTGGTTATTCATCAGATCTCTAGTGGACAGGGTTAGATAATATCTGATTGGCGTTCTTGATATCTTTCGGTGATAGCGATTTCTGCTAATTTGCTGTGCTCGGCGATAAATTGTTCTAGTCGCTGGATTTCTTCATGGGTTTTTGTGGCNGTGTCGGAAGTGATGGCGGTCTTTTTAAGGGAAATCAAGTTGCTTTTAGCCTCATCAACTAGTTTGACTGATTCCAGGGCGGTTAGCTCATCAGTTGCAGCCTTTTTTATTTTGAGCAATCGCTCTCTGGTTGCCAGCGTGTCGTTGAGTCTTTCTTCGATTTCTCCCATTGACGATAGAGAAGCGTCTAGGGGCNACTGGCCGTATACAATTTGTCTCGGAAGCCGACGCAGCTGAGTGCGAAATTGANTAATCATAGAATCTAATTGGGATTCTTTGCTTTGAATTTCTGCTAGTCCCATTCTGATGTTAGCCATAGCTTGTTGGAGCTGGGATGTAGACACGGGACACCTCTACCATNAGCACTATATATCGCCGATNTTACCTTATCTCGCAAGTGATATATCAGTAAATAAGCTAGATTTANGCGCGNAATCCTACTTCCGGCAGTACTTTCTCTAGCGCAGTAAACACTTCCTGTATATCGGACTCATCCACTGCACCCAAGTGACCTATGCGAAATATTTGACCAGATAATTTGCCTTGGCCACCGGCTAGAACTACATCATGTTCTTTACGCATTAGGGTAGTTAGCTTAGCACCATCTATACCAGAGGGAACTTTGATTGCTGTGACAGTATCAGAGCATCGGGCCGAGTCCTGGCACAATAATTCAAGTCCTAAGTCCTTGGCGCCCTGTCGAGTAAAGTCTCCTATTTGGGTATGACGAGCAAAAATATTTTCTATCCCTTCTGATAGCATTTGNTCTAAAGCCAAGTTTAACCCGTATAGAGCCGAAAGATTGGGGGTCCACGGGGTTTGCCCTATAGATAAATATTCCTTTGCTGCTTCCAGATCGAAATAAAATTTAGGCATGGTAGATTGTTTTTGGGCGGCCCAGGCATCAGGACTCATACTTATGAACGAGAGCCCCGGTGGTATCATAAAGCCTTTCTGAGAAGCCGTTCCGACCATATCGCACTTCCAGCCGTCCACGGGNAANGGNATGCAACCTGAACTGCTTACCGCATCGACTAGTAACAACTTCCCGAATTCATCTTTGACTATAGACGAGATTGATTCTAAGTCATGAGTAACTCCCGTGGATGTTTCGTTATGAGTAACCATGACTGCTTTTACTGAGGGCTGCTTGTTTAATTCTTNTCGTACTATGTCAGGATCTATAGCTGAACCCCATTCAAAATTGATCCTCTTTACATTGGCACCATAAGCTTCTGCGAGATCGCAGAAGCGGTCTCCGAACGCNCCTGCTGTAAGGGCGATCACTTCGTCTCCTGCGGACAGAGTATTGACTACAGAAGCTTCCAATGCTCCGGTGCCGGATGCCGTTAATATGAAGAGATCATTTTGTGTCATAAACACTTGTTTGAGCTTTTCAGTAGAGTCGTTAATCAGTTCTAAAAACTCGGGTCCGCGATGGTTTATCATGGGCTCTGACATCGCTTGAACTATGTCGTCTGGAACTGGGGTAGGACCTGGGGTTCGCAAATTTTGCCTGGGGAAGTGCACAAATCCTCCTAATGGAACTATGAGTTAGTGCTAAGTTTAGAAAATATACTTGTTACCATCACATGTATATTTAACACAATTCCAACTAACTTCGATTATAGCATTTACTCTGAGGAAGGTGCATATAGAATTAATTATCCTATATTACATCCCATTGTTATAATGACCGGATAATGAATGCAGAGCAATTGCTTACAGGTTTAAATTCTGCTCAAGAAGACGCGATACTTNCTGTGGACGGTCCGGTATTAATANTTGCTGGCCCAGGAAGTGGTAAGACNCGNGTGATTACCCACCGTATAGCTTATTTNGTGGATGTTTGTGGAGTTCGTCCNTACAACATAGCGGCAATGACGTTTACTAANAAGGCAGCACGGGAAATGTCTAATCGAGTGGGGAGTTTGATAAATGACTCGTCCGGATATCTGACTCTAGGTACGTTCCATTCATTCTGTGCACGTCTACTGCGGATGAATGGAACTTTTGTGGGATTGGAATCGAATTACACGATCTATGATTCAGATGATCAACTATCAGCAATTAAGCAATGCTTGGAACTAGCGGACCTAGATCCAAAACGGACTCCTCCACGAGCTGTATTAAATACCATATCGCGAGCCAAAAGTGTATTACAGGACTCACGATCCATGATGCAATCGTCTAGTGATTACTTCACTGAAAATTGCGCTAGAGTTTATCACTACTACGAGGAACTACTANCTAGAAATAACAGCGTCGACTTTGATGACCTCCTGATGAAAACAGTTCAGTTGTTAGAAGAATCCTTAGATATACGAGCCCATTACCAGNCAAGATATGAATACCTGATGATAGACGAATTTCAGGATACTAACGTNGCTCAGTATAGATTGGCGAAACTCATTACNGGAGACAAACACAATATTTGCGTTGTTGGTGATCCGGACCAATCGATATATTCGTGGAGAAATGCAGATATACGGAATATATTGAATTTCCAGTCAGATTATCCTGCAGCAAAAGTGGTTGCATTGGAACAAAATTATCGGTCCACCGGAAATATTCTGCAGGCTGCGAAGACATTAATTGCATCTAATGGTATTCGTGTTGAAAAGGATCTGTTTACAGACAATGATGCGGGGGAATTATTGACCGTACACGAAGCGTATGATGAGGGAGAAGAGGCCGANTTCGTGATCTCTGAAATAAATCGGCTTGTGCAATCAGAAGGAGTTCGCCAAGGCGATTGCGCCGTTATGTATCGAGTGAATGCTCAATCCAGAGCTTTAGAAGAGGCCTGCCTACATCGTGGATTAAAATACCAATTGATCGGGGGNGTACGNTTTTACAATCGGCGCGAAATCAAAGATTTGCTCGCTTATCTGCAGTTTCTCAGCAACCCACAAGATGAAGTNAATNTGAGTCGTATCATTAACGTCCCGCCTAGGGGTATTGGGGCNCGGTCTATGCAAAATATAACTGACAGTGCTCTGCAACAGAATAAGTCGTTATATGAAGTACTTCATCAGGTATTGGAGACAAGAGATACGGGCTTGGTTTCCCCTGTAAGTTTGACTTCGCGGGCAGTAAAGTCTATCGCTGACTTTGTCGTTGCTACAGATAGGTTAATAGAATTATCAAGAAAATGTAATATTGTAGATTTGTTTGATTTAGTACTAAATGAAACAGGCCTAAAAAATTACGTCCAAAATAGTGATGATAGACCGGAAGAACGGTGGGAAAACCTGATGGAGTTGAGGGGTATTGCTCAAGAATTTGCCGAGGAACTACCTCCCGATGGATTGTTGACGTTTTTGGAAAGAGTGTCCTTAGTTGCTGACGTGGATAGTTATGAGGATGAGGCACAATCNATTACTTTAATAACGCTGCATCAGGCTAAGGGCCTAGAGTTTCCCGTAGTTTTTATTGTGGGCATGGAAGAAGGNTTATTGCCCCATAGTAGGTCTCTGGATGACGATGACGAGTTAGAGGAGGAAAGGCGCTTATGCTACGTAGGTTTTACTCGTGCGGGAGAACGGTTGTATCTTACGAGAGCCTTCCGGAGAGGTTTCATGGGCAGGACTGGACCTACTTTACCATCTAGGTTTCTTTCTGAAGTGCCGGCAGAGGTTACGGGNGGAAAGAGCGCAAACGGGGGCCACTCGTTACCGCNGACTCCCATAATAGGAGATGCCTGGCGAATGGACAGTTTAGATGAGGNAAGGAATTCCTCTAAATCACATAGTTTTAAGATTGGGGACTCTGTTAGGCATGCAGTTTTTGGTGAGGGNGTAGTTATGAGCGTTGATTATGAAAAGAGCGATTGTCTTCTAACAATCCAATTTGCTGGTGAATTGGGAACTAAAAAGTTGTTACTTAGCTTTGCTCCATTGGAAAAAGTTGAAGAGTGAAATTGATATGACATCGGTCACTATGAGAGTGGTTGAATCTGCAGAGGACTTCGAAAATGCGTTAGCGGTNCGATTAAGAGTTTTTGTTCANGAACAGTCAGTCCCTATNGAGGAAGAAGTTGATAACCAAGACAACGAAGCTGTTCACGCCATTGCAGAATTAGAGGGTCTGGTTGTAGCCACTGGACGCCTGATTTTGCAAGAATTTCCTATCGTTTATATTGGGCGCATGGCTGTAGATATCGAGCATCGTCGTCATGGAATAGGAGGCGGGCTTTTAATATTTTTGGAAGACCATGCGAGGAATATAGGCGCAGGAAAAGTTATTTTGCATGCGCAGGAGTATGTAAAGTCGTTCTATGTTTCACATGGGTATGAGGAACAAGGNGCAGTTTTTATGGAAGCAAATATTCCNCATGTATTAATGTCGAAAGACTTATAGAGNTCTTGGCTGACGNTTCAATACTAACCAGCGAACTANTTTTAAGATGCATCNACAGATTCGATAACACGAACTTCCATTTTAGCGATGTGGCTTGTAGGCCTGTCAGCTAGTGCGATCCGTTCGGGAGACGCAAAGAATTCGCCTTCTTTGATAGGGATGGCCTCAAGGTTGTCGAATCTTCTTACCCAGATAAATTCTGTCTTATCAATATTAACCCACGATTGCTGCACTGGTATTCCAAGTCGATCATGCAGAGGTCGTATATGTGTGTTAAACAATTCTAACCATGAATCCATCATTCCTCTATTGATAGTGTAAATTCTAAGTTGAAATACCATGGGTTTACTCCTTACTCTAGAACGGGCAATTTACAGATAACTCTGCACATGTATCTCGTATCCAGTCAGCTACTTCTGGGTGTAATGGAATACCATCTCTGCGTCGGATTACTTCCATTTCAGCCTCAGGCTGCCCTGCTACCATCACCCGTTCTTCTCCTGGCGCGGGCTTGGTGCTTTTCATCATTTGCATCCATTCGTCCATGTTCGCTTTAAAATTCTCGGGTTCATCAAATCCACTTATATTATAAGCGGCGACGTAATGGCCGAAATTAGGCCTTCCAGGGACTGCCCCGTAACCAAATCCAGTTAATACACCTGCTAATATATCTACAACACAGGATAGTCCATAACCTTTATGAGATCCTAATTCCCTTGTAGCGCCCATCGGCAGAAGGTGATAGTTTTCAGGGACATCCATTTCTTCCATAATAGGAGTGCCGTCTTCTGTAGCGAGCCAACCAGGTTCGAGCTTGGCGCCAAGTCTTCGAGCTATTTCGATTTTGTTTTGAGCTACTGAACTGGTAGCCGCATCAAAAACGAAAGGATGGTCATTTTTGGCAGGAACTGCAACGGCAATAGGATTAGTACCTAGTCGTGGTTCAGCTCCGAACGTAGGTACAGTTCTAGGTGGAGCGCTTGTCATACACACCCCGATCATGTCGTGCTCTAATGCCATCATGGCATGATAAGAAGCCATCCCTAAGTGTCTGGCGTTTCCTAGCGTCACCATTCCAACACCCACATCTTTAGCTTTCTTGATGGCGATCTCCATAGCTTTAGGAGTGGTTATAACTCCTAAGCCCCTGTCTGAATCTAGGCTAGCTGTGGCTGGTGTTTCCCTAATTATTTTCATGTCTGGCTTGGGATTGATTTGACCACTGGTATAGCCATTGACATAGCTCTTAAGCATGTTTGACACACCGTGGCTGTCTACGCCACGGAGGTCAGCCAAGACTAATGCGTCAGCTCCAATTAGGGCATCTTGCTCTGGAACTCCCATTTTTACGAAAATACCTGCTACGGTATTTTTAAGATCATCTCCAGAAACGTTTACAGCTTCATTAAGGCTAACTCTAAACTGTGGTAACAAATTATTTCTCCTGCTGTCGGATTTTAGTTTATCTGATAGTTATGTGCGTGAAGCAGTATACCATTCTTGGGCTTCCAGTCACCATTGGTTACTGTGTATGATGTAAACCGTAATCTTGGTGTGTACTGTAATCTGATGAATGACACTGGTAGGAGTATTTTATATGGATATCGATAGAAATCAGGCTTTGGATTTTCTTTCCCGCTTGGGATCACACCCGGTAGTGTCATTTTATGAAAAAACTGTCTTGTCAGAGATAGAATTAATTCTTAGTGAGATTGGAATCGACTATTACTATGATGGGTTTGGGAACGTCGTCGCTACGTTCATTGGGGACGACGTTCAAGGATGCCCTCCTATCGCATTCGTGGCCCACACCGATCATCCTGGGTTTGAAGCTGTATCCATATTAGACAATGGTTCTATTGAAGCCATAGTACATGGCGGAGTTCCACAATGTTCATTTACAGAAGGGATTCCATTACAGATCATAAATTCGGATGGTACACGTGTTAGAGCTGAGACTCGAGGAAAGATAGATTCTTCGGCAGAGAGGGCCGTCCTTATTGAGCCGATAACCTTTGAACCATTCGACGTATTATGTCCTATCGTATTTGATTTAACAGATTTTGATACAGATGATGACTTTATATACATGAGGGCATTAGACGATCTTGCTGGTTGTGCAAGTATTTTGGCTATGATGGCCGCATTAACGAACAATACAAATTGTGGGATTGTTCAAGGTATTTTCACTAGAGCTGAAGAGGTTGGTTTAGTTGGAGCACGACTCATAGCCGAATCAGATATATTGGCCAAAGATACACTAATCGTATCGTTAGAAAGCAGTAGAGTGTTGCCGGGTGCTGAACAGGGCAAAGGGCCTGTGATACGAACTGGAGATGCGGCATTCACATTCAGTGTTGAAGCTGAAGCTATACTTGTGAAAGCGAAAGAAGAGATTCAAAAAAAGGATCCGGATTTTCGTGTTCAGAGACAGCTAATGAGTGGCGGGACATGTGAAGCTAGCGCCTTTTTGTTGTACGGTTATCAGGCTACAGGTATAGCTTTCCCTCTTGGCAATTATCACAATGGTACAGAGGATGGCCAAATAGGGGCTGAATTCATACACAAAGAGGATTATTTTTCTGGCATTCAGCTTATGGTGGAGTCTGTTCTACACGCTAGAGATAGACAGAAAACACAGTTTCGTGCCAGGCTGCAAGCTGTTTCGGACAATCATAGGTCGCGACTGCAAACCGGTTAGTGGATTTGTTGCAGGATGCTCTGAGCGGTAACCCCTATATCAGCAGGGGTGGGTATAATGGTAACTCCTGCGTCTCTGAGTGCTGCAGTTTTAGATTCGCTAGTCGCACTCTGTCCGGTGATAATTGCGCCTGCATGCCCCATTCTCTTTCCAGGAGGAGCTGAAGCCCCAACTATTAGCGCACAGACAGGTTTCTGCATATAGTTCTTGATGTATTCGGCCGCTTGTTGTTCCATAGACCCACCAATTTCACCAATGAATACGACCATGTCCGTTTCCGGATCTTCATCATATAGCTGCAATATTTCGGCAAAACTTGTGCCTATGATAGGGTCCCCTCCGATGCCGACGCAGCTGGATTGCCCTATTCCTAGGCTGGTAAGTTGGCCGACAGCTTCATATGTCAGTGTGCCACTTCTAGAAACTACTCCTACACGACCTGGCAGATGTATTGCTCCAGGCATTATGCCGACCTTGCATTGTGCTGCTGGATTAATCATGCCAGGACAATTAGGTCCTATAAGACGCACTGGGTTGAGGTCGACATGTCGGCGGACTTTAATCATGTCGTGGACCGGTATCCCTTCGGTTATACATGCAATCAGCGGGACTTCTGCGTCAATAGACTCTGTTATGGCATCTGCTGCAAATGGTGGCGGGACAAAAATGAGTGAGACATTTGCAGACGTTTCTTCAACCGCTTGTTCCACTGAATCAAATACAGGTATATCGTCATCGAAAAACTGCCCACCCTTTCCTGGTGTGACACCTGCAACAACTTTAGTCCCGTAGGCCTTGCAAGCTTTGGCATGAAAACTGCCCTCTGTGCCAGTTATGCCCTGGACTAAAATCCTAGAATGTTCGTCTAGTAATATGCCCATAGTTGACCTCTAATTGATGAATTTATCGGGACTCGCTGATGGCTTTGGCTGCTTCTGTTAAGGTGTCGGCAAAAATTACATTAAGCCCAGAGTCTCTTAATATTTCTTTGCCTTCTTCCAGATTAGTACCCAGCATGCGGACTATCAAAGGGAGTGTGCAATTGTTACGCTTATAGGCCAATACTGTGCCTCTAGCAGCAACATCACACCGAAGAATTCCTCCGAATACGTTTACTAGTACTCGCTTTACCTTAGGGTCAGATAATATTATGCTTACGGCCTCTGCGACTTTTTCGTCTGTCGCGCCTCCGCCTACATCGAGAAAATTAGCCGGCGCTGCCCCAGCTGCATTTGCGACGTCTAACGTGGCCATTGCTAGTCCTGCTCCATTAACTAGACAACCGGTGTCCCCATCAAGGTTAACGTAAGCAATGTCTTGGTCAGATGCGGCTGCTTCTAGTTGGTCTTCTTGTGAGCGATCTCTTAGCTCTTGTAGGTCTGCATGACGGAACAATGCGTCATCTTCTATATCTAATTTTGCGTCTAATGCAACTACTTGTTGATCTTTTGTGATAATAAGAGGATTGATTTCAATCAGTGAGCAATCGTTATCTATATAGATTTGATATAGGGACATCATGAGTTTAGCGGTATCTCTCGCAGCCTGTCCCTCTAGTCCCAGCTGGCGGGTCATTCTACGGGTCTGAAAAGGCATTAATCCTAGAACTGGCTCTATAGGGTCTGAGAATATCATTTCAGGCGTAGAGTGGGCGACTTCCTCTATATCCGTTCCTCCTGATGGGCTAGTGATCATCACTGCGGATCTGGAGTCGCGATCAATTGTAATTGCTATGTAGATTTCAGATTCTATTTCAGCTAACTCTTCGATTAGGAGAGAATTTACTGGAACTCCTTGGTCATCTGTTTGGGGAGTGACCAGGTATTTTCCTAGGATTGATTTAGCGAATTCGTATGCTTCTTCAGAGGTTCGAGCAATTTTGACTCCACCTGCCTTTCCTCTTCCCCCTGCATGGACTTGGGCCTTTACGGCGGCTCGTCCACCCATTGTATTAGTTATATTGCGAGCTTCGTCGGGCGTATATGCGACTTTGCTATTCGGGATTAGTATCCCATATCGAGCAAAGATTTCCTTGGCTTGGTATTCATGGAGTTTCATAAAGTCTCCAAATCTCGGTTCAAATATGTACTGACGGGCTAAATGTACTGTGAAACGTGTTCGCGAGTCAATGTATTGATTTTTGATGTAGGATTACGCAAAGAGAAAGACCCACACCAAAGGATGTGGGTCTTTCTCTTTGCGTAATCTTTACTAGAGTTATTTGGAACTTGGAGTTCCTAGATATTGGAACAAGGGTGCGTCTGAAGAAAATACTATCGTATCTTGGCCGCTAAGGACGTTTTGGTAGGCCTCTAGACTCCTTTGGAATGAAAAGAAATCCGGATCCTTGTTTAGGGCTTCTGCCAATATGCTAATAGCTTTAGCTTCACCTTCACCCCTTACTTGGTTACCTTTTTGATCTGCTTCAGCTAGGATGATGTCTTTGTCCCTGTTTGCCACCGCGCGAATCTTAAGATCTTCTTCTTCACCTTCAGCTCTGAATCGTGTGGCTATCCTATTACGTTCGGCCCTCATCCTGGTAAATATGCTGGCGGTTACAGAGTCTGGGAAATCTGCGCGTTTTATTCTGACGTCAGTGATTTCTATACCGAAGTTTTGTTCGCCTACTCTTGTTCTGACGCCTTCAAGCACTTCTGCCAAAATTGCCGACCGAGTCTCACGGCCTTCTACCACCGGAAGTCCCTCATCGTCAACGATAGGATTTCCTTGCTCGTCGATCGTCGGTTCTGCCCCAACTATTTCAAATCGGTCCCTTAGTGCAACGCGATCACGTAGAGTAGAAGTAACGATGTCTCCGAGACGGCTCCTAGCGTTATTTTCCGTTTGTAGGGTTTTTCGGAATTGCACTGGGTCTACAATTTTATATCGTGCATAGGAGTCAATGATCAGGTTTTGCTTTTCTTTATCGGGCAAGGCCGCCGGCGGTGCGTCTATACGAAGAATTCGCTTGTCGAAAGTAGTTGTTACGTCTATGAACGGTATCTTAGCGTTTAGACCGGGATTAGTTACGACGGATTTAACTTCTCCGAACCGCGTAATTATAACCTGTTCGGTTTCATCTACTATATATAGGGCTTGCCGGAGCACTATAAGGCTGGCTACCACTAATATTATTAATACGACTAATTTTCTCATTTAGGGGCCTCTATATTATTTTTTACTTATCTTGAACCAGAAATTTTAAGGGGACGGTCCTATAGGTACTGGAATCATACCTCCATCATTTCCGAGCACTAAAACTGATTCTGCATCTGGAGAAACTATAATCTTTGTAATTCCAGGCAAAATTTCTTCCATTGCTTCTAGATATAGTCTTTGGCGGGTTACGTCTGTTGACTTCAGGTATTCTTCAAGGACAGCATTAAACCTATCGGCTTCACCCTTAGCTCTTGCTATTCTTGCTTGCCTAAATGCTTCAGCCCCTTCCTTGATACGTTCGGCGTCACCTTCAGCCCTTGGGATAATATCGGCTTCATAGGCGCGCGCTTGGTTTATTCTAGTGTCACGTTCTTGTCGGGCTCTAAGAACGTCGTCGAAAGCATCTCGAACTTCTTCAGGTGCTTTTACGTCCTGCAGCTGTACTGCCTCGACGTTTATGCCTGATGAGTAGTTATCGAGTATCTCCTGCAATATGATCTTTGTTTTACCTTCTACTTCTTCACGGTTCCTAACAAGAACATCGTCTATGGAGCGTTGGCCAACTACTAAACGAATTGACGCCTCGGCGGCATCCTTTAGTGTCCGTCCATCTGGCCTACCGGGTTCGATATTCCGGGTCTCTTCCCCAGGATCATCCACCTTGAACAAAAAGTAGTTTAGATTTTTGATTGTGTACTGTACTACCATCTGAACATCTACGATGTTCAAGTCCCCAGATATCATCAGGGCCTCATTTGGAAAAGCACTTGATGCACCACCCACATTACTCCGGAAGCCCAACTCCATACGACGTGTTTCAGTGACTAATATAACGTCTTTCTTTCCTATGGGAGTAGGCCACCACCAGTGGAGTCCTTCTTGTGTTACCGGGGCTCCCTGAACCGCTCCAAACAGGCGTAGTGCAGCATTCTGGCCTGGACCTATCGTGTAGACACCGGATCCCATCCATATTGCGACTATTATGGCTATGACACCAATTATTATGATGCCTATACCACCGCCTCCAAAGCGCTGGGTAATCTTGTTTAGACCGTCCGTAAATCGGCCTATGATTTGATCAAAGTTGATTTCTGGCTGACGCTGACCACCAGGTGGGTACATGTTACCGTCCTTTTGTCTTTACTTGTGAGCTAATTTACCTAGACTGAGGATTTTAGGTACTGACAATGTGATTGTAACACTATATCTCTTGTTTATTCTTCGTTTTTGCAATGGAAAATGGCATATTTCTTTGTAAGTCACCACTTACCTGAATATAATGTGGTGAGATATTAACTTAAGGAATCTTTATGAACGATAATGGCCTGAGCATCAACGTCGGGGAAGATATGTCCCGAATACAAGTGACCTGTCCTCATCAGAGTGGGCTTATTTATGTTGTCCCTGCTGAGCGAAGCTGGGTATGTTCAAAAGAACAGGTGCCTTCTCATGCTTTGGCAGGATTTTTTAGAGAGTTAACTTCTATGAAAAACCCTGGCGTTCAAGAATTGATGCAGCAATGGGGAATCTATTACAGACAACTTCCACTAGAGGCATCCGAAGACGATTCCGAACATCCGAGTTAGTTGCTTTCTGGGCCACCCGTATGATCTGCTGATAGTGATGGAGCAGGGTGTGGGAATCCACCGCCTAAGTTTGGCTGTGTAGCTGGAGGTGGTGTCTGTGGCGGCGTTGCGGGATTTCCCTGGTCTCCCTCGTCGGTCAGGCCGTCCTCGAATAGTTTAGTTATATCCTCCCCTGATATAGCTTCATGCACGATTAAATATTCAGCTACTTGAACTAACTTAGGTTTGTTATCTATGAGTATTTGCTGAGCCTCTTCGTAACCTTCCGTAATTAATCGCTGAACTTCGTGATCTATCTCTTCTGCAATATGATCGCCATAATCTCTTTCTTCGTTCATTTCGCGACCTAAGAAAACCATTTCCTCTCGCTTGCCAAAGGTACGAGGTCCTAGTGCTTTGCTCATTCCGTATCGTTTGACCATGCCGAGCGCTATTTTAGTGGCCTTTTCAATGTCGTTACTGGCACCCGTTGTAACTTCATCAAAAATTAATTCTTCTGCTATTCGACCACCCATGGTCACTGCAATCATGTCTTCAAACTGGTTTTTGGTCCATAAGTAGCGATCTTCTTCAGGTAGTAGTGTAGTATGCCCGCCCATCGCTCCTCTCGCGACTATCGATATCTTATGAACTTTGTCTGCGTGAGGTAATGACCAGGCTACCAAGGCGTGTCCTGCCTCATGATATGCGGTCATTTCCTTTTCCCGTTCGTTTATAACACGGCTTTTTCGTTCAGGACCTGCTATTACTCTCTCAACAGCTTCCTCGAATTCGGGCATATTAATACTCTTCTGGTTTTTACGAGCAGCTAACAAGGCAGCTTCATTTACGAGGTTGGATAGATCTGCTCCGCTGAATCCGGGTGTCTCTTTTGCTAAAGTATCTAATTTGACTTCAGGGGATATTGGTTTCCCTTTTGAATGGACGTTTAAAATAGCCTGTCTNCCGACTACATCAGGCAAGTCAAGGGTTACTCTCCTGTCAAAGCGNCCNGGGCNCAGTAATGCCGGATCCAATATGTCTGGTCGGTTCGTTGCAGCTGTAACGATTATATTAGTGTTTGTTTCAAAGCCATCCATCTCTACAAGGATTTGGTTCAGCGTTTGCTCGCGTTCGTCGTGTCCTCCACCTAGGCCTGCTCCTCTGTGTCTCCCGACTGCGTCAATCTCGTCGACAAATATTATGCACGGGGCATTTCTTTTAGCTTGTTCAAATAAATCTCTGACACGAGCTGCTCCCACGCCAACAAACATCTCGACGAACTCACTTCCACTGATATGAAAGAATGGAACTCCAGCTTCACCTGCGACTGCCCGAGCGAGTAACGTCTTACCAGTACCGGGTTGTCCGACTAGCAGAACTCCCTTTGGTATTCTAGCTCCTAGAGAAAGGAATCTTTCCGGGTATTTNAAGAACTCAACGACTTCTTCGAGTTCAATTTTTGCTTCTTCTACACCGGCGACATCAGCAAAGGTAACTGTAGGCTTATCGAAAGTCATCATTTTGGCACGGCTCCGGCCAAAACTCATTGTTTGATTATTACTACCTTGTGCTTGGCGCATCATGAATAGGATAAGGCCGCCAAAGAATATAAGAGGCAGGAAATTCAATAATATGCCAAAGATACTTCCAAATCCGCCTGACCCTTTAAATGTGACCTGAACACCGGTTGGTCCTATTGCGACGTTATTCTCAGTTAATAGACTGACTATATCTGTTTGTTCACTCATTCGGCTTGTGAATTTCAAGCCAAGACCGGTTTCTGTTATTCGAGGGATGATAGTCAGTTTTTCTCCCTGAACTATGATCTCTCCGATCTCTTGATTCTGAGCCTTTGTAATGACTTCAGTAATCGATATTTCTGCAGTGTTGTCTAGTGCNGGNGCAAGAGTATAAAACACCACAATGGCGCCAATGGTTATCAAGAGATATACGAAGCTATTTTTCATCCAAGGTTTTTTTAGCATGTAATCCTCGTGGCGAAACTTTTGTAAGGCTATATTAACTCTTATTTATATCTTAATGCTGCTTTGTTTAAAATGCAAAATGGTTGAATTTGAGTTGGAGTATACTTGTGTGACTTTCAATTAAGACTGCTAACTGTTAGGAGTAGAAATATGACAATTAACGCTAAACCAAAAATTTACCTGATAGGTACTGGGGGGAGTATATCGTTTATCGGGGATTCCCGAATGGATTATGTTGACTACAGCTACGCTGATAAGCATCTCACGATAGAGGAAATGGCAAATAATGTTCCTGANATTAATGGGTTTGCTGATGTTGTCATAGAACAATTGATAAACGTTGGCAGTACTGAAGTCGCTCCAGAGCACTGGTTACAATTGTCTCAACGGATAAATAAGATTTTTAATGAAGATCCTGACGCTGCGGGTGTTGCTATTACTCATGGAACAGCAACATTAGAGGAGACGGCATATTTCCTCAACCTTACGGTGAAAAGTAGGAAACCAGTAGTCATCACAGGGGCTATGAGGCCACCTACAGGGCTTGGCACGGACGCAGATATTAACTTGGTTGACTGCATTCGTGTAGCGGCATCGGAAAATTCGTCTGGNCACGGAGTTTTGAGTGTGCTCAACAATGCTATACAGGCTTCTCGTGACGTTACCAAGACCAATAGCTATAGATTGGAAACATTTAAATCCTACGAACTAGGTTGCTTGGGATATGCTGATTCGGATGGTGAAGTGGTTTTTTATAGAACTCCTACCAAGGCACATACTGCCGATACAGAGTTCGATGTTTCGTCCCTCACTCAATTGCCTAGGGTGGATATAGCATATGCGTATTCTGGTGCCGACGACTTGGTAATACGGAGCTTGGTTGATGCGGGAGTAGCTGGAATAGTTGCAGCCGGTCTTGGCAGCGGGGGTTCTCCTAGGGCCTTTATGAATGGTTTGATGGCAGCGAAAGAAGCTGGAGTCAAAGTTGTCATTGCTACTCAGACCGGCAATGGCCGTATAATAAAGAATCGCAGATTTTCCGAGCAGGATTACTTGGTGGCGGATAATTTGACACCGAAGAAAGCTAGGATATTGTTGATGTTGGGGTTGAGTGTTACGGATGACCCTGATGAATTACAAAGAATGATGTGGACTTACTAGGTGAAAGAAAAAGGGCTCGATTTCTCGAGCCCTTTTTAACGTTCGGAAATTTAGCCTGGCACCTCGTCGTATTCGTGCCTAGTACTTATAACATTGCCTTCGTATAACTCTGCTATACGTTGGTCGGATAATCCTAATATACCGCCTAGTACATCTTCATTGTGTTCCCCAACCTGAGGAGTTGTTCCGACAATTGCAGGTGTCCTACTGAAGTGCCAGAAATCGCCAGATACCGCAATTGACCCGGCTAGGAAGTCGGGTACCTCTACCATTGCTCGGCGTTCCCAGGGATGTGGGTCTACTGCTGCCTGTGCGATAGTGTTCACGGGTGCAGCCGTTATATCGTGTTGAGTGAAATGTGCGATTGCTTCTTTCATAGTGAGGCCAGACAGCATCTCGTTCAGACGATCCAAGATCGGTTGTCGATTAGTTCCTCTGTCTTGTCTAGTCATGAACCGGGGGTCTTCTAGCCATTCAGGTTTGCCCAATGCGTTACATACCCTGTGCCAGTGGTGCTGATCTCCGGCAGATACTAATACCCAGCCATCCTTACAAGGGTAAGTTCCGCTTGGTGGGGCATTTTCAGATCCACCTCTTATGGGCTCAATCTGCGCTCCATGATATGCAGTTATAGGAATTTCTGTGTAGCTATATCCAGTGTCCGCTAGGCAGCAGTCAATGGATTGACCTTCCCCTGATGTCTCTCGCTCGTGTAATGCAGCCAGCGCACCAATGGCTGAATGTAGCGCTGTAGTTCGGTCTATGATGGGTACGCCAGCCCTGATTGGAGGAGACCCTTCTGGTCCGGTAACCATGGCTATGCCTGACATCACCTGTCCGACAGGGTCATAGCCGATTTGGTCTTTGTACGGTCCGAATTGTCCGTAGGCTGAGACGTTCACCATGATCATCCTTGGATTTAACTCTTTAAGTACGTCGTAGCCAAATCCCATTGCTGCGATAGTCCCTGGCCTAAAGTTCTGAACTAACACGTCAGACACTTTGACCAACTCTCTTAGGATTTCTTTGCCGTCTTCTTTTCTTAGGTCAATACTGAGGCTCTTTTTTCCACTATTGTACTGAACCCAGTAAGCACTCTGTTTCCTTACCCATGGGGCGTGGTACCTCGTTTCTTCTCCGCCTAGGCGCTCGAGTTTGATAACTTCGGCTCCCATGCGTGCTAGAACTTGCGCACAGCGCGGCCCCGCCTGATGCCTTCCTAGGTCAAGAACTCTGATTCCATCTAAGGGACCTTTTGCTTCTGCCATTGTTAACTCCTAATGTGGATGTGGATTGCCCGAAAATTGTACGACTAACTTGTGGAAAGAGCAAACTGAANAACGTCTAAACTGGTTTCAAGGGTACCGCCAGGGATATTCTCTGTTCAGTTCCAATGCTTCTCGCGATATGCCCATGCCCTTCTANATCCTCAGCAACTAATATNTCGCCGGGNAGCAAACGTTTCTTNGTGCCGTCAGCCACTTCAAACTCTGCNATCCCCGCGAGATTGACAACGTATTGGAGGCGCGGNGCATTGTGGTAATCCGATTCTGACGGTGCCGGTCTCTGGGTGAGAGTAATATCTCCGTCCCCGACTCTATTGGCGATTTCATTGAATTGGTCGGGGCTGAGGTCTTCAAAGTGTGATTCATCATCTGTGCCAGAGTACACACGAACTATCTGCATTATCCCCCCATTTAGTAGTTTTTTGAATATAACTATTTATTTATTTCGGTACCACCTAGCCCGTCTTCCTTGAATAATTGTGCTTTGCGAGCGTAATTTTCTGCGGTCCGTTTTATCCGTTTGTGATGATCTTCGGTAGTTTGTTGTTCTCGAGCTGCCGCTGGTATTCCAACGACAAACGATTTGGGAGGAAATTCCTTATTNTCTAAGACAACTGCTCCGCTCGCTACTATTGAAAGTTCTCCTAGAATAACGCCATCGTTTAACGTAGCTCCGTTTCCGATCAAACAGTTTGTTTTTATATGCTTCGCGTGTGATGTAACTCCGTGGCCTAAACTCACGTAATCCTCGTACAGTGCGTCACTGTCTGCGTGCAATACGCAGTTATCCTGAATATCGACATAGTTGCCTAGTGTAATTTTTATGGTATCTCCTCGAATGACTGTGCCTGGCCATACACTAGAATATTCTCCGATTTCAACGTCGCCCACCACGTATGCTGCNTCGCTTACCCATGCNGTGGGATGAATCTTGGGTGTTTTACCTTGATAGCTTCTTATCACAATTACTCCTAGTTGACGCGGTCTATATGGAACCTCTGGGTAGGTTATGTGTCTGCCTCAATATTAATTGATAGTTATGTGTCAAACAATACATGGGTTATTTGCTTATGTACGTTGGAGCGTAAAGCCAACCTTCTAGCTGGGCATGGGAGACCTCATCCGTTTCATTGTCTGGTGGATGTAGGAATAATCCTGGAGATTTGGACCATAAGGCAGATACAACCATATTTATGATTGCATCTAGACAATCATGATTAGAAGTGATGATTTCCGATGTGAGAGTATCGTCGCTAATGATTAGATTGAATCGCGTAATTAGTTCTTGCAAGATTAATTTACGAAGATTTATAGCTTGGGAACCATTCTTGTATCCCTTATAGGGTAAACCGAATGCTCTTAAAGCAGCACCAGGCATAGCTTCCAATAGTGTAGGACGTTGGGTTGCTGGTGGCTCCAAAGGAGGTGTGTTGAATCTGGATTCCTGTAATTTTGCCAACAGTCGCATCCCATGATATGTCATTGGCAACATATTCGGATTGGATTTGTGCAAACACGAATANGACTCTCGGAAATGATAATCTCCTTCCCTTTTAACCTCGCCATGCTTTTTGACGAAAGTGTCTCGGGCAATTATGAAGTCATGTAGGCTCTTGTGGAGGGTAGTATCCCACACGTCTGGCATAGTTCTGGCTTGTGGNGCCCATGNTTGTAGGAAGGCTATTGGTAGAGAGAATGGAAAATCCAGGGATACCACGCTGTGATTTGGGATATCCGTGAGAAGGCCTACCAAATCNCGCCGAGTTATAGGGTTAACCGAANCGAGGTTAATATTGTGGAGGTTGAAGAATCCAGATGCTATCCAAGTGTTTTTGTCTGTCTTCGCGCCGCTAAAATCGACTCCGTATATGGGAGTTTCTCTGATCATATTTTAATCTGGCTAGTGTTAGGTTATCCTTGCCTGTCTTGTTGGGCGGTAGTATAGTTCAGCACGGACGTCGAGACAATCGGATAATTAATATTGAACGTCGGTATTTGGAACGTCTATAAGAAGGAGAATTATGAATTTAACTGACCGTCGGCTAAGGTATAGAGCGATATTGGAAGGGGATAAATGTGTACACCCAGGGTCCGTTTTTGATCCTATTTCGGCTAGAGCGGCCGAAGATGTAGGGTTTGAAATAGGCATGTTTGCTGGATCGATCGCTTCAGGAACGGTTCTAGGAGCTCCTGACTTAATAGTTTTAACCTTGTCTGAGTTCGCCCAGCAGATNCACAGGATATGTCGAGCAGGTAATTTAAGCTTGATGGTTGATGCTGATCATGGCTATGGTAATGCCTTAAATGTGAGACGAACTGTTGAAGAATTAGAGACCGCTGGTGTTTCTTGTTTAACGATAGAGGACACGCTGCTGCCCTTAAGTTTTGGAGGACCCGGTGAGGGACAGTTAATTTCTGTCGAAGAGGGCATAGGTAAAATGAAGGCGGCATTATCTGGTCGTCAAGATTCTTCNTTGGTAATAGCTGGTCGAACTAGCGCCTTAAGGGTAGGAGGGATACCTGAAGCTATTCGTCGTGTTAAAGCCTATCANGAAGCTGGAGTTGATGCCGTTTTCTTGGCGGGTGCTCAAACAAGAGCTGAGATTGAAGCAGTAAGTTCTGAAGCTAAGATTCCNCTGTTGCTTGGTGGAGCCGGCGGAGAGCTAGCTGATCTGGAATTCCTGGGATCTCAAGGGGTCCGTGTTGCACTTCAAGGGCATTTGCCATTTCAGGCTGCTGTCAAAGCGGTATATGATACCTTGAAAGCCTTGAGGGATGGTGTTGCTCCAGCAGACTTGAAGGATACGCTGGCATCTGCTGANTTAATGGGTCAGCTTACCAGAAAAGCTGATTATGATTCTTGGATCAAAGATTTTCTTAATTAGGTTATTGATGTCAGGTAGAGATCTTACAATGCATCTCTGCCTGACATTGTATGTTCGAAAAGTTCTTTAACCCTCCAGTCCTTCAAAAAAATCTCCGGTTAATGTTTCCTTATTTGTAAATTCAGGCCATGCTCTGATGTAATGTTCTCTACCAAGGATATCTGCAGCTACAGATCGAGGCACCTGATTATAAGGCCAGTTNGGGGCGACTTGGCTCTTATGACANAGAATAGAGCCCATTTTCTGGTCTAGTTGGTCTGATACGTTTACTTCTAAGTGAATCTCATCTGGATCAATTCCGTCATTCGCCCGTTCTATGGTAGGCATCGGAAAGTCTATGCCAGCTGCTTGGAGTTTTAGAGCCATTGAGGTACGGAATCCTTGGGGACGGGCACTATAATATAGGCGGTCTGGNTGAAATGGTTCGAGTCCTTCAATTAGTTGTTCTGGATAGATAGAAGCGTCATTAGCTGTGTGAAAAGCTTTGGTGGCGTGCTTGCATATTGCTATATGATCAGGGTGTCCATACAGACCTCCGGGCTCAAACGTGAGCACTACTTGAGGCCTAAAAGTNCGAATTTCTCGAACTAAGATCNCNACAATTTCCTCTTGCGNTANATTGATGAATGCTTCAGGGAGNTTGTTGGCAGNGGTTCCGGCCATCCCTGAATCTCGATATCCTAANACNTGGTGACTTTGTAGTCCCAATGTATGAACAGAACAACTTAGCTCTTCTCTTCGGAGGGACCCTAGCCCATCAGGNATTGCTAAACCAGGAGATCGNACTTCCCCTTCTTCTCCCGATGTTGCGGTTATTAATCTAATATTTACCCCTCTCGATGAGTGGGCTGCNAAGGATCCTCCTATGGGAAATGCTTCGTCGTCAGGATGGGCAAAGCAAGCTAAAAGNCGTTTTTCTAACATTTTGACCTNCGTAGTGTTTGGTANATTAAGGATCGGTTTGATATAGAAGATCATATCGTTNAACNNTNGTTNAGTTGANATTAGATCAATCGAACAAAATTATTTTAGCACACGGATCTCTTGTGATGTGAGGCAAGNNCAGGACTTCGGGATGATGGTATATTTACACCATTAATTATTGGTGGAGAAAAACAATGCTAGGGTTTTTGGGTGGAACTGGCGAAGAAGGGAAAGGTCTGGCCTTTAGACTGGCGCTGGCAGGTGAGTCAGTAATGATTGGCTCTCGAGATGAAGCTAGGGCGGTTGAGGCAGCGGCAGAAGTTAACGATTTGTTAGGAAAACAAGTTGCAATTGGTGCTAATAATATGCAAACAGCTGAGGAATCAGACATTGTGTTCGTAACGGTCCCTTATTCAGCCCAAGCAATGTTATTAGGAGACGTTGGTCAATATCTGAAGTCCAAAATCGTGATAGATGTGATAGCGCCAATGAGTTTTGTGCGAGGAGTTGGAGCACAGGCTATTAACATTGAAAATGGCTCTGCAGCGGAAGAAGCCCAAGAATTGGTGCCTGAGTCTTTCGTAGTGTCCGCATTCCAGAATGTTAGCGCTGCTGAATTAGTATTACCGAATATACCCATGATAGGTGATGTTTTGGTATGTGGGGATGATAAGGACTCTAAACAGCGTGTTATGGAATTAGTGTGCTTGATAGACAAGCTTAAACCGGTAGATGGCGGTATGTTATTCAATTCAAAATATGTCGAGCAAATCACTCCTTTGTTAGTTAATATCAATCGCCTGTATAAAACCCATTCAGGTATTCACATAACTGGACTAGAAGAATAAAAGGTTCACTCCCTTTGATTTGGTGCGATATATTTACACGCTAGGAGGTGGAATAATGCCAAGAGGTATTTTAGATTTGGGAAATCCTACTGATCTTGAGCAGGTTAACGGGGTATGGAAGTTTGCCCCGGGATTAGTACCAGGTGAACCTAACGAGGGACTAGTGGCACAGTTGGAAGGAAGTGGTGCTCGACTGCCTGATTATGATGATTCTGATTGGGATGAATGCCATGATTTAACGAAGTGGTATTCTCGCGGAGTTGCATTCGCCTGGTATCGTCTTCACCTCACCTTGCCTGAAACTGTCAATGGTCGCAGCCTATCAGGTTCTCGATGCATATTTGAGACCTGTGTAGATGATTATGGTGAAATTTGGATTGATGGGGACTGTAATAGGGACCGAGGAACTGTCCAGGGCTTTAATGTGCCACAGCGTGTTGTAATAGATGCTGAGCCGTCTCCTGGGGACGCTCATACGATAGCTATCCTAGGGGTTAACGGACCTTTAGGGGCCCCGGGCGGTGCCGTGTTTGTTAGGTATGCGACTTTGGCGTTTGAATGGCGAGAGCCTGGTTATTAGCAGAATGTTNAGTTCTCAACGATGGTGGGCTACGAGATGTGTCTGGAATCAGTCTTCATCGTAGTCCTCGTCGTTCTCCGTTTCTACGTACCCTAACGTTTTCAATTCAGATTNAAGTCGTTTTGAGAATTCNTCGGTACTTGTCGTTGACGGAATAGTGATCTCNATCGTGCNNGGAGATGATTGGCTAATTATCCCCGGGTCCTCTTTTGTAAGNTCAACGCTTACAGATTCCCTGTGAATACCTAGTTTGTCGGTTACAGCGAAGATAGTATTCATGTCATCCATATTGATTATCTCGTCAGCCATACTAGTTGTCCTCTTACAGAAATTACGCGTTCTGATATTGATCTTATACAGGCCATTCTGTTCCCCCTTCGGCAGGTCTTTTATCAGGAGCTAAATTAAGACCGGTGGCGACAGTTTCTTGAAATTCTTTTAGAATTATTGAGCCCCATTCGTTCGCTTTCATAACGCGGTATGATGTGCGTTTCCCTCTGATCAAAGCTCGGTTTTCTGAGTCTTCTGATGTTTGTTGATGTATGCTTTCGTTCATGGCATCTAACATGGGTATTAACCCTTTAGCTGTTTCAATAAATCGGGCTACTTCGTTAAACTCCGCATCTAATACTACGAATACAGGCACGGTATTAGCCCGATGTTCAGGGAGAAATTGGTTTGTTAAGTCGACTTCTTCGTCTCTATTGAAGATATAAGGAGTTAAATTCGAGCTAGTGTCCGCTAGCTTGAGGATCGTCGGAGTCGTGGTGATAGCGTCTCCACACCATTCGGCATGGAATACTACAAGAGCTAAAGGGCTCTCCAAATTGTCGAAATACGACAATACTTCGACGGGTACTGTCACAGCCTCATAGATGTCCTCTACGGGATTTTTGTTGACTTTAATGTTCGGAAAATATTGCTTGGTTGAGTAACCTTGAAGCGCTTTATCTTTAGTTAATAACATACAATACTCCGTCGTCTTGATTATGTGATATGCAGTGTATCAGTAATATCTAGCCCCTAATATTAGAGCAATGGTTTGTATACAAGAAACGATATCTTAGTGCTAGAATAAAGCCTCAGCTATAGTGGGGAGCTAGCGCATTGACAACTGAGAGATCGGATCATTATCTGAAGTATGCTTTATTTTGTAAAGAGACTGAAGAGGATTCAAAAGACGAGTTATCTTTTAAGGGTGTGATCGATCTGGTAGATATAGATCTACCAGACCACGCTCCAGATGGGGAATCCCAAGTGTTAATGAATTTGGATGTTAATTTGGCATTCTGTATTGCTGGAGCGGTGGCCGGACCACACAGTCTACAGATCTCGATAAGGGCACCAGGTTTACCGCTAAATACTCCGCCTCCGGAAAACATAGATTGGGAACCCGGAATAATGTTCCAACGATGGATAAAGACATTCAGAATACCGATACAGAGACTAGGACGACATGTTGCAGTCGTTGTATTTGACGGCACTCCAATCGGGGAAGCCAGTTTCATGGTCAGGTTCAGAGAGAACTAAGCGTTTCTGCTGCGCGTTGACTCTATGACAATGACCTAATTATAATCAACGCTGCTATATTGGAGATGCTGAAAATGCTTCTCCATATTTTAGGGCTAGGATAGGTTAGTGATGGTCAAGACAGGACAAAGATATGTCACTCCCGGTGGAGTTGAAATGGTTGTTACTAAGGGTGGGGATGGCACTCTGACTGACGGTGACATAGAGCTGAAAACAAAAGGTTCAGAATCAGAGTTTGCCGGAAGTGAGCCTGGTGCGGAAGCGGAAGAGGTAGCATTAGGTAAAAGATTTACATCTGCCGATGGGGTAGTTTCAGTTTTAATTACGAAGGGTGGAAGTTGCAATTTACGATATGAGGGGACTCCAATGGAGTTGCAAGAACCAAGAAAACTTCCCTCTTCAGATTAGCCTAATACGTTCCTTGTAATAACTGGGGCCGCTGGTAGAAATACTCGCGGCTTTTCATTTTTATTGAATTCTAATATTTGAATGTTCACAATGAAGTCATGTTAAGCATAGATACAATAATATTTGATTTTGATGGCGTCATAATCGATACGGAAACACCAGATTTTTTGACATGGCAGAAAACATTCCAGTCGTTTGGAGTGGATTTGGAAATGGAGTTGTGGCTTGATCATGTTGGTGGGAGGTCTTCTCAATTTGATGTGTTCAAGCATTTGCAGGATTTAACAGGTTTAACGCTAAATGAATCGGAGATAAAACAGAGAAGGCGCCAGGAATACTTGGATCTAGTTGAATCATATCCTCTGATGCCTGGAGTATTGGATTATCTGGATATATGTAAGGTGAATGCATTGAAGGTGGGATTAGCTTCTAGTTCCCCTAGGGAGTGGGTTGAGGGCCACCTTTCACGAATGGGTATTCTAAAGTATTTCGACTGCGTACGATCAATTGATGATGTTATTAATGCTAAACCATACCCTGATCTTTATATATCTTGCATGGATGGCCTGTCATCTACCCCGAAGAATTCCATAGCTATCGAGGATTCTCTTAATGGAGTGACTGCTGCTAAAAAAGCACAAATGTGGTGTGTGGCAATTCCTAATTCTATTACTGCTCATTTGTCTTTTGAAAAGGCTGACTTGGTCCTGGAGTCTCTTGACCAAGTCAAACTGATAGATTTAATAAAGGAACTACTACCAAATAGGCATTGACGTACGTTTACGGGACCAGCATAGCTCTCGTAACCTCCGTTTGCCTCTGGGCCCATTCTGAATGTGCAAAAGCTTCGTTAACATCGGCAAGCGGGTACTTGTGTGATATGAGTTTTTCAAAAGGCAGTTTATGTTGGTTGCGGACCAGGTAGTCTAGTAATGTAGGCAGGAGAGAGGGCTTGTACATCCGAGACCCTAATATATTCTTTCCCGACAGAAGTTTTGAAGGATCAATCGACACCTCTCTACCTCTGACGATATCGCCAATTTCTACGAAAGATCCACCGTTGCTCAACATGTCGATGCCTTCCGCCATCAGTTCAGCTCTTCCTACTAGCTCCATTACTACATCAGCGCCACGCCCATCAGTTAATTCCCAAACGCGGCGAACTCTAGTCTCAGGAGTGTTAAATTCCTCAATATTTATCGTGTCATCGGCTCCGAATTCTTCTGCAAGCTGCAAACGATTCTCCAGTCTATCAAGAACGATTACTCTTGCAGCACCCATCTCTTTGGCCATTGCTGTTGCGTGAAGGCCTAGGCCACCCGCTCCTTGTATGACAACATAGTCACCTTCGTTTAAGCTTGCTCTTTGTAATCCGGTTGTAACCGTTCCCATGGCGCAATTCACAGGCCCTAGTATTGCATCAGGTAGTTCATCTGGGACTCGGAAAAATGGATGTCTAGGCGGTAGATACAGAAAGTCTGCATAAGTGCCAGTGAAATAAGGCCATACTCCTGCAGTTGGATATTCCCTATTGGCGCACCAGTTCGTATTACCTTTAAGACAGAGATGACAACGATGGCAAGGAAACACGGCAGCGTAAACTATTCTATCGCCTTCTTTGATAGGAGTTCCCAACGTATCTGTCGATACGCCTTCCCCTAGAATTTCAACGACGCCCGTGCCTTCGTGTCCCATAACTCTTCCAGTGTTCGGAAGGGGCATGTATTGTTGTGTTTGGTCGCCCCTATATGTGTGAAGGTCCGATCCGCAGATGCCTGCCTGAGTCATCCGTAATATGACGGCGCCGGATTCAGGTTCTGGTACATCGTATTCTTCGATTTCAAAAGGCTTTCCATATTCTTTGACTACGACTATTCGACCCTTCATCAGTTTTCTCCTGTTAAATGTCTGTTACGTAAGTCTTGATATCCTAGCATAGAAGTCCCCGCTAGGTGTATAACAGGACTTGTATATTGGACAGGTGGATATATTTATCCTAGATTATCCGAATCATAAGGATTATTGCATAATGATTAGGCAGTACGGTTTATCAGGGGGAGCAATTTGAAAATAGCGATTAGTTCGGACCATGCGGGCTTTTTATACAAAGGGAAGATAATCTCGTTTTTGCGAACTGAAGGCCATGCGGTTGAGGATATGGGGACGTATACTCCTGAATCAGTAGATTATCCTGAGTGGATACGACCGGTAGCCGAGGCAGTGGCTGCAGGAGATTATGAAAGGGGAATTGTGCTAGGCGGCTCAGGGAATGGTGAGGCCATAGTAGCCAACAAAGTTAAAGGGGTACGTTGTACCCTTTGTTGGAATGTGCAGTCAGCTGAGTTTGCTCGTCAGCATAACGATGCGAATGTATTATCGCTGGGTGAGAGGCTAGTTCCTGAAGCGGACCTTTTGGCCATAGTAGAGACTTGGTTAAATACGGCGTTTGAAGGCGGGAGACATTTACGCCGAGTGCAACAAATTGAGGGAGATCAATAATAACCCTTTGAAAGCTACCAGGGGATTCTAGATGGCTTCTATAAAGGAATTATTAACGTCAGTAAAAGACGAGTCACCTGTATGGGTAGGCCGAACAAAACTTTTAGAGATGTTAACTCACATTGGAGAATCTAACACTTCTTCGTGTATGTATGTATGTCCTGGGGATCATTCTGACTGGATAGGGTCGGATCAAATCTGGAAACGTCGTTGGGACGTATTAGCAGCTCAAATAGGGGAAGAGGTGTTAAGTAATGACACTGGTATCTTATGTATTCAGTCTGGCGATGATGGGCTTGTGGTTGTCCCTCCATTTCCTGTTGCTCAAAATATAAAGTTTGATCATTTAAATTATGATGAATTATATAAATGCTTATCGTTAGATTATTTGGTGGGAGTAGTCTTGCTCAGATTGGGTAGGTTTTCAGTAGCTATTTTTAAAGGAACTGATCTCGTTGTATCAAAAACAGATAGCCGATTTGTAAAAGGAAGACATAAAAAAGGGGGCTCTTCTCAGCGCCGATTTGAGAGGACCAGAGAAGGGCAAAGCAGAAAGTTGTTTGATAAGGTTTGTGATACTGTTGGAAATATATTTGAACCGTATACTCGGACTTTGGATTATGTATTACTCGGCGGCGATTCGATTACTATCAACAACTTCTTAAAAGTATGTCCTAAGATGGAATCTCTAAAATCCAAAATATTACCCAGGCGGCTGAATATTAGAGATCCTAAGAGAGATACACTAGAACATGTGGGAAATTTACTGTTGCAAAGCAGGCTTTATTTCGTTCGTTGGGATCAATAATACAATTATTGTTATGAAGGATTCTTGGATAAAGTGACTCGGGCATGAGTATTAACAGTATAGGCGGATTTAATGCCGCGGCACACTTGCTGGAATTTGAACAGATTCGGCGTCATCTTGCAGATCTGACTCATACTGATTCAGGTCGGTATATGGCCATGAATGTTACTCCGTCAGTAAACTTTCTGGACGTTATCAGCAATCAGCAGGAAACCTCTGAGGCGTGCCAGTTGATCAACTTAGGTGCTGGGTTGGAGTTCGGACCACCTGAAGATATTAGGAATCTAATAAACAGGGCTAACTTAGGCGGGGTACTAAGCGGGTCTGAGTTAATATTGGTTCGCGGAATGGTTGACGCGTCGATTAGCAACCGTTTTTTGCTGAAACGTCACGAAGAACTTCCAATACTTAGCGGAATGGCAGAAACCTTGCCAGACTTGGGAATAGTTACAAGATCGATTGAGAGAGCAATAGGGGAATCTGGGGAAGTTTTGGATCAGGCTAGCCCTACATTAGGCAGTCTCAGAAGAGAATCTCAACTGGCATTCAATAATCTGAACAATGTTATCGATCGGAATTTACGACGTTTGGAGAGGCAAGGCGTACTACAAGAGCCAATCGTAACTGAACGTAATGGCCGGATGGTGTTGCTTGTAAAGGCCGAAATGAAATACAGGGTGCCCGGGATAGTTCACGATGTATCTGACAGTGGAGCTACTGTATTTGTTGAGCCCATGTCTGCTATTGACTTAGGTAACCGCTGGCGTGAAGCTCGTTCTGCCGAGACTAGGGAAGAGCAGATCATCCTTAGAGATTTGTCAGATCTAATTGGATATATGTCCGATGAATGTGGGCAAATGTTGAATGTGATGGCCAAACTTGATCTGGCTTTTGCGAAAGGCATGCATGCTATCAACACAAAATCCGTGGCACCTGAAGTGATAGATTCACTGGATGAGGATAGAAAGCTCAGAATAATGGGCGCACGACATCCTTTACTGAGCGGCGATGTTGTCCCTATTAATATCGAGATAGGAGAGCAGAATAATATAATGCTCATAACAGGTCCGAATGCAGGGGGTAAAACTGTAGCGTTGAAGACCGCAGGACTCCTTGTATTGATGGCCCATTCGGGTATGTATGTCCCAGCTCGGGAAGTTAGTATGCCTTTCTTTGACGGCATTTACGTTGATATTGGAGACCAGCAAAGTATTGAACAGTCTTTGTCTACATTTAGTTCTCATATCCATAACCTTAATAAAATATTGAGTGCAATCACGTCAAAATCACTCGTATTAATTGATGAACTAGGAACCAGTACAGATCCCGAAGAAGGAGCTGCTCTAGCAGAGGCAGTATTAAATCATTTTTGCTGTCAACGAGTCATGACGATAGCTACTACCCATCATCGAAGAGTGGCTCAATATGTTCAAGAACAAAACGGAATGATGAACGCAAGTGTTGATCTTGACCCGGTTACCTTCGAACCCACATATCACGTTACATCAGGGTTGCCTGGCAGAAGTTATGCTATGACAATAGCGGCTAGATTAGGACTACTCCCAGCGATAATAAATGACGCTCAGTCTAGAATGTCACAAGAGGATCGCGAGTCTGAAGAGCTGTTAAGAGATTTAAGGGCAAGCCGTACCACCGTAGAGAATATGAAACAGGAAGCTGAGGAGACGTTACTGTCCGCGAAGCACAAAGAAGAGCAGTTATCTTCTCAGTTGAATGAAGTAGAAACCATTAAGATACAAATAGTAGAACAGGCTCGTCTGGAACTTCAGAGCCGTATAGCTGGGATTCAGCAGAGTCTAGATAGGGCCGAGAGGTTAAGTAAAGACAAGGGACATTCGGGTTTGTCTGGCAATTTCAACGTAGAAAGTCAGAAACATATTGTACAGGATATACAACAGGAAATATCTAATCCTGACTGGCAACCCATCGAATTGGAACGGGATAGATGGCAAGATCACCTTAACGTTGGGGACCGGGTTTTCATAATGGGTGTCCCGAGGCCAGTTGAGATATTGACTCTAGTAGATGAAGAGAACAATGTTGAAGTGCTTATGGGAACGATGAGGGCAAAAGTTCCCGTGTATCAACTTGATAGGCGTGCCGATGAATACCCAAATGCGGGTGATTATCGACGTTCTGATACTCGAGGAGATAGTTATCGTCAAATATCTGGAGTAGGGGTGTTTTCCCGTTCTGGAAGGACCCAGCCCGCAGGGGAAATCAATCTCCATGGCCAGAGGGTAGAAGATGCCCTGACCAATGTGGAACAATTTTTGAACGATGCATCTCTGGGCAATCTTGAGGAAATTAGGATAGTCCACGGAAAAGGTACTGGAATCCTTCGTCAAGCTGTAAGAGAGTATCTTGATGGGCATCCGTTAGTCATTAATTGGGCTTCTGATGAAGGACCTGCTGGCAATGGAGTGACAATAGTCTGGTTAAGTTAGCATTTGCAGAGCGGTCCTCTCTCGGAAGAAAGAGGACCGCTGGTGGTGGGGACGTAATCAATCTATATTCAGGACGTGTGTTATCTGCGTAGGTTATCTGCACAGGTATTGTTATTAGCGTTACTATTGGTGCTATCAGGGCATAATGTATCGTCCCATATAGCACCTCCGAAAATAGTGCTGTTCATTGAGGCGTTACTAAAGTCGGCACCTGTCAGGTCAGCGTATTTCAAGACTGTCCTATTAAGATCAGTTAAGCTGAAAGCACTGTAACGTAGATCCGCTAAGGTTAGGTTCGCTCCATTAAAATTTGCATTAATGGCTACTACGTCGTTCAAATTGGCCCAGCTCATATCAGCATCACTTAAGTCTGCTTCAGTCAACCCAGCGCTTGTCAGGTCAGCTCCATATAGATCGGCTCCCTTTAAATCCGCTCGTACCAAGTTAGCCCTTTGTAAAGATACGTCTCTCATAATTGCATTGTCTAGGACAGCCCCGTTTAAATCAGCTCGACTCAGGTCGGCGCCGGTTAAATCTGCTTCTCTAAGTACGATATCACGTAGGTCTAATCCACTTAGATCACACCCTGATAAATCGACACCTATACCACGCACTGTGCAATCCTTATCCGTTAAGTCGATATTTTCATTGCAGATGAGATTCCCATCTGTATCAAATCCTATAAGAAATCGGCCTAGCGGGCATTTTTGGGCAGCAAATTGGATGACAGCTGCAGGACCTGCAGGACCTGTGTCACCTTTAGCACCCTGCGGTCCGGCTGGGCCTTGAGGTCCTTGATCTCCTTGGGGCCCTTGAGGTCCTGGAATGACACTTGTTGAGGATTCGTTCGAAATAAGCTCTAATCCGGCTTCTTCTGAACCTGGCTCCGGCCCGTTACAAGCCATCAGCATAAGACTCATGAGAGTAATTAGGGCTAATAGATATAGTCTCGACACCACACACCCCCCATCCGGGAAAATATCTATAATAGTGGGCCATTCACATTTAGGGTGATATGACCCGATTACATCTGGATTGTAATACTTTTATATAGTTGCAGGCCTAGGTTTAAAATACAGATTTGTAGCATTTTGTTGTACATATTCGTCTGTATTGAATCAAAATGTGCTTATAGGCCTTGAAACCACGGCATGCGTTTTTGGGTAAAGGCTTTTATGCCCTCTTGAAAATCAGCACTGTGAGCTATCTCTCCAATCGCGTTGGTTTCAGCTTTAAGTTGCGATTCTAAATCTTGGGACCAGCTATTGTTTAGTAGCTGCTTTACTTTTCCGTAAGCTAATGTTGGATTCTTTGCTAGCCGGTGAGCGATTTCTAGAGAGTGGCGCTCAAAATTTTCTGAAGGGATTACTTGTTCTACCAAACCTAGTTCCCGTGCATATTCCGCTCCAATCGGTTGGCTAGCTGTGTATAGTTCGATGGCTTTGCCCATACCTAGTAGGCGAGGCAATAAATATGTTGACCCACCGTCTGCGGTGGCTCCGATATTACCGTAGGCCATCAAAAACCGTGCACTACTTGAGGCTATGCGAAGGTCACATGCTAGAGCCAGGCTGAATCCGGCGCCAGCTGCAACTCCGTTTACAGCAGCGATAACAGGCTTATCTAACATGCGTATGGGTATAATNACTTCATTATGTAGCGCGCCTGCGAGAGACTGTATATATACAGATAAGGCGTCTGGCCCACCAGTTTCCAGTTGGTCCGCGAATGCTTTTACATCTGCNCCCGAGCAAAATGCGGGACCTGTGCCGGTNATGTANACGGCCCGTATATTACGGTTTTCACAGGATTTTAGGGTTTNCCCAATATGTTGAATCATGGATTGGGATAATGCATTTCTAGTCTCATGGTGATCGAGCCGGACAATAGCTAATGCATCGTCAATAATTAGTTGTACTGGTTGGCTCTCCATTACACTCCTTGCCAAATACGTCGACTACCAGATCGTACAAATTTACCGAAACCAGGAGTAGGAAAGTGACCGGCGGAAACCATGAGACTTTCAGATTCCAGTCTATCGAGTACAATGTGCCGAGTTTGTCGTGACAGCTCTGGCTGTATGTCAAAGATTGGATTCCAATCCGTGTAGTGTGCTTGTGCTGGATTATGNGCCACATCGCCCAGCACAAAACATTGCTCTCCTTTTGAAGTTATAAGCAACGATACGTGTCCAGGGGTATGGCCGGGTGTAGCCACTGTTACGATCTCTGATGTAATGGAATATTCGTCGGTCATTAGGTCTACTAGGTTTAAGCTTTCTAGGGGTATCACTTGGTTTATTATATGCTCGGCATCTTTGGATATGTCGGGCTGTACCCAATATTCCCAGTCTGATTGCGGGGCTAAATATCGTGCGTTTGGAAAAGTTGGTATTCCGTCCGTNAAATTCCAGCCTACATGATCAGGNTGAAGGTGTGTCATCACAACTAGGTCGATCTGGTCTGGTGCAACGCCGTTATCTTTTAACTCTTTGATTAAAGTCCCTCCAGGNGCTTGTAGTCCGGTATCGACTAGTATCAATTTCCCGTCAGATCGGATAATTACAGATCCGTATCTGGGATGCAAATGATGATTCTCATCTAGTAATGCTGAAAATTCTGATTTCCATATTTCAATCTCGCTGTCAGGGAATACAAATGTTGGCTCTCGGTCACCGTTGCCATCGCTAACAGATACCATTTCTACATTTCCGATATTAATTTTATTCTTAGACATACGACGCTCCTATCCGATGATCAGGTTGTGTGGCAATGCAGCACATTTAGATTATCTCTAGCTATCTCATGTAATAANGCGTTTGGCNCTTATTATATTATCCCTTAATCTTCAAGGNTATATTCGAGNNCTGGTGTATCGGAGAGTTGACTCGATCCTTTTAGGCCTGCTATACGACTGAGCGATCTGTCCANGGCGCGCTTCCGAGTAGTAGTAAGATTTTGGTATGCAGACTGAGTAGCGTCTATTTTCTTCCCCACATCTTCAAGTTTATCAATGAATAATGTCCATTGCTGGGTAAATCGGGTTAATTCTGTGATTATTTGATCAGANGTCTCGTTAATAGCAAAGTTCTCTACAGCTTGTCTGATGACTACGAGGATCGCGAATAATGTCGAGGGAGAACAAAGGATCACATGCTTTTCCATTGCATCGTCCATGATTTTTAAGTCATTTTCTTGGATGAACTGGAAAATTTGTTCGTTTGGTATAAACAATAAGACGCATCCGATAGTACTCATATTGGGATCGATGTAATCACGGGTGGTGATTTCGTTGATCCGGTCATGTACATCTTTCAAAAAGGCTTTTGAATAGCGAGATGTGTCTTCTTGAGAGACGGAGTTGACGCATTTAAGGTAATTATCCAATGGGAACTTAACGTCCATGTTCAACTTTAAATAGTTGGGTAGCATAAATGTAAAATCAGGTCTTGAATTACTACCAGGCATNGATGTTTGTTTAACGTAGTTAATNCCNTCAGCAAANCCAATGGCTCGNANTATATCTTCGGCCATTCTCTCTCCCCATTGACCTCGTGCCCGGCTGTTGGCTAGAGCTTCCCGAAGAGCGGCAGTTGTGGAATTTAGGGCAGTAGTCTGCTCATTAGTGGCTTTTAACTGGGTAGTAATTTCTCCGAATTGAGTGTGGCGGTCCTTCTCCAAGATCTGAATGAGTCCGNAGACTCGTTCCAGTTCTGTACGCATGGTATTGATCTCTTGAGTTAGAGATACTTGTTGGACAGACGATGGTCTTCTTAAAAAATAAATTAANACAAAGCCCGATANTGAAACGACTAATAGAGACAGAATGATGATCATGATGAATTCTGTGCTCATACTAACTCCTGTATCGGGCTTATTTANTTAACAGTAACTTTAGGACGCAGATGCTGCCGATACTGCCTTGGCTACTGCTGGTACTACTACAGGGTCTAGTGACCAGGGTATTATGCATTCTGGTGTTGGGTTTGGTATCAAGGCTGCCAATGCCTCTGCTCCTGCGAGCTTCATCTTTGTATTAATTGCTGATGCTCTCGCGTCTAAAGCTCCTCTGAATACCCCCGGGAATACTAGGCTATTGTTTATCTGGTTTGGAAAGTCACTTCGTCCNGTACCGACGACAGCTGCGCCTGCTGCTGTCGCAAGGTCCGGCATGATTTCAGGCGTTGGGTTAGCAGCTGCTAATACGACGCTGCCACTTGCCATGCTCCTAACCATATCTTGGTTAACGATATCACCAGCTGAGAGTCCAATNAATACGTCTGCGGATTCTAATGCTTTTGCAAGGTCACCTGCTATGTTATCTGGGTTAGTAATGCCCAGCATTTCCTGCTTAGTGCTATTCAAATCCGTACGGCTTTTATCAACTATTCCTACGCTATCTACGAGCAATATGTTTTTAGCGCCGTAATCTANTAATAGCTTTGCAGACGCTATCGATCCTGCCCCTGCTCCTGAAAACACTATCTTGATGTCACTTATGTTTTTGCCAACTACTTTTAGAGCATTGATAACTGAAGCGAGAACGACTATCGCGGTTCCGTGTTGGTCGTCGTGAAACACTGGAATGCCCAAGTCTTGAAGTGCAGCTTCTATTTCGAAACATCTAGGCGCTGCTATATCCTCGAGATTAACTCCTCCGAAAGTGGGAGCTATGTTTCGTACGGTTTCGATTATTGCTTTGCTGTCTTGGGTCGCGAGGCAGATTGGGAAGGCGTCGATATCTGCAAGACCTTTAAATAATATNCATTTGCCTTCCATAACCGCCATTGCAGCTTCTGGGCCAACATTCCCTAACCCGAGGACGGCCGAGCCATCAGTAACGACGGCNACATTGTTAGCTCGGTTAGTCAGAGCGAATGATTCAGATTTATCATTTGCAATGGCCATGCTCACTGAAGCAACTCCGGGTGTGTATGCGATAGACAGATCATCCATAGTCTCCACTCGCATTTTAGACGCTATGCTCACCTTTCCTCGAGTCTCTCTGTGCCTTTTTATTGCTTCGCTACCGTAGTCCATCAGTGCTCCCTTCTATCTATTAGTATACGTGGCTATTTGTGGTTGTTTATCGTGTAACTGCCCCTTCGGCAGCGGATGATACGAGTTTCGCATATTTAGCGAATACTCCGCTAGTGTATTTGGGTGCTATTGGTTGCCAATTNTTGCGTCGGTCNGTCAGTTCNTCTTCAGTAACNTTAACATCTAACTTTCGGTTAGGTATGTCTAGGGTNATGATATCCCCTTCTTTAACAAGTCCAATAGGCCCTCCAGCAGCGGCTTCTGGTGCGACGTGTCCTACCATTGGCCCGTGGCTAGCTCCCGAGAATCGGCCATCCGTTATTAGGGCCACTGAATCGCCTAGCCCTTGCCCGATCAATGCACCAGTAACAGCTAGCATTTCTCTCATGCCAGGCCCGCCCATCGGGCCTTCGTACCGGATGATTACTATATCTCCCTCTTTAATTTGCCCTTCTTGTATAGCTCGAAATGCGGGTTCTTCTTGGTCAAATACTCTCGCTGGGCCCTCGTATATTTTTTCTTGATGCCCTGCGACTTTGATGACGGCTCCTTCTGGGGCTAGGTTTCCATACAAAATGGCAAGTCCTCCAGTCGGACTTCTTGGATTATCGGTGTGGTAAATGATGTCTTGATCTTCGATTGTTTTCACGGATTGTAAGTTCTGTTCTAATGTCTTACCAGTGACTGTCATTGTATCGCCATGAAGCAGCCCTGCATTTAACAATCTCTGACCTATCAGTGCTACACCGCCGTGCCTATCAAGATCTGCCATTACATAATGGCCTCCCGGCCTCATGTCCGATATGTAAGGGGTGTTTCGACTTATTCGATCAAAATCTTCTAGTTTTAAATCTACTTCGGCTTCTCTTGCTATAGCGATTAAGTGTAACACTGCATTAGTGGACCCACCCATGGCGACCACGGTTGTGATAGCGTTTTCGAAAGCTTGCCTAGTCATTATATCTCTTGGGCGAAGGTCTTCTTCCAAGAGGCGCATCAAAGTAACTCCTGCTTTTCTGGCTTCATCCACTTTGCGGGGGTCTATGGCAGGGATTGAAGCATCTCCAGGAAGAGACATACCCATCATTTCGATTGCGGTAGACATAGTGTTGGCTGTGAATAAGCCGGCGCATGATCCCTCCGCGGGACATGCTGAGCATTCTAGCTCGTGCAAATCCTCGCGACTCATATTCCCTTTGGCATAAGCACCGACTGCTTCAAAAACATCTTGAATGTTTACATCCCTACCTTGAAATTGTCCAGGCATCATAGTGCCACCGTAAATAAATATTGAAGGAACATTTAGCCGCGCTATTGCCATCATGCAACCGGGCATGTTCTTGTCGCATCCGGCTACTGTAACCAAGCCGTCCATGCGCTCTCCGAAGGTGACCACTTCTATAGAATCTGCTATGACTTCACGACTGACTAGGGACGCCTTCATTCCTTCGGTACCCATTGATATTCCATCACTTACAGTGATGGTTCCGAACTCAAACGGCGTGCCGTCTCCTTGTCGTATTCCTTCTTTTGCTGCTGAGGCAAAGCGACCGAGATGAACGTTGCATGGGGTGACATCGCTGGCTAGGTTGGCGATCGCGACAAAGGGTTTATCTAAATCCGCGTGAGTTAACCCCATGGATAAAAGCATTGCCCTGGCTGGGGCTCGTTCTGCGCCTTCCGTTATATCTTTACTACGGTGCTTCATTCTGAGATTGCTGGTTTTGTCCCTGCTGATGCTAGCCAAGATCAGTCCTCCTAGTATTGATGCCGACAATTGTACTATGTCGTTCAAATTACAGGTCATTATAGCCCTGAGCCATTAGTGCTACAAGAATGACATAAGGTTCG
>PBBR01000007.1 GCA_002716645.1 Chloroflexota bacterium
TCTGATAGTTTGGGCCAATATGTTTTAGTGGACTATATAAGCAGCCGTCGTAAAAGAATCGCTGCCTAGCGTTAAGAGGTGACACTTCCATATGCTTCATAAAGCTGTTAGTATATGCCGAACAATTTAATAGACGGGTCCGGCGCGAATAAGAGCGCCACGCTTTTAAGACAGTCCAGAGAGGCTGGCAAAGTACTAGGACTAAGATGTTCATATACATCGGTGATTATAAGAACACGTAAGAGGCCTTGCCAGCTGATGGGCAAGGCCTCTTTTATGTGAAAAGGGCATTAGGTTATGAATCAACATAAAGTAATGAATGATCAGGATGTCAGGAGAGCATTGGCCAGGATCTCTCACGAAATATTGGAAAGAAACAAAGGAACAGATGACCTTATAATGGTCGGTCTGTATACACGGGGTGTAACTATCGCTCAAAGGTTGTCAGAAAACATTCAAAAATTTGAAGGGACCATAGTCCCGGTGGAATCTCTAGATATAAGCTTGTATCGGGATGACGTGCAGCTAAGAATAGCTCCACCCATAAAACCTACGACACTTACCGCAGATATCAGTGGTATGAAAGTAGTCCTAGTAGACGACGTGTTGTTTACAGGGAGGAGTATCAGAGCTTCTATGGATAGTCTCCAGGACTTCGGGAGAGCAAAGGAAATACAGTTGGCAGTATTGGTCGATAGAGGCCACCGTGAATTGCCGCTTAGAGCAGATTATGTAGGCAAAAACATACCAACTAGTCTGGAAGAGCAAGTTAGGGTCAGATTAATAGAGACTGACGGAACGGATGACGTTGTTATTGTCAGGTCCGGGGATGGTAATAACTCTAATGGTTGATGTTGAAAGTAATGTAATGGGTTCCGAGAATGTTAACGCGGCTGGCACAAATAGAAAACACATTTTGGATGTGGATGTTTTGTCTGAGGACGAAATCATAAGCATACTAGACCAAACCGCCGCGATGTCGGAAGTTTTACGAAGGGATATAAAAAAGGTGCCGGCTCTAAGAGGCCGAGTGATAGTGACTTTATTTTATGAAGCAAGTACCCGGACTCGTATTTCGTTTGAGGAAGCAGGCAAAATACTTAGCGCGGATGTTATTAACATGAGTTCTTCCGGTAGTAGTGTTGATAAAGGAGAATCCCTGCTTAATACGGGACTAACGCTTCAGGCGATGGGAGTAGATGTAATTGTGCTCAGGCATCCATACTCAGGTGCGCCTAATTTGTTGGCTAAACACTTACCGAAAGTTAGCATAATTAACGCGGGTGACGGACTGCATGCTCACCCTACCCAAGCCCTTCTAGACGCTTATACAGTCCGGTCTAAATGGGGATCTCTAAATGGAATGAAAATTGTCATTGTTGGTGACGTTCTGCATAGTCGTGTGGCCCGTTCTGCTATTTGGGCTTTCACCAAACTAGGGGCCGAGATAGTTTTAAGCGGACCAAATACCTTGATGCCTGTCGGATTGAATCTTGTAGACGGTAGGGCTAATGTTTTACCCCCGGTTAGCGTTCAACCGGATTTGGACGAGGCTATACGCGGGGCGGACGTAGTAATGGCTTTACGATTACAAAACGAACGTCAAAATGGTGGGTATCTGCCCTCTCTGAGGGAATATATTCGGCGTTGGCAAATTACAAAAGATAGACTTTCAAGTGCCAGCAAAGAAGTGCTAGTAATGCATCCTGGTCCAATGAATGAAGGAATAGAGATAAGTACTGAGGTAGCTCACGGAGGCAGATCATTGATTGAAGAACAGGTAACTAATGGAGTAGCACTCAGAATGGCTTTGTTGTATCAAGTAAGTGCAGGTGGCTATCAGATAGAAGAGGAGCATCCGTAATGGTCAGTAAACCAGGAATTTTGATAACTAATGGTCGCATTATTGATCCGTCTTCGGGATATGATCGTAACGGAGACTTGCTTATAAATAATGGAACGATAGTTGCTAGAGAAGCTCATATAGAGAAAGAGTCCTTATCTGATGTAATCATTGTTGACGCTGGCGGGCTAATAGTTTGTCCTGGTTTTATTGATTTACATTGCCATCTAAGGGAACCAGGGTTTGAATATAAGGAGACTATATCAACTGGGACCAGAGCAGCTGCTAGAGGAGGGTTTACTACTCTATGCAGTATGCCTAATACGGAACCCGCTATTGATAATGTAGCAGTGGTCGATTATATCCGTGCCAAAACTGTTGAGGATGGCGTAGTTCGCGTTTGGCCAATCGGATGTGTTACTAAAGGTCGCAAAGGTTACGAGTTGTCGGAAATGGAAGAGCTAGCTATTGCTGGCGTGGTAGCCTTCAGCGATGATGGGGANCCTGTCTGGGATTCTAATATTATGAGACTAGCTCTGGCGTACAGTAAAGACTTGGATCTACCGATTAGTAATCATTGCCAGGACCATACTTTATCCAAAGGCGGGGTTATGTGTGAAGGTCCAGTGTCGACTCGATTAGGACTCCCGGGTATACCGGCCGCAGCTGAGGAAGCGATGGTCGCTAGAGATATAGCTCTAGCTGAATTAACTGGGGGTAAGTTGCACGTTGCACATTTGAGTACTGCTGGATCTGTAGCATTGGTCNGNGAAGCAAAAAATAGAGGCTTGAGTATAACAGCAGAGGTTTGTCCCCACCATTTATTATTGACTGACGAGAGGGTTTTGACCTCGTCTGATGATATGAATGGTATNTCCCCTAATGATAGTTACGANACTTCTACNAAGGTATATCCNCCGTTACGCACATCGAATGATGTGCGAGCTTTGATAGANGGGCTTAANGANGGTGTTATAGATTGTATAGCTACTGATCACGCTCCCCATGACATTGCGAGTAAACAGGTNACTTATGAAGAAGCGTCTTTTGGTATNAGTGTATTAGAAACTGCGGTGGGGTNTCTGTGTCAGTTGGTTCATTCTGGTCAGCTGAGTTTNTCTACTCTAATAGATAGATTGACAGTAGGTCCCGCGAAAGTGCTCGGAGCTCAATGCGACGCTTATAAAAGTTTAGAACCNAATACAGCTGCAGATTTAGTATTAATAGANCCTGACAAGGAGTGGACGGTCGATTCCGAATTGTTTGTCTCCAAAGGCCGGAATACTCCCCTAAATGGGGCGACATTACGAGGGCTAGTACAAATGACCNTTGTAGATGGAGGGATTGTGTATCAAGGTCCAGATGTAGGCGGAAAGGAGTAGGAGTGTGGCTGTAACATATTTGGTGTTGGCTGATGGATCAGTTCATACGGGAGAANCATTTGGTGCTGTAAGCGATGCTCATGGCGAAGTGGTATTTAATACAAGTATGACGGGTTATCAAGAAGTATTAACGGACCCATCATATGCTGGGCAACTAGTAACTTTGACCTATCCTCTTATNGGTAATTATGGTATTAACCTTGATGATGTAGAATCCAGAACTATACAAGTATCNGGGTTGGTTGTTAGAGANTGTTGTGATGAACCTAGTCACGGGTCNAGTAGAACTACACTGCATGAGTATTTATCAGAGTANGGTATACCNGGGATAGCAGGTGTGGANACTCGTGCTATCACTAAACGATTGAGAAACCANGGTGTGATGTCAGGNATTATTTCGACAGATGATCCGAGTAAGTCTTTAAAAAGATTAGCTACACTCCCTAATTATGATGATTTGGATTTAGTTAGCACTGTAACAACNTCGGAGCACTATACATGGGAGCCGGGGACTNAAACCGGGATAAACTCGTCGTATCGTATCTTGGTGAATGATGTNGGGCTGAAATACAATGTGCTTCGCCTNTTGGAACAGCGTGGTTGCGAAGTNATAGCAATACCAGCGAACACATCGGCAGAAGATATGTTGGCTCTTGAGCCTTCTGGTATTCTATTTTCGCCTGGNCCGGGAGATCCNCGGCACCTTGATTATATTGTTGAAAATGTCAAGAAAGTCTTGGGAAAGGTGCCAGTAATGGGAATATGNCTTGGCCATCAGTTGATAGCCAGAGCACTGGGAGCTAATACGTACAAGTTAAAATTTGGCCATAGAGGTGGNAANCATCCGGTCAAAGATATGGAGACGGGACGAATCTATATTACTGCGCAAAACCATGGGTATGCGGTAGATGGAGATTCGTTGCCTTCGGGTTTGGNTGTGTCTCACGTGAATTTGAACGACGGGACAGTCGAAGGGCTAATCCATCGGGAAATACCATTGTTCACGATTCAGTATCATTCAGAAGCTGCTCCAGGTCCAAAGGATAATGAGTATCTCTTTGATAAGTTTATTGATTTGATTAATGAGAGGTGATGATTCGGATAAATAATATTTAAACTCAGCCAAATAGGTTGATAACCAGCACCAATCTTCTTCTAGTTATTATTAATTTCTTTTTGCAATATTTGGAGGTTTTGTGTCTTCTTTTAGTATGGTTTTATTAGAGGAGGGGGTTGAGGTGGAGCTTCCGACGAGTTTGTCGGACGCGTTGGGTTTGTTGGACCAAGTGGTGCCAACATTTAGTTGTAATAATTATGGATATCAGATAGGTACAATAAATAGGGCTCAGTTGGGTAGTAATTGGGGTTTGTCAGTAGCCTTGATAGATAAAACTAATAATCAGACTGTTGATGAACCAGTGGGATGTGTTGAACTGGAGAAAGTGGACGAATGTCGTGTAAATTTTAAAGTCCCCCCCAGATCGCAACAAGAGTTCCCTGGGATGAGTAAATTTGATTGGGATGGAAAGCTTTACGGTTCGTTCATCTATCAGATGCTTAATACACTTTATGATAGGCAACTAATAGATCTACCAGGTAGGCTTCCTCAAGTTTAGNTAAAGTTTGGTATATTAGGGGTATTACGGCGGAAGGAGCCAGTAGCAGTGGTTGAAGGGTTAGATAGACTNCAGAAAGTGTTGGTTATAGGTTCAGGTCCTATTGTTATAGGGCAAGCGGCGGAATTTGATTATGCAGGAACNCAGGCGTGTAAATCCCTTCGGGAAGAAGGAATAACAACCGTNCTGATCAACTCTAACCCGGCGACTATAATGACCGATAGTGATATCGCCGATAAGGTGTATATTGAGCCACTNACAGTNGAGGTTATCGATAGGATAATCGACAAGGAGCGGCCGGATGGTATATTGCCAACTCTTGGTGNACAGACGGCTTTAAATTTGGCGGTAGCACTGTCTGACGAAGGNGTGTTAGACAAATACGGGGTAAAGTTACTGGGCACCCCGCTAGATACAATACGAAAGTCTGAAGATCGAGATTTCTTTCGTAGTTTTCTACATGAAATTGGTGAGCCTGAACCGCCAAATATCACCGTTTCTACTGCGGAAGACGCGCGTCAATTTGCCACAGAAACCGGATTGCCTCTAGTGATTCGTCCTGCTTATACACTTGGAGGTACGGGTGGTGGAATAGCAGAGACTTGGGATCAATTTGAAGCGATTGTTGAATCTGGGCTGGCCTCTAGTCCTATTTCTCAAATTTTATTGGAACGATCACTTGTTGGATGGAAAGAGATTGAATATGAAGTAATCAGGGACGGAGCGGATAATTGTATTACTATTTGTAATATGGAAAATCTGGATCCAATGGGAGCACATACAGGAGACAGTATTGTTGTGGCTCCTAGTCAGACCTTGACTGACAAAGAATATCAGATGTTACGTAGTGCGAGTCTTAAGATAATTAGAGGTTTGGGAATTGAGGGTGGTTGTAATATTCAAATGGCCCTTAGGCCCCACCCTGACGTTGAGAAGGTAATTGCTTCCGATTGGGATGCTGACTCTCCGTATTACATAATTGAAGTGAATCCCCGTGTGAGCAGAAGTTCCGCGTTAGCAAGTAAAGCTACCGGTTATCCCATTGCGCGTGTCTCAGCTAAGATTGCTATAGGTAAACGATTGGATGAAATCCCTAATGCAGTTACAAGTACTACTGGAGCGGCATTNGAGCCTGCTCTTGATTACTGTGTCGTCAAAATTCCTAGGTGGCCATTTGATAAATTTCCCAACGGTGATCGGCATGTTACTACTCAAATGAAAGCTACCGGAGAAGTAATGGCTGTGGATAGGTCGTTTGAAGCAGCATTGCAAAAAGCAGTCCGTTCTTTAGAGATAGATAATAGAACATTACTTTGGGAAGATTCGGCATGGTTGCATGAACAAAGTAGTGAATTAGATTTGGATGGGCTTCCTTTGTATCCAAATGATTTGCGGCTGTGGGCGATAATGGCCGCTTTACGCCGTGATTGTACCTCTCAGTACATTCAAGAGAGGNCCTATATTGATCCGTGGTTCATAAGTGCGCTTGAACGTATAGTAAACATGGAACGACGGCTTCTATCAGAGAAATTAGATGGCACATTGCTACTACAGGCGAAAAAGCTAGGTTTNTCNGATAGGCAAATAGCTACTNTAGCTGANATGCTTCCCGAACANGCTCGCCAANTGCGCATTGGATTGGNTATTCGACCTGTGTATAAAATGGTGGACACCTGCGCTGCTGAGTTCGAAGCAGTCACCCCATATTATTACAGTAGTTATGACAATGAGAATGAAGCACCATGTTTAATGGCTGAAAAAGCTATAGTCATTGGTAGTGGTCCAATTAGAATAGGTCAGGGTATTGAATTTGATTATTGTAGTGTCCATGCGGCAATTGCTTTGTCAGAATCTGGCATAAATAGTGTTATGATCAACTCTAATCCAGAGACTGTCTCTACTGACTTTGATACCAGCAACAGGTTGTATTTCGAACCGCTAGATGAGGAGGCTGTTAGAGACATAATTGATAATGAGACTATTGGGGGGAAGGCACCTGCTTCGGTAGTGCAATTTGGTGGTCAGACCGCAATAAATCTCTCCCAGTCATTAGATCAAGTGGGTTTACCTATACTAGGGTCCAGTGCAGAAACAATAGATATTGCTTCAGACCGTCACAAATTCGAAGCATTCATGGCTAGGTTAGGTATACCTCAGCCGCCAGGGGCTGCTGTTGCGTCAGTCGAAGAGGCTTTAAACATTGCTCAGACTATTGGTTATCCGATAGTTGTCAGGCCAAGCTATGTGCTAGGTGGCAGGGCGATGGAGATCGTCCAAAATGCCACGGAACTGATCAGGTATCTAACTGTCGCTACACAAGTCACACCTGATCAACGGGTATTAGTCGATCATTACGTTGAGGGTAAAGAGTGTGAAGTTGATGCGATATGTGACGGGGAACAAGTTCTTATACCAGGGATAATGGAACATATTGAAAGGGCCGGTGTTCATAGCGGGGATTCAATGGCAATATATCCTGGATTGAATCTTACTGAAGAAGAAGTGGATACCATCGTTGATTACACTACTCGCATTGGACTGGAACTGGGAGTGGTCGGTTTAATGAATATTCAGTTCGTTATCAGCGGTGGGGGTGCTTACCGAAGTCCCAATGTTGAATCATCCGCTGTGAGTTCGTCGTCGATATACATAATTGAAGTCAATCCACGAGGGAGCAGGACAATACCATTTATATCCAAAGTAACTGGCCTCCCAGTTGCTAAAGTAGCCACCCGAGTTATGCTCGGTGAAAAGTTGGCGGACTTGGGTTACAACGGGGGCCTCTGGCCTAAGCAGGATTTAGTTGGTATAAAGGCTCCGGTTTTCTCTATGGCGAAGCTCGTGGGAGTAGATTGGTTCTTAGGCCCTGAGATGAAGTCTACAGGCGAAGTTATGGGAGTAGACGTAGATTTTCCTAAGGCATTATCAAAGGCTTTATTGGCTGCGAATTTAAGTCTGGCCAAAGGTTCGGGTGTATTGTTGAGCATTGCAGACACAGATAAGGCGGAAGCTACTACAATGATTAGGTCACTGGTGGATGCCGAATGCAANCTATATGCAACCGAGGGCACCGCGGCTATGATAACCGCTATGGGTTTTCCAGTNACTATGACNACAAAGAAGTTGAATGANGGACATCCAAATGTTATTGATGTCATTGAAGATGGGAGCGTAAAAGCGGTTGTAAACACAGTTACTGGGTCCGCTAATGTTCTTCGAGATGGCTTTGATATTCGGCGAGTAGCTGTAGAAAAGCGTATTCCTTGTTTTACNTCGCTCGACACTGCTAGAGCGGCCGTAGANAGTCTTTTAGCCGATGAGGCTAGCTACAACGTNCAGCCTACAGTAGAGTATCTGTCATTCAAATGATCTACCANTCCATNTCAGTTCCAACGCCTAGCCGTTTGGCGGTGTCATATGCTAATTTGGCTGCTGCAACGTCTGCTACACCAGTGCCCATCAATTTGGTATATATTATCTGATCTTTGTTGTCGCGCCCTGATTGTTTTCCGGATACGACATATCTTAATTCGACCAATTGACTCCACTGGATAATTCCTTGATCAACGGCATTCGATAAATCTCCAGANTCAGTAGGGGCCTGATCAATNGAATCAACGACTATTTTCTCCGATCGNGTTAGGGTTAGGNTATCTACTTCCTTNGCCCTCCATGTAGTAGGACCTGCNGCTATAAGGGTAGAGCCATCGGCGAGCCACTCCCCGTTTATTACGGGCTCCATGGTTGCAGCTATACATATTATGATGTCAGAATTTCTGACAGTTTCTTCCGCTGACGCTCCTGCTGTCACAGGCACTTGTAGTGCATCACTCATGTTTTCAGCGAATAGCTTCCTGCTAGATTCCGTCCGGCTGAAAGCTTTTATGTTAGTAATGTTTCGGACTTTAGAAACTGCTTCTAATTGGGTTGCTGCTTGGTATCCAGTACCAATGATTCCAACTGTTACATCGGGATTGTGAGTCAAATATTTTGCGGCCACCGCGGTTGTTGCGCCAGTTCGTAGTTGCCCTAGCCGATTGGCTTGGGTATAGCATAAAAGTTTCCCTGTTTCGGCATCATAGAGGCTTACCTGAAAAGAATACTGTCCTTTTACAACAGTGTATGTCTTCACTCCTAGAACGCCCTCGTAAAATAAGCCGCCGCCCATAATTGCCAGCATTCCGCCACTGGATATGATCTTTCTTCTTGGCAGATTAGAGGCTTCCCCGTTTCCATAATACGATTGCATAGACTCAATCTTTTCAATCATCTGATCCATGGATAATGTTTCGGACACTTCGACATCACGTAGGAATATAGCCATGTATTAGAGTCTCCTATACGGGTGGTTTGGAACAACACTGTAACTGATAGTGTACCTGCGTGAGTGCGTGGTAGCAATGACGTACGGTGTTAGCCAAGTAACGTGTCTGGGTCGCAATTGCACTGGTCAGTCTGTCAGTTAGTCTCCGCCGGTTGGCTGAGGTTTGGGGTCAGCATCTTTACGTTTCTGCATGCTCTCTGGCATTTTTTGGAATGCTGCCACTATACTTCCTGATACCATTATCCATACAACTGCTATAGCTGCATATCTGAATCCTTCTCTGTAAACTGCCTGAAGATCACTAGGACTCAAGAACTCTATCGTAGCAGGAATGGCCAAGCTGACAACAGCTGCGCTAATGGTTGCCCCTACGGTGTGTCCCATTTGTCTAGTGGTTTCTAGCATTCCTGAAGCGAAGGCGGTACTCTCTGGTAGAGTGTTCATTACTAAGGCATTGTTTGCGGTGTTGAAAAGGTTAGATCCTATGTACGCTGGTAGCAAAAGTATCGGAATCCCCCATACTGGCACTACACCAGCGAAGAATCCTACTAGCACAAACCCCAAAGCTATTCCCATAAGTGCAGATGGTCGAAGCCACCTGGGGTTGTATTTGTCGTAGATCCAACCAGCTAAGGCAGGTAGGAATAATCCCATTAACTGGTTCGGCATTATAACTAGAGCAACTACGATTGGTGAATAACCTAGTCCGTTCTCTATAACGATTGGTATGAGCGTTGTAACCGCGAGCATGGACAGATGAAATGTGGTGTTGCTGTAAAGCGCCATGGAGAAGGCTTTCTGTTTGAAGTACTCGAACTGCACGAATGGTTCGCCGGTTCTGCCCTGTACTACTATAAATAGCCCAAGCAGGGCAAAGAATAATAGATGCATTGGAACGTGGTAGGCCAAAGCTTCGTTTGAAGTGAAGGTTTCTGCTCCTTCGTGAATATGCATTCCTGAGAGTATTAGAGCCCCAAGCGTTGCAACCATAAGCACAGCTGCCACGTAATTAATGTTAATTGCTTTCACTGTGTCTTTGAATTGCTCTGCTTGGTATTTCAAAAGAGGGTAACTGTTCTTCATGGCCAGTAGGCCTATAGGAAGACTTGTTAGAAATACCAGTCTCCAGCTGAAGTACTGCAAGAAAATTCCAAATAATGCCAAACCTATTAGAGTCCCCAGCCGAGCAGACACTACCATGACGGAAAAAGCTCTTCCTCTTTCGTTAGTATCAAATACCTGGGCTAGAATAGCATTAGCGTTACCTGTGATCAGAGCGCCACCGAGTCCAACTACCCCACTCCATAGAATCAAAGTTAGTAAACTATTAGAGAATGCGGATAGGACACTGGCTACGGTCATAAGGATCGCACCGATGAAGTATATTCTGGCGTAACCGTACCGTTCTCCTAGTCGGGCGGCTAAAAACACGGTGCTACCTAGCATTAGCAACCGAATAACCACCATCCAGGATGCTTGTGAAACTTCTACCTCGAAGTGCCTAGCAACAGAGGGTATTGTCATGGCAATGGGCATGCTGGACAGTTGGACGAGTAACTGGGTTGATGCCAGGGCTATCATGCTTTCTTTGCGTTGGCGATCTGTGCCAAGCTCTCGATAGTGGCCTATGACGTTTAATCTGCGAAGTGTCTCTTTAAGTATGTCCAACGTGCACCTGTTCCATTAATTAGTAACATGGTTAGGTTTTGCTATGTTTACTCGTCTCTAAGTTCGGGTCTGTGGGTCGTGATAAGGTGATTTACTTATAAAAGTCGCGGTTTTTGTTTAAATAATGGCGCCATTGTGGAGGGACTGTAAACTCGTCGAAAATAGCTTGTACTGGGCAAGCTTCTACACAGTATGCGCAGTCTATGCAGTCATCAGGGCTAATAAAATATTGGTCGGCTTCGTCGTTTGTGTGTATACAGTCTACTGGACATACGTTCAAGCATGAGGCGTCTTTGACGCCGACGCATGGCTCAGTTATCACGAAGGCCATATGTACCTCCCCTGATTGTCATTACTAACTATATTCTCAATTTCCTGCTTTATTTTGTCAAGTAATATTATATGATATATTGTATCGCAGAATACTAAGGGGTAAAGCATGTATCCGATGCTTAGAGGATGTGATTAGATGGAGTTGCGTGAACTAACTAGTTTTTATCACGTTGCTAGGCTTAGGAGTGTCTCTAAGGCGGCTAATCGCCTAGAATTGGGTCAACCGACAGTAACTACCCACCTAAAAAAATTGGAAGACGAATTCGGTATAATCCTGTTTGATCGCATCAAAAGGCCTATCCAACTTACCTCGGATGGTCGTACCTTCTTGGAATTGATTACACCAATTGTCAGCAGTGTTGATTCATTGAAAACCCACATGGATTACTCGGAACGGCGCGGGTCGTTTGTAGTCGGGGCTTATCCGGATCTGATTATGCATCACTTGCCAAATCCAATACGGACTTTTTGGAAAGATTATCCAGACGTGAGACTAAAACTCGTTGCCCGGAGTTATTCTTCGCTGATCCAGCTAGTGAAATCAGGGGAAGTTGATCTGGCCATTTGTACGTCTCCTAGCATGGAAGATACCACGCTAGAGTTCCGAAAATTGTTCGAATACAACATAGTTATGATGACACCACCAGGGCACGAGTTGTTAAATAGACCTTCTATACTGCTCGAAGACGCTGCTCCTTGGCCTCTTATTCTAGCTGGTCCAGAGAGTCTTACTCGGAAGAGAGTGGAATCGGCGTTGAAAGAACAATCAGTGAACTATGAAGTGGTGCTGGAGATGGACAACACTGAGTTGATTAAACAATACGTAGAGATAGGTATGGGTATTGCGATCGGAAGTGACTTCACGCTTCATCCTGATGACCATGATAAGTTAGGAGTGGTCAGAATGGATCATATCTTTCCTGCCGCAGAGATAGGAATTTGCACATTAAAGGGTAAATTTATTGGACGAGCAGTTCGTAATTTTATCGATGCACTCGTCGAGGAGTTGGAAGGATTCCATCCAGAAGTGTCAGAATGGAATTTAAGTCCTAGAGGGCGTTAGATACGTTTGTTCGGCTTGATATAGACTGGATACGTAGCGTCCGGTGAGATATTCTCGATAACGTAAAACCGTATGTTAGCAGCTGCTTTTAAGGGTCTCAAGGCGCGTCCTGGTGTATTTTATTTATGCACCACTATCTTTTTGACCAGCGTTGGTATGGGCGCTCTAGCGCCTATTTTACCCCTATTTACTGAATCAGAATTTCTTGTCAATCGTACGCAAGTGGGAATAGCTGTCGGGTTATTTGGTATTAGCAGAATTTTCACTAGTCTACCGGCGGGATACTTAACTCAAAGATATGGCCGCAGGGTAGTACTTCAAGTAGGTTCTATCATCAGTGTAATCGGCGCAGTAATGGTGGCTTTCTCATTTTCGTATACGTGGCTGATTTGCTGGAGATTCATATCAGGGTTGGGATGGAGTGTTTATCTCACAGGGTCCTCCGTTTATTTGAGGGATGTTGCTAGTGTAGATAATAGAGCTAGATTCTTGAGTCTTCTCGAGATGAGTATATTAGCCGGACAAAGCCTAGGCCCTCTATTGGGGGGATATCTTGGAGATAGATGGGGATATAGGATTCCTTTACATATATCTGCCGTATTTGTTGCACTGTCGTTTCTGGTGCTGCAATTTCTTGTGCCAGAAAGCAGATCAAGGATTTCAGTAACTTCGGAACCCCACGGTAATGAAACGCGAAAGGAATCAAGTGAGGCAGGCGGTGATACAAGGGAACGGCAAGGATTACTGAGACTCCTCTTAAGCCCTGCATTCATATTTGTAGGGATGTTTACTTTAATGATTGTTGCTAACCGACAGGGAGGCCGGTTTAGCGTATTACCGCTATATGGAGAAAGCAAAGGGTTCACCGCGTCTCAGCTAGGGTCATTCATCAGCGTTACTCATATACCCCAGTTCTTCACTACCATGCTGGCAGGTTTTCTGTCTGATAAGTTTGGTAGAAAATCAACGATAATACCTGCTGTTACATTGATAACTATAGGCCTTATGCTCTTTATATTCACAGATAATGTCCACAAATTAATATTGTCTGGCGTTTTACTAGGGTTAGGGGAAGGGTTGGCTGGGCCTCCCAGCTTGGCGTTTTTCGCTGATATAGCTCCACCCGGTCTCGAAGGAGTAACTATGGGGTTATATAGAACATTTGGTGGTGTTGGTTCTGCTATAGGAGCTTTGTTGCTTGGGGGGGTTGCTGATCTCGCTGGATTTGTAGCCTCACTGGTTGTGGATGCAGCTTTATTAATTTGCGCGGCGATAGGTGTCATGGTCTTCGTAAAAGAGACTTTGAATAAGGAGAAAGCTTAGGAAGTGCTTTATTAGATTACTCTTCGGCTTAGCATGTGAGATAAGTTTCGCTATTTGACACGACTTCTTTTAGGCGACGGCTTAATTGGCTACGAGACACCATAATTCTTCTTTTGCAATTAACACACAGCAATCCTATGTCAGTGCCTAATCTTGTTACTGTCCAGTCATAGTTCCCACATGGATGGGGTTTTTTGAGACGTACTGTGGATCCAATTTCTATCAGCTGTGCCATCCCTTACCTGCTTCATCTAGAATGGAGTTGATTTCGGATTTGAGTTCGAGAGTCTTTTCGCGAGCTACTCTTGGGTAATCTTTTCCAGAAGAGGCATATAATATTCCTCGGGAGGAACTGATAATCGCAGATCGGCCATGTGTGTCCACCCCGTATAATACGGATGCCTTGAGCTCGCCTCCTTGGGCTCCGATCCCTGGAATTAAAATTGGAGAGGCGGGGCATAAGTTCCTGACTATATTTAGTTGTTCGGGTACGGTGGCTCCTACTACAAGACCCAAATTGCCTTGGCCCCACTCTGTGGATTTAGTGGCTAAATGTTCGTATAACGGTTTGTTTGCTCCGTCAGTTTGCACTACCAGGTCTTGTAAGTCGCTTGACCCTGGATTGGATCCTCTACACCAAATGAATGCGCCATATCTTTCATCTGAAACGAAGGCCTCAACCGTGTCTTTACCACCCCAGGCGTTTATTGTTACTGCGTCAAACCCCCAGGTTTGGAACATCGCGTCGGCATATGCTGCACTAGATGGTCCGATGTCTCCGCGCTTACAATCTCCTATGATGATGACATCGGACGATTGGGACCTGATATGGTTTACAGTTCTTTCTAGAGCCACTAATCCGTCAAGGCCGAGGCATTCATAAAATGCGAAATTGGGCTTATAGGCACATACTAGGTCGGATGTGGCGTCTATTATAGACTGGTTGAATCTGAAGACGTCTTTTATAGGCATCTTCGTCAAATCAGGGTCCAGTCCAATGCATACTAGGCTTTTTGCTGAGTTAGTTGAATTGGCAAGCTTTTCTGAGAATGTTTTCAAAAGTGTTAACCTTATCCGAAAAGATTATGGTCTCAAAAGGATATGCATATTATATATGCAACGACTAATCGCTAACAATTTTGACACTATGGGACGCAATGACTATGGACTTACCTAGGAACCTTGTGCCGGGTACTTTTATTCGCAGACTCAATAGGTTTGCAGCACTAATGGATGTAGGCGGTAATGAAGTGATGGTTCATGTTGCTAATTCCGGAAGATTAGGCGAGTTGTTGATTCCAGAGCACACAATGTGGCTTTCCCCAGTTGATTCCAGTCATCGTAAGACTGCATTCGACTTGGCGCTGGTCCAAATGGAAACGAATCTGTGTTCGGCAGATTCTAGATTGCCTAACTTTTTGATTGAGGAGGCAATACGTGGCAAACATATCCACGAATTCTGTGGGTATCCTGATATCAAGCGCGAAGTTTCTTACTCAGACAGTAGATTCGACCTGTTTTTGAAAAACGCAGAGTCTCACTGCTTTATCGAGACTAAATCAGTAACGCTTGTGGAAAACAGAATCGCGTTGTTTCCAGATGCACCTACTAGTCGCGGAACGAAACATGTGAATGGACTGATTCGTGCAAAGCAGGAAGGCTATAGATCTGCTGTAGTGTTCATTGTCCAGCGCGAAGATGCTGATATGTGCAGAATACAAGAAGAATCAGACCCTGATTTTTACCATGCATTAAGCAATGCTATGCAATGTGGTGTAGACGTTTATGCTTATTCCTGCCGAGTATCGTTAACTGATATAAACATATCGAAGAGAATCCCCTTAGTGGAGATTTGATTGCGACTCAGACAATAGGATTTTGGCCGTGGTGTTGAGTGTATGTCTCTATTGATAGATATATATGGACTTTTGCATCAAAGATATGGAGACCAATCATGGTGGCCAGGAAACAGTCAGATTGATGTTGTAGTAGGGGCCATTTTGACCCAGGCTGTATCGTGGAGGAATGTTGAATTGGCTATCCGTAATATGGAGGATGCCAAATGCATCGATGTTGATTCACTGAATGATATATCATTTGACGAATTATCCCTGTTGATAAAGTCGAGCGGATATCACAATGCGAAAGCCAAAACGTTGAAGGCTTTTGCTGAATATCTGGTAAATAATCATTCAGGTAGTATCGACGTATTCTTGAGGAACCCTGCTGAGTTTGTGAGGAGAGAATTATTGGCACTCCCCGGCATTGGCCCTGAGACGGCGGATGACATTATGGTTTATGCCGCACGATATCCGTCCTTTATCATAGATGCTTATACCAGAAGAATCTTCTCCAGGATCGGTATAATGCCACACTCCCCACGAATGGACTACGATTCCTGGCAAAAACTAGTACACGAAAGCATCCCTGAAGATATTGCATTATTTAACGAGTATCACGCGTTACTAGTGCAACATGCGAAAACTCATTGTACGAAAACAAACCCTAAATGTATTGATTGCTGCTTATTAGATATATGCAGTACTGGATCTTCATCTGTGCATAAAGTCGAGAATGAAACGTAGTCACATACATTTTATATGGTACTATCTTTACACTATTACAGTTTTGAGAGGGAACAAATGATGCAAGTTATAAGGGTTTATACAGGAGAGGATGGGGAGTCGCATCTTGAAGAATTGGAACTCCCGTATGAAAAAATAGCCAATGCAGAACGTACTGCCATGGAAGGAGCTTCTGGGATCCAGTTCCGACGCGTAGCGAGCGGTGATTTTCAAGATTTCCATGTGGCGCCCAGAAGACAGTATGTCATTACCCTTCAAGGTCAAGCTGAGATAGGACTAGGTGATGGGACAGTTCACATTTTCAATGCAGGAGATGTCTTGCTGGCAGATGATCTAACCGGTAGAGGACACACTACTAAAGCAGTAGGACCAATAGAACGAGTATCAATAGCCATACCTTTAACCGATTAGTACAACAAACTGGTTAAAGGGGCTACTCTTATTTAATTAGTAGTTTGGTATTGCGTCTTGGGATAGCCCTCTGGATTTTGAAGAGGGTGGCTTTGATATCATCCTACGCGGACATTAGGACAGTACGAGCAAAAAAGGTGGGCATGGGTTTCGTGAATAGGTCGTCAAAAACTTCATCCAATATTTTCTACGGATGGAAACTCCTTGCTCTAATCAGCTTTATGGGCTCTTTAAACAATGCTTTTTTCTCCAAGGGGAGTGCACTTTTTCTTCTCCCTGTGGAAACAAGTCTTGGCTTAAGTAGAGCCACTTCTTCTCTGATATTTTCCTTGGCCAGATCTGAGGGCGCAGTAGAAGGCCCAATAGTTGGTTATTTAGTTGATAGATTTGGCTCAAAGAAAATGATGGTTATAGGAACTGTTCTGGCTGGTATAGGTTTCGTAATATTTGCACTGGCTCCGAATGTTTGGATGTTTGCCGTTGCTTATTTAGTGTTTATAGCAGTGGGGGCAACAATGGGCTTTCAGCATGCGATTGCCGCTACGGTAAACATGTGGTTCAGCAAATACCGTGTTAGAGCCCTGGCTATACAGGAAGCATCGGGGAACCTCGGGTCAATGCTGCTGATACCACTGATTGGATTACTGATCGCATATTTTAGTTGGCGCTGGGCTGCTGCGTTAGCTGCTACTTCCTACTTTTTTGTGATATTACCTCTTTCGGCTTTTGTTAAGAGTTCACCGGAAAGTGTTGGTTTGCTTCCGGATGGCGCGGATCCAGAAGAGCTAAACAAAATCAGGAATGCGCAACAACAAGGTCTGAGTAGCAGTGCCAGTCGTACCCTCAGCTATTACGACAACCCTGATTTTAGCTTGAGAGAGGCGTTGTTGACACCGACTTATTGGTTTCTGTTGGTTGGCACTATGTTTAGACAAATTGCAAAAGCGCCAATACAGGTCCACATCGTGGCGATTCTACATTGGAAAGGTTTGGATGTAGCTACGGCTAGTCTCATATTTGCATTTTGGTTGGGTATGAATGTGCCGTCAAAATTATTCTTCGGGTTTATTGGAGATAAAGTTCCTAAACAAGTGTCATTGGGCGGTGGTATGGTGCTGTACGCCGTTTCTATGCTTGTTTTGATCTATGGCGCATCTTTATGGATGTTTCTTTTAGCGGCCTTTTTGGGAGGACTTGCCGAAGGCATAACACCAATTAATTGGGGTGCTATAGGAGATTATTTTGGTAGGAGTTATTTTGCTACCTTGCGAGGGATTATAAATCTGAGCCACAGCTGGGCTCTGGTAGGATTACCTTGGGCAGCAGGATGGTGGTTTGATAGACACGATAGTTATTTTATGATTATCTGGGTTTCTTTTGCCAGTGCTTTGCTATCGGGAATATTCTATGTGTTGATGCGCCGTCCAAAAGCCCCGAGGAGATTAGAAGAGACTAGATTGTAAAGTTGACGCCACTGTAAACTCGAGTAGAAATAGATTTAGCCTAACTGTTCTATAAAGGAGTATCGATATGCCTTTCGCTAATTTACCGGACAATCTAAAAATGTATTATGAAGATGATTGTTACGCGGATCCATGGCGCACTCCGGAGACTGTCGTTCTTCATCATGGCAATGCCAAAAATTCCGCGTTGTGGTACGAGTGGGTTCCACTGTTATCAAGGCATTATCGAGTAATTAGGGTGGACGCGAGAGGCTTTGGTAAATCGACTGTGCCTGAGCCAGGATACAACTGGAGTTTGAGTGGTTTTGGTAATGACTTGTTGGCGTTATTAGATACGCTGGAACTTGAGAAAGTGCATTTTGTAGGTGAAACTATTGGAGGTACGATTGGTCTTCAATTTGCTTATGAGCATGCTGAAAGATTGACTTCTCTAACTACGTGTACTTCACCGTATAAATTCACAGGGGTGCCCACGTATCTTGAGTACCATAAGTTAGTAAAAGAAGAAGGTGTTTCAAGTTGGATAGCTAAGACAGCTAATAATAGATTAGAACCTGGTAAGTCGAACCCTGAGCATCTCAGCTGGTATTCGGATCAAATGAGTCAAACCTCTCAACATGTCGTGGTTGAGACCTTGGCATATTTGTCTACAGTGGATCTTACCGATGTATTGCCACTCATACCAACCCCTACCTTGGTAGTGGTTGGTAAAGAAAGCGCTATGAATACTCTTGATAGAGGAAAAGTTATGGCAGACCTGCTTAATGACGGGCGTCTGGCCGAGATAACAGGCGGATCCGGTTATATACAGCATTCTGATCCGGCGGCATGCGTTGCTGTATGGCGTGAATTCTTGGGCAATCTTTCTCATTAGGTTAGGGTTAAATTAATGAATGTGATTGCCCTCCATCTACGTTCAGACATGCTCCGGTAATTAAGTCAGCTTTTTCTGACGCCAAAAAGGCTACCGTCTCTCCGATTGGTTCAGGCCAGCCGAATTTTCCCATTGGTAGGTTCCTGTCAATGAATTCAGCTACCACGTCGGGTGGCTCTATGCGTTGGTACCTATCCCAAGTACTCCCTGGAAAATCTATAGATCCTGGAGCAACGCAATTCACTAATACGTTGTGCTGAGCAGATTGCAGGGCAAGGTGTTTGGAAAATGCAATTAGAGCCGCTTTAGCTGTCATATAATCAATGGATCCTCCATGTTCGCGGCCTGATATGGAGGCAATGTTAATGATCCGTCCCCATTGCTGGGATTTCATATGGTCAATGACTAATTTTGTGAGGCGGACTGCGCTGATAAGGTTTAAGTCCAAACCTGCTATGAATTGGTCCATGCTTGTATCTGCGAAGTTCACTGAACCTCGTCTACCACCGACATTGTTTACTAAGATGTCCGGATGGCCTAGTTGTTCCAGTGTTTGATCGTAGAATAGTTGTAAATCGGATTCATTAGTTACATCTGCTTGGCTACCGTAGGCTATGAAGCCCAGATTCCGTATTTCTGTAACAACCTCATCTACACGTCTTTTATCACGGGCGCAGAGTGAGACGCTACATCCCTCACGTGCTAGACATGAAGCGATCTGATACCCCAGCCCGTGGCTTCCCCCAGTTATCATTGCAATTTTTCCATCTAATCCTAGGTCCATGATTAACTCCTTGTCACACTCTCTACGTGATATTTTCAATCATATAGGCCGCTGATATAATAAGTCATCTTCTATATATTTATCTATCCAATGAGGGAATGGTATCTATGATTAAACGATTTTCAGTGTTGTATGTAGGACAAATAGATTTTGAGGACGTAGGAGCAGATGCTACGCCAGCAAATGATCGACGCTATCCAAATGAAACCTTAATCGAGCCTTACTATCATGCCGAGGAATTGGCGAAGCATATGGATGATTTGGGCTTTTATTGTCTCTGGGCTGCTGAACATCATTTCCAACGAGAAGGATATGAAGTCTTTCCTAACCTGACTCTTTTAGGAGTTCATTTAGCAGGAATTACCAAGAGGTTGAAGTTCGGTGCGGGTTTTAATATTGTGCCTATGTGGCATCCTATACGTCTGGCAGAAGATTTTGCTATGGCAGACGTGATGACTAGAGGTAGGTTGATATTTGGCGTCGGCCGCGGGTATCAGTCAAGGGAAGTAGAGACCATGGGTGCCCC
>PBBR01000008.1 GCA_002716645.1 Chloroflexota bacterium
TTGTTACCTCTAATTTTCAGGGGCGTGTAAACGGTCAAGTTGCCGTTTCAGTTAGTGCTGCATCTATTGTTCCGGATATGCCGAGAGTCCTAGTACAGATTTACAAAGCTAATTTTAGTCATGCTTTGATTTTAGATAGCGGATTTTGCACTGTTAATTTTTTATCTGATAATCAAGTTGAAATGATACCTATCTTTGGATTTGTATCCGGTGAGGAGACCAATAAGTTTGATGGTGTCGTTTATGAAGCTGGAGTCAATGGTTGCCCCATATTGGCAGACACATGGGGTCATTTTGAAATTAAGATAGTAGATTCAATGGACGCTGGGGATATGACATGCTTTCTGGGAGCGGTTGTCTCTGGTACTGCTAACGATTCTAAGGAACCATTGTATTGGAATCAAGCTAGACGTTCATTGTCACGCGAACTAAACGATCATTGGGATGCATTGGTCAAATCACAGATCTCAATATCCAAAGAATCAATGAGGTTTTAGGCTGGAGTAGTCCTTTGTACTGAGGGAGCTGCAAATGAATGAGTTATTATCTCTAATTGAAAAAATACACGCGTCACCACATAAGGCAGTCTTAGCTGTGGCAGGAGCGGGGACTCAAGCGGTGGCATTGTTGCTCAGTGTGTCTGGTGCTTCACGCAGCTTGCTGGAAGTCGTGATTCCTTACGGGCGTATGTCGATGGTTGACCTGTTGGGAGAGGAACCAGCCCAATACGTATGTTCTGAAACAGCTGTAGATATGGCTAGAGCCTGTTTTAATAGGGCGAATAATCTGTTGGATGATACATCGCCTGTTATAGGTTTGGCATGTACTGCCACAATAGCGACTGATCGGACTAAACGAGGTGATCATCGTGGCTGTATAGCCGCTTGGACAGCCTCTGGAGTTTATCAATTTGACCTTGTCTTGAATAAAGGGGCTAGGGATAGATTGGGTGAAGAGATGGTCCTTAGCAAGGCGGTGATAAACATGTTGGCCCAGGTTTCAGGAATTGATAGTCAGATAGACATAGGTTCTGACGCACATGAAACTCCCAAGATTGCTTATTTTAGTCATAGTGATCCAATTGACAGGCTATTGTCGGGTGATGTTGATAAGGTGATGGTCAATCCTAATGGTGATATGACTCCTACTTTTGATGTGCCTCAATGTATATATCCGGGTTCGTTTCGCCCGTTGCATGCGGGTCACAAGTTATTGTCCGAAGTTGCTCATAACCATTCGGGATATCCGGTGGTATTTGAGATATCAGTTGAAAATGTTGATAAACCCCCTCTAACTAAGGATGAGATTATAGATCGGTTAGCTCAGTTTAGAGGGTATTCTTCTGTTGTCTTAACCCGTGCTGAAACTTTTTACAAGAAAGCTCTATTGTTCCCTGGGACTACATTCATTTTAGGTTGGGATACCGCAGTTCGTTTAGTTGATCCCAAATACTACTCAGATGATATTGACTTTATGTTTTCAAAGTTATGTGAGATGTCAGCTAGCGGAACAAAGTTTTTAGTAGCTGGTCGCGAGAAGAATGGTGTCTTTCAATCGGTGTCAGATGTTGATATACCTAAGGGATTTGAAAGATTGTTTGGTGGTATTTCTGAGGATCAATTTCGAGTCGATATATCTTCTACCGAATTGCGGAACAAAGACGGTGGCATATCCTGACTTATTAGTGTGAGAGGTATTTGCATTACGGAAATGTATTACTTATTCTCACTAGTTGTGTATTCAGTTTTCATTGACACTAATTTTACGCCGATGATATTATCTTTTCAGCGGGAGACTAGAGCTATACACCGTATAGCGGCATTCGATTCATTCTTTTTGACTAGGTGTTATATTGCAGCCGTTTGATGTTCACTTGTACGCGCAGAATTGGGTGGCTGTTGCCTTTTCCGTAATTATTGGATTAATGGCGATCGGGGGTATGTTTGCCGCCTCGCGGCTCTTGTCATCAAGAAGGCATTCCGATATAAAGCTTAGCACCTATGAATGTGGTATCCCTGCAACGCCGTATTCATGGTCCAACCTAAATATTAGGTTCTATATATTCGCCATATTATTTCTGATTTTTGATGTTGAAGCGGTGTTCCTATTCCCATGGGCAGTAGTCTTCTTAGAACAACGGGATTTGGGCAATGTAGTGCCGTTTTACGCAATGGTAATGTTCCTGGGAGTCTTGTTCTTTGCAATAATCTATGCTTGGAAGAAGGGAGTTCTAGAGTGGCAGAAATAATCCTAGGACAAGGAAATACTCCTGCTCCAAGCTTAGTAGATCAGGCCATTGCTGGTAAAGTGCCTGGTGTTATAACTACGAGCAAGGAACAGCTTATTGGTATGGCTCGTAAGTCATCGTTGTGGACTCTGAGTTTCGGATTGGCATGTTGCGCTATAGAGATGATATCGACCTATATGGCTCATCACGATTTTGACCGTTTTGGGGTGGTTACGTGGCCATCTCCGAGGCAGTCTGATGTGATGATAGTAGCCGGCACAGTAGTTAAGAAAATGGCGGAACCAATCAGGCTGCTATATGAACAGATGCCTGAGCCCAAATGGGTAATAGCAATGGGAAGCTGTGCTACCAACGGTGGACCATATTACAGATCTTATTCGGTCGTAATGGGCGTTGACCATATAATTCCGGTAGATGTTTACGTTCCAGGATGTCCCCCGAGACCAGAGGCGCTGCTCTACGGGATACTAAAACTTCAAGACAAGATTATGGAGGATGCTAAGAGAAGTGGCAGCCGATCATAATCAGGATGCGTCCGAAGTAACCCAGCCTGACTTCAGTCACTTGACTCAAAAGTCTCAGGAGTTTCTGGAAACGGTATGTGGAGTGCTCTCACAATACTCCCCTGNAATGGGTGCGATGAAAGATGTACCCCAGATTAAGGTATNTCCAGATAGTGTCCTNCCTGTGTGTGAGTTACTTAAAGATACTGCTGGAATTGATCTAGCTATGTTGCACTGTNTGACTTGCGTGGACTATGAGTCTCATCTGGAGATAGTGTACTTTTTGCACTCAATGGGGCAAGAGGAGTTCTTAGTGATTAAAGCCGACGTCCCATCTGAAGCATTGGAAATTCAATCTGTAACGAAATTGTGGGCAGCAGCTAACTGGTACGAAAGAGAAGCTCATGACCTGTTTGGGGTGGCATTCTCTGGTAACTCNGATTTAAGCCCNCTTCTTTTGTATGACGAATTCGAAGGGCACCCAGGCAGGAAAGAGTATGATTTCCATGAATATCAGGAGTTCTAAATAAATGTCAGACTCTATTACTCTAAAAGCAGAAACACGACTGGTTGATGGCGTATATTGGTCAGGTTTGTCAGACCTTGGGCTAGAGTCTTCTGGAGAGTCTCTGGACATGGTTCACGNAGAGTTAGTCCATGTCGTCAGATCGTGGATAGAATTCCAAGATACAGCAGGGACTCTAGGCTATTCCCTTAGTGTAATAGGGTTTTTGGATGTCAGGGACGAAACAGAAATTCACTTAGAATTCTTAGAAGACTTAGCATGATGTTTTAGGTGCGTTGAAGTGGACAGCATTGTTTATCAAATTGAAGAGTCCAATCTAGGAAGCAACCACGAAGCATATTGCCCTGAGTTGTTGATAACTGGATTTGGGGATACAGCGGAGAAAGCGAGGAAGGCTCTTCGTAGGGAAATAGGAATTTATCTGGAAGACTGTGAAGGTCTCGGAATATTGGATGAGGTTCTTATCGAAGCAGGGTTCTATGACGATGACAAAGTGTGGATGAGTAGTTTGGTCACTCCGCCTAAAGAACCTGAGATAAGATTCGTATAGATAACGTACCCTGAAAATAACAGCATAATTGAGGTTTGAAGTCAGGAATATGCCTGAAGTTGTAACTGAATCAAGAAACAATCCGAACTCTGTTGATTTGCTACTCAATATGGGCCCGCAACATCCATCCACGCATGGCGTGTTCAGGATGGTCCTAGGTATAGATGGAGAGAAAATTACCAGTGTGCAGCCGCATATCGGATATCTCCACAGAGGTTCAGAGAAGCTTTGTGAAGGTGAGCAATATCATCAAATAATAACCTTGTTCGATAGACTAGATTACCTCGCTAACTTTAATAACGAGTTGGTCTATTGTCAGGCTGTTGAGAAATTGATGGATTTGGAAGTCCCTGAGCGAGCCGAGTATGTCAGAGTAATATTGTGTGAGTTGAATAGAATAGCAAGTCATCTTCTCTACGTGGGAACCATTGGTTTAGATGCGGGTGCTATGACGCCTACTATGATGGCGTTCCGCGGGAGGGAGAGGATACAGGCCCTGTTCGAAGAAATTTCTGGCGCGAGAATGATGCACAATTATTTCAGGATTGGTGGGCTTAAGGAAGACTTGCCAGATAACTTTGGTCAGTTAATCTCTGACCTGTTGCCTCTGCTTAGAGAGGATATTGAGGAAAGCGATAAAATACTAACATTCAATGAAATCTTTCTGTCACGTCTGAAAGATATAGGCACGATCAGTAAATCCGAGGCAATTGAATACGGCTTGACCGGTCCGTGTCTCCGCGGGTGCGGAGTGGATTACGATGTTCGAAAAGCACAACCGTACTCTGTTTATGATAGGTTTGAATTTGANGTNCCAATAGGTCTNGATGGTGATTGNTGGGACAGGCATTGGGTCAGAGTNCAAGAGATGTATGAATCGTTGAGTATTGTGGAGCAAGCTCTTGAACAGATTCCAGACGGTCCAGTGACATCTTCGTTAGGACGAAGACTGATAAGACCTCCAGCCGGAGAAGTTTACGTCAGGGCGGAGAATCCTCGTGGTGAACTTGGTGTGTTCCTGGTGAGTAACGGGACTGACCGCCCGTATAGATTAAAGGTGCGCCCGCCTTCTTTTTGTAACNTGTCAGCGTTGGAGAGGCTTTTAAAAGACTCGTGGATAGCAGATTCGGTAGTGATTTTGGGGTCGTTAGATATAGTTTTGGGTGAGGTAGACAGGTAGTTTATGGTCAACCCTGTACTTTACATAACAATTTCTGATGTCCAGAGTACGGTNACCGCACTCGGAATACTGTTTGGTGTTTTGTCGTTCATAGTATTGTCTCTGACTTGGTTAGAAAGAAAGGCACTCGGAAGGTTGCAGAGACGTCTGGGTCCTACAAGGACAGGGCCGTTCGGGCTATTACAACCTATTGCAGATGCAGTCAAATTGGTGCTCAAAGAAGATATTTTACCCAGCGCGTCAGACAAAGCCATTTTCTGGATTGCCCCAGTGATAGTGGTTGTATCGGCTTTCATGGTCTGGGTAACTATACCTATAACAGAAACTATAGGAATTCAGAATCTAGAACTGGGATTACTCTATATCACAGCTGTATCCGTCTTTGGGATACTAGGGCTGGTCCTAGCTGGATGGGGATCTGCTAATAAATATGGCGTCATTGGTGGACTGCGTTCTGCAGCTCAACTTATTAGCTACGAAATCCCTATAATAATGGTTGTAGTCGCGGTTGGAATGTTGTCTCAGTCGCTAGATTTGAGAGTNATTGTGGCCGATCAAAACCCATTGATATACGGCTTGATATTACCCCTGGGATTGGTCATATTTTTCATTTCCGGCCTGGCGGAAGTGGGTAGAACACCTTTCGATATATANCATGCNGAGTCCGAGATATCTGGTGGNCCGTTTGTGGAGTACAGTGGGGCGCACTGGTCAGTTTTCTTTTTAGCTGAATACATCAACACTTTTGCAATAGCAACNATGATAACTATATTCTTCCTAGGTGGTTGGCTTGGTCCTGTATTGCCTGGGATAGTATGGTTCTTAATAAAAGTTTACGGAATTGTCTTAGTAGTGTTCTGGGTTAGAGGAACTTTCCCGAGATTGAGAATAGATCAACTAATGGCGTTTGCCTGGAAAGTAATGGTTCCACTCGCTTTTTACACTATCGTTATAACNGCTATATATTTGTTCTATAATCTACCACCATGGACATTGACTTGTATGTCATTGCTAGGTCTTCTTGTGGTTAGCTATTTTATATATCAACGGGTAAANGGNCCTGCGAGAAGGGTGGAAGAAATNAGAGCTCGNCAGGCCGAACAGAAGAGGAACCGTAACGTNAATGACGGTGCGAGGATTTAGTAATGTTGAACAGTTTGAAAGGTCTGATGCTTACATTGGGTTCAACTATGAAAGGGATTAGGAANCCTATTACACAGGAATATCCCAAGAAGCCGACTCCGGTAAGAGATAGATTCATGGGATTCCCTGCCTTAACCTGGGATGAAGAAGTGCCAGAACCATTTTGTACTGGGTGCATGGTATGTATCAGGAACTGCCCAACCCAGTGTATGTCGGCTAGTATGAAAGATAATCCGCTAAACGAAGAAGGCAAGAGTTCTAGGCGAAAAATAGTTGATTATTTCGAGATAAACTTGAATCGTTGCATTCTCTGTGGGATTTGTGTTGAACTGTGTAATTTTGACGCGATTGTTATGAGTCACGAGCANGAGATGAGCACCTATTCTAGAAATGGTGACAGAGTTAATTTGCCTGAGTTGTTGGAGATTGGAAAGAAGTATCAGTCTGAAACGGATTGGATTCCACCCTCAGTGATAGAAAAGCAAAAAAAAGAATCTGAAGATGTAGTGGCAGAGGGAAGCTAAGGAAGTGATACGTCGTACATTGGGCTTCACGAAAATATTCCATCGGCCACTGCTGATATTAGGTAGATTGTCATGACAATATTGTTTTTGGTTTTGAGTGGCATGGCTTTGCTGGGNGGGCTAGGGGTAGTAGCTTCTCGAAATATTGTTCATGCTGCGCTATTCTTGCTAGTCTCGTTAATGGCCACCGCTGGAATTTATCTAATTTTGTTTAGCGAATTTTTAGCATTGGTCCAAGTGCTCATCTATGGTGGCGCAGTGGTGATTGTGTTGTTATTCGCAATAATGATGACTAGGTCTTCAGATTACCCAAGGATATCCGATAATAGATTGTGGCCTATAGCGGCAATATGTTCCCTCGTGCTCATAGGGGTATTAGGGATGTCTTTTTGGCAAACGGCGGACACGGTAGTAGGTCCCCAGCATGCTGACTTCAGCGCAATAGGAAACTCATTGTTTACTACATGGGCTATCCCGTTTGAGATAGCGTCTCTAGTACTTTTAGTGGCTTTAATTGGGGCTATTGTGATAGCCCGGTCTGATGGAGAGGATAGTAATTAGTATGATGCCACTAGTATATTTTCAAATATTAAGTGCGATACTCTTTGGGCTTGGAGCATATGGTGTCCTGGTTAGAAGAAGCGCTGTATTAATCCTAATGTCAATCGAATTAATGTTGAATGCTGCAAACATAAACTTAATAGCCGTGGCAGCTCATAGAGAAGGACTAGGACACTTTGCTAATTTTGACGGCCATATAATCGCCATATTTATTATCACAATAGCCGCCGCTGAAGTAGGATTGGCCATGGCGATAATACTTCGTATATTTAGGAACCGTGGAACCGTTGATGTTAGTCAAATCAATGTTATGAAATGGTAGTTTAGAGTTGGATAGTTATAAAGAGAGCAGATTGCATATATTCGGGTTTTCTAGTCGTTCATATTGGATAGACGAACGGTATGAGAGATCGATAGAGAAAGTCACAGTACCATATCAATTTTATTTCTGTGACCCTCTGAAGGTGCTGAGTTAACATGGAATGGGCGTGGTTGATTCCCGTTTTTAGTTTTATTGCCGTCCCTTTGATAGTTCTGTTTGGCTCCCGATTGCCGGCCAAAGGAGCATTTCTAGCTATTTTGGCGATGCTGGGCGGGATAATAGTGTTTGCAATCGTAGCTGTGGATTTCTTGCAATCTGGAAGCAGCACGAACGGATGTGGGATCAGTGAGTTCACCAAATCCATGACGTGCCTATATTCTATAGACTGGTTCGAGGCTGGGAGTTTCGTAGGGGATTCATCTGATGGGATAAGACTAGTTTGGGGAATGCTTTTAGATCCCCTAACTGTGCTGATACTAGGGTTGATAACGATTGTGGCCTTAATGGTGCAGATTTATTCACTGGGATATATGCATGGAGATCCTAGGTTTGGTTGGTATTATGCGTTCCATGCGTTGTTCGCAGCCTCTATGCTTACCTTGGTGCTGGCCGATAATTTCCTTCTCTTGTACGTTGCCTGGGAGCTAGTTGGCGTTTGTTCGTATCTGCTGATCGGATTTTGGTTTGAACGTCCCTCCGCGCGCGAGGCTGCTAAGAAGGCATTTATAGTTACTAGATTAGGTGATGTAGGCCTTCTTATTGGAATACTTCTGCTTTGGAGTGAAGTGGGTAGTTTTAGTATGGTTGCTGCTTTTGAGGCAGCGAACAATGGTTCGATGAGTCAACTTACAGCCACGGTTGCTGCGTTGTTGCTGTTCGCTGGAGCTGCAGGAAAATCCGCTCAATTTCCTATGCATGTTTGGTTGCCTGATGCTATGGAAGGTCCGACTCCGGTCAGTGCTTTAATTCACGCTGCTACTATGGTCATAGCCGGAGTGTACTTGGTAGCACGTTCGTATCCGATATTCGTTGCGTCTGGCGATGCTTTGACAGTCGTAGCTTGGATCGGATTGATAACTGCATTTGGAGCGGCAACCATCGCCTTGACCGCTACTGATCTTAAGAGGATATTGGCCTACTCAACTATTAGTCATTTGGGCTTGATGATGTTATCACTCGGTGCGTTTGGTTATACGGCTGCCATATTCCATTTGTTAGCCCATGGGTTTTCAAAAGCACTGCTTTTCTTGGGGGCTGGCAGTGTCATGCATAGTATCGACGAGTTGGATATCAGGAAAATGGGTGGCTTGAGAAAAGTTATGCCATTAACGGCTCTTCTATTTTCAATTGGCGCGTTGTCTCTCGGTGGAATCCCTATACTATCTGGGTTCTGGAGTAAGGATGAAATCCTAATTGCAGTTAGTGAGCACTTACCGCCAGTTTTTATTGTTCTGACATTTATGGTTGCTTTTATGAGTGCTCTATATATGGGCAGGGCAATGTTTGCAGTCTTCTTTGGAAAGCTGAATCCCGAACATGAGCATGCTCATGACGCCCCTATGAGTATGGCGGTGACAATGTCGATACTTGGGGTGTTTGCTCTAGTGTTTGGGTTAGTCAGCCTAGATTGGCCAGGTAGTTTTAACGGAATAGGGACGCTTGTTTATTTTGAGAAACAACTTCACTTTCACTTAGTACCATGGATAGCTGGATTGTCTACTATTTTGGCTGTATTAGCGTTTGTCCTGGCGTATTTTATATACGCACGAAAACGTATCTCTTTGGATTCTACAAGGGCCAAATTCAATTGGTTGCATAAGATAGTTGAAAATAAATATTACTTGGATGAATGTTATCAATGGATAGTTGAAACTATCGTCTTAACAAGTGCCAGGCTCCTGGGTTTATTTGACCGCGTTATAGTCAACGATATCGGTGTTAATGGTCCAGGATGGATTGTGAAAAAAGTGGGAATATCAATGAAAATGCACATTACGGGACATGTATATTCCTATGCTTTGGGTACTATGCTCGGTACGATAGTGCTGGGTGTAATGTGGTGGCTGAGGTCCGTTGATTAATATATGGCTGCAATAAACGAAATAATACTATTATCACTTATATTGATTCCTCTGATTGCTGCGATAGTGGCTATGGGGTTCCCTAAGGATAATCCAAGGCCAGTTTGGTACTTTGCTATCGCGGTATCTGCAGTGACATGTATTTTGTCCATCATCGCTTTCGTTGGGTACGATTATACCGAAGGTGGATATCAGTTTGCACGTACGTACGACTGGATAGGCGATCCAGTAAATATTAGTCTGGCTCTGGGAATAGATGGTATAGCTGCACCACTAGTACTCCTGAATGGTATTGTCCTACTAGGGGCAGTACTTATATCTCAAACTATAATACACAGGTCACGCGACTTTTTCGTGTTGCTACTAGCTTTAGGGTCTGGGGTATTTGGTGTATTTGCAGTACAGGATCTGTTCTTCCTGTTTTTCTTCTACGAACTAGCAGTATTGCCCATGTATCTGCTCATTGGGGTTTGGGGTAGCAGTACTGATTTTGGGACTTTCCTAAGAACCAAAGAGTATGGTGCTATGAAGCTCATGTTAGTTCTCGTTGGTGGGAGTGTACTGATATGGGTAGGTATTCTGGCTTTGTATGCTCAATCTGCTAATGTTGGGTCCCCAACGTTCAATATGATTGAACTCGGGGAATTAGCAAAAGAAGGCGCGTTCAGCCACGAATTCCAGAGATGGGTATTTCCGTTATTTATGATCGGATTTGGTATTCTGGCAGGACTCTGGCCGTTCCATACATGGTCTCCTGATGGTCACGTGGCGGCACCTACGGGCGTTAGTATGTTGCATGCTGGCGTTCTAATGAAATTAGGCGCTTTCGGTATTATCAGGGTAGGCGTGATTCTTCTACCCGAAGGGGCTTCGGCCTGGATGCCTATCTTGATAATCTTGGGAACCGTAAATGTTGTGTACGGTGCTATATCTGCTATATCCCAACATGATTTAAAGTATGTTATCGGATATTCTAGTGTTAGTCATATGGGTTATGTGATTATGGGTATTGCTACTCTTCATCCTGTTGGAGTAACCGGTGCGGTACTCCAGATGTTCTCGCATGGCATAATGACGGCTCTCATGTTTGCAATGGTGGGATCGATTTACGAGAGGACTCATATCAGGGACACAAATGTTTTAAACGGTTTAATCAAGCGAATGGGTACTGCAAGTTGCTTTTTCGCCATAGCTGGGCTGGCATCTTTAGGGTTGCCGGGTTTGAGTGGATTCATAGCTGAATTTATGGTTTTTGTCGGGGTGTTTCGGACTTATCTGCCTCTCGCTGTATTAGCCGTAATTGGCGCTGCTATTACAGCAGTCTATATGTTGCGTCTCTTAGCTAAAACATTTTTTGGAGAAGCGGATCCAAGATGGGATGACCTCCCTGACTCTAGTCCAATTGAAAAAGCTGTAGGTGCTGTTTTTGTTGCAATATTGATAGTAGTAGGAGTATGGCCTGCTCCATTGGTTAGAGTTATAAATATAGGTGTGGACTCAGTCCTACAAGGTCTATAGGAGCATTTTGTCTGGATTAACTGCAAATATATATTTACTAACACCTGAGTTTATTCTGGCTGGATTAGCATTGTTTGTATTGGCTGTAGACTTGTTTTTGCCAGATGATAAGAAAGCGATACTGCCGATTATCTGTATATGCGGCCTCGTTCTTGTGGCATTAGTAAGCATGATGATGTTGCCAGGGGTTAATATCTCCCTATATGGTGGACTATTAGCCGTAGATGCTTTTTCGCTGTTTTTCAAGATAGTGTTTTTGTTGATTGCTGTATTTATAATACTTAGTTCTGCGCAATACATTAAACAGCATCTCTCCCATCAAGGAGAATTTTATGGACTTCTTCTTTTTTCTGTACTGGGTATGAATATCATGGTCCAGTCAAGAGAGCTACTGACTGCGTATATAGCATTAGAGCTTCTGAGTTTTAGCTTGTATGTCATGGTAGCGTATTCATTGAATAATTCGAAATCTAATGAAGCTGGGCTTAAATACATTATTGTAGGGGCATTTTCGTCTGCTGTATTGCTTTACGGCTTGAGTATGTTGTACGGAGCGACCGGCGTCACTAAGTTTGCGGATATCGGGATGATTTTGTCAGGAACGTCAGACCTGTCTCCTGCGTTGTGGGTAGGTGTTGCTCTAATCTTCGTTGGATTAGGGTTTAAGTTGTCTATCGTTCCATTTCATATGTGGGCACCGGATACCTATGAGGGTGCGCCACTTCCCGTAACGGCTTATCTGGCGATAGCATCAAAAACTGCGGCTTTTGCCTTGGTGTTGAGATTCGTATGTGAAGGCATGATTGTTGCAGAATCGTTGTGGCAAGAATGGCAGATAATTTTCGCTGTCCTGGCAGCAATATCTATGCTAGCAGGTAATTTAGTTGCCCTTGCGCAGACTAATATGAAACGGTTAATGGCGTATTCAAGTATTGGTCATATAGGATATATATTGGCTGGTGTTACAGTTCTTTCGACTGACTCGCTGGTTGCTGCAAATAGCGTCAGTTTTTATCTTGTAGGATATGCAGTTACTAATATGGTGGTATTTGCTGCAATAATTGCTTTCTTCAACTCCACAGGTAATGACGATATAGCGAGTCTGAGGGGATTGGCAGATTCGCAACCGTTGTTAGCAGCTGCAATCGCTATTGGTTTATTTTCTCTGGCAGGTCTTCCAATATTTGCTGGCTTTACAGTTAAGTTCTATTTGTTCGCTGCTGTTGCTAGTTCTGGTTTCTTATGGCTTGCGGGAGTTGCAATATTAGCCAGCTTGATATCACTCTACTATTACTTGCAAATAATACGTCAGATGTATATTGAAGGCTCTGACAATTCTGGCCATTCCAGTCCGGATGATGCTCACGGTGTGATTTCAGCTTCAGGAACAGTATCCCTGCCGCGCACGTCTTTTTCAACCACCTTAGTCTTAGGAATAGGACTGATTCTCGTAATATGGCTGGGAGTTTATCCTGGGCCTTTGTTAGAAATCATAGAGTGTGCTAGCGAAGCTCTTATAGGGCTTAGTTAAGATTGTTCTTGAGTTGTGGGCTTTAACGCAACCTAACAGTCTATTTCAGGAACTTTATTCAAATAATATGGATTGTGGATCTTATGATCATTGCTGTTATTGGTAATAGTAGTGCTAAACCTGAACATTATTCCCTGGCGGAGGCCGTCGGCAGAGAGTTGGCAAAAAGGTCTGTAACAGTGGTTTGTGGAGGGCTAAGCGGAGTTATGGAGGCAGTTTGCAAGGGAGCTAAGTCTGAAGGTGGAATGACTATAGGAATTCTTCCTGGCCAATCCTCACGTGATGCTAACCAATATGTGGATATACCTATAGTAACTACTATGGGCTATTCAAGGAACGTTATAGTCGTGAATACAGGGGAGGCTGTCATATCTGTGGGAGGTGCATTTGGTACTTTGTCTGAAATTGCCCACGCTCTTAGTGAAAATATCCCTGTAATCGGTCTTAGCAGCTGGCCATTAACTGTAAAAGGTGACGGAGACCCGGTTGAGCCCGGAATTATAAATGCTGTTGATGCTGTAGATGCGGTAGAGAAAGCTATATCAGCGGCATCTACCCGAATATACTCATAGAAAGGTTCACTAGCATGGTTTATTTATCTAAAGATTTCGTGATAACCGGGGTGCTCGCCAATGAAGTTTTGGATTCTAGAGGAAACCCCACTGTAGAAGCAAAGGTAACATTATCCGGTGGCGCTTTCGCGACAGCTATTGTTCCGTCTGGTGCTAGCACAGGAGCCTATGAGGCCCTTGAGTTAAGAGACCACGATCCACTGAGGTTTGGTGGTAATGGTGTGTTACAGGCCGTCCAAAATATTGATTCGGTCTTGGCGCCTGGAATCATAGGTCTCAGTGCCGATGATCAAGCGACTATAGATAATAGAATGTTGGAACTAGATGGTGCTTCTGATAAATCAAGCTTGGGAGCTAACGCTATATTAGCTGTTTCTATGGCGGTAGCTCAAGCTGCTGCTAGTCAACATTCTGCTGGGGATGGTTTATGGAAATGGCTTTCTAAGGATGGAGTTGTTAGCTTGCCTGTGCCTATGCTCAATATCCTTAACGGAGGGCGACATGCTTCGAACTCTACTGACGTCCAGGAGTTTATGGTGTTGCCGGTAGGTCTCCCGACGTTTTCAGAGTCCCTACGGTGTGGTGTAGAAGTGTATCAAGCCCTAAAAGCCCTGATGAGAGAAGGAGGACATAATTTAAATGTTGGAGATGAAGGTGGATTTGCGCCTTCACTGCCTTCAAATCGTGCAGCTATCGAACTAGTTGTGAAAGCTATTGAAAAAGCAGGGTATTCACCGGGGAATCAGGTGTTTATAGGATTAGATGTTGCTGCTTCCGAGTTGTTTAATAAGGCAGATGGTCTATATGGATTAGAGAAAGAAGGTAGATATCTAACCTCGGCAGAGTTGATTGCGTTATATGAACAGTGGGTATCGGAATATCCTATCCTTAGTATAGAAGATGGATTAGATGAGGATGACTGGCAAGGATGGGTATCATTGCACCAAAGTCTGGGAGACCGTGTTCAACTTGTCGGGGACGATCTGTTTGTTACTAATATAGCTAGGATAAAAGATGGTGTTGATATGAACGCGAGCAATGCTGTCTTACTTAAGCCGAATCAAATTGGCACTCTGACAGAAACATACCAAGCCCTTCAGATGACTAGACAGGCTGGTTGGGGAGCGGTGATGAGCCATCGGTCTGGCGAGACTGAAGATACCACAATTGCTGATTTGTCAGTTGCGTGGAACGTAGGCCAAATCAAAGCCGGCGCTCCCGCTAGATCAGATAGAGTTTCCAAGTATAATCGGCTGCTCAGAATAGAGAAATCGTTAGCTGATAGAGCAATTTACAGTGGTAGGTCTACGTACGCATATCTTAGGTCTAGTATATAGATATAATAGGATTTACAATGGCGCTATTGGTGCATCCATATCGTTTAATTGACACGCACTATATAGATGGGATTAGTGCATTAAGATGTTGAAGATGCCGGAGGTTAAAATTGGTAACCCGAGTAGGTATTAATGGTTTCGGAAGAATCGGTAGGTTAGTGACTCGTGTTGCATTTGAGAATCAAGTCAATGATTTGCAGATAGTCGCCGTTAATGGGACATCTGATCCTGAGACCAACTCTCATTTATTGAAATACGATAGTAGCTTTGGCGTTTTTAAAGGTACAGTTGAGTCGGACAATGATGATCTAGTAATAGATGGTAATCCTGTCCGAGTGTTTTCTGAGAAATTACCGAAAGATATTCCTTGGTCGGAATATGGTGTCGATATAGTGGTTGAATGTACTGGCAAATTCACAGATTCAGAGCAAGCGAGAGGTCATATTGATGCTGGAGCTTCGAAGGTTGTGATATCTGCTCCGGCTAAAAACCCAGATTTGACTATGGTGCTTGGTGTTAATGACGAACTATATGATCCGAAAGAGCATGATATCGTATCTAATGCTTCCTGTACTACTAATTGTTTTGCCCCCATGGTAAAAGTTCTGCATGAAAATTTCGGTGTAGAAAAAGGATTGATGTCGACAATTCATTCTTATACTAACGATCAGTCCATCCTGGACAGGCGACATTCAGATTTGAGACGGGCTCGAGCAGCAGCGCAAAATATCATTCCCACTAGTACCGGAGCGGCAAGATCCGTAGGAATAGTCCTTCCTGAATTGAATGGTAAATTGCACGGTATAGCTTTTCGTGTTCCTACATCGGTGGGGTCAGCGACTGACTTTGTGGCTGATTTGCAGGCTGATGTGACTCCCGAGGATATAAACCAGGCTTTTCAGGCGGCTTCTGAAGGATCGTTGAAAGGTATACTCCAGTATACAGAGGACCCCATAGTCAGTTCAGATGTGCGAGGAAATAGCCATAGTTGTATATTTGATGCTCTTTCTACAATGGTCATTCAAGATCGTATGGTCAAAATTTTGGGCTGGTATGACAATGAATGGGGATATTCTTGTAGAACGGTAGAGATGTGCTCGTTGATTGCCCAGAAAGGTTTTTGATTCGTTTATAGCGAGATCAATTAGGTAGGCCCATATGATGGCTTGTAATTTACGGGGTTAATATCCTGCTACTTATTACATTATGAACAAGTGGAATGCATTATTGAACCACACGGGCCGCTATCGTAAATATATTACTGGCTCCAACCTGATTATCCTGGGAATTCTGCTTTTTGCCGCTTTATTAAGGCTTAATGGCCTGAATTGGGATAGTGGATTCGGTTTTCATCCCGATGAACGGTCATTATACCTACGTGCTGATTGTATGTATCGCATATTGGCCGAAGCATTAGGCTATAAAACCTGTGTCTCTGATTATCCGAATGTTAGAACAGGGATGCCGGGAATCTCAACTTTCCTCAACCCCGATACTAGTCCACTGAATCCGCGTTGGTTTCCATTAGGTAGTGTGCTTATCTATTTGCTAGTTGCTATCCGATTCTTCCTGGAAATTTTCGTAGATCTTCAGGCTTTAGACATGCGATATGCTGGGCGAATTCTGTCGGCATTAGCAGATATAGCTTCTGTTGGTATGATTTACATTATTGGACGTAGATTGTTTAGCACTAGGATTGGATTGCTAGCAGCATTTTTCATGGCTTCTTCAGCTATTAACGTCCAGAGTAGCCATTTTTATCGCCCAGAAACATTCTCGGCATTGTTCTGTTTGTTTGTCTTTTGGGCGCTGATTCGCTTATATGATGAACAGCGGTTAAGGGATGTTCTTATTGTAGGGGCACTGTTAGGATTAGCGCTTTCGCCTAAGATAAATGTTGTATTCTTAGTTCTTCCATTATTTGTGACTTGTTTCCTTATAAGTCAGGCTAATAGTAAAGAACGTGGGTATATCTATCTTGTATCAAGGTTGACTATTTACCTGGGAATATCACTGTTATCCGCGATGTGTGTATATGTGCTTCTTAATCCGTACGCCGTTCTTGATATAGGGACTTATTATTCCGATGTAAAGTCTCAATCTCTTATGGCTAAGAATGCAGGTATGTGGCCTTTCACGACCCAGTATGTTGGCACAATGCCGTTGTTATATCAGTTGAAACAGAGTGTGGTTTGGGGGTTAGGTATACCCATCGGAGTGATATCTTGGTCCGGTGTAATCTTCTCAATAGTGCTGTTGTGTCGTCGTAAAGCTTCTAGATTCGCCGATTCGATTATCCTGATATGGTTGGTCCCTCAATTGATTTTCTTAGAGTCTTTCGAGGTGCATTTTACGCGTTATTTGTTTTGCTTAATTCCGTTCATGGTGTTACTTGGTGCGCGGCTACTAATTTCTATTGTGGATAGTGCGCGACACATTGTAGTGTCCGGTAATTGTGAGAAATACTTGAAGGGAGTGTTACATTGGATGCCGTTGCATCGTTTTCCTAACGCATATGCATCTAACGTCATTACAATTTCATTCTGTGCTTTTGTTACATTGGCCATTCTCCCAGGACTAGCATTTAGTTCAGTATATCTTGAACCTCATACGGCTGTTCAGGGATCCGAATGGCTACACTTAAATGTCCCTAGTGGAACAAAAATCCTGTCAGATAATCATTGGGATGAATTTATCCCAGGTATGGAGCGTTACGATGTCTGGCAGTTTCCGTTATATGAATCTGATAGTCGAGAGAAAATTAGTGAACTCGCTCGCAATTTATCAGAAAGTGATTATCTCGTTTTCTACAGTTATAGGCCCTTTGTTAGTGCCTTGAGGGCAGAAGATAAATATCCACTTAGTGCTCAGTATTATAGGTTTTTATTTGAAGGCAAACTCGGCTATGAGTTAGTTGAACGGTTCCATTCATATCCAAGTTTGTGGCGAGTATCTTTGAAAGATGATCCGTATAGTTATGTGGGACTCCCAGAGCCTCTAGATTCGTTACAATCTTCTGATTCACATTTACATATTAATCTTGGATATGCGGACGATAATGTTGTGGGCTACGATCATCCACAGGTTCTGATATTCCAAAATACCGCGAAGCTCCCGTTTGCGATGATAGATACGATGCTATCTAGGGTATCAAGTTCTTTGACTGACAATTCCAATGCTAGCTTGTTGATGCAGGAGGAAACATTTCAAACTCAAGTATCGGGAGGCACGTGGTCTGAGAGATTCAGCAATAGTTATTTCGTGAATAAGTACGCTGCCGTCATTTGGTTGATAAGCGTCGAATTGATATATGTAATCACGTTGCCTATTGCTATTATATTATTTAGGTTTCTTCCGGACCGGGGAATCATTTTCGCCAGAACGTTGGGGTTGTTATTAATATCCTACTTGTCGTGGATGTTAGTTAACTTAAATTTGATGAGTTTTGGACGCGAAGTAATAGTGATTAGTATCGCTGTTACAGCCCTAGTTTCAGGTTTAATATTCTGGCGTTACAAGGAACAGATACTGTCTGTAATTTCAGATCAATGGAGACTGATTACTCTTAGTGAGATCCTATTTATTTCATTATTTTTAGGATTTTTAATGATTAGGATGTTTAATCCGGACTTATGGCATCCTTTCAGAGGTGGCGAAAAGCCTATGGATATGGCCTATCTTCAGGCCGTAGCTAGGACAAGCTTATTCCCTCCATACGATCCGTGGTTCTCTGGAGGAATTATGAATTACTATTATTGGGGATACTTAATAGTTTCGGTGCCTCTACTGATCACGACTATACCACCACATACCGCTTTTAATCTGGCAGTTCCGTTGCTCTTTGCTTTGGCCGCGACAGGTGCTTTTTCGATTGTTTTTAACCTGGCTACGAAAACGTGTGGCCCAGTTAATCGGGTTGAGAACAACCGCAAAGCTTTCATTAAGTATTTAGAACGTCCTGTTATGGCTGGGATCATCGGGGGCTGTTTTGTCGCATTAATTGGGAATTTGGATGGGATGCTGCAAATTATTACCGCAGGTCTAAAGGTATTCTATGATCCGACCTATTTATATTCGGGATTTGATTTTTGGAAAAGCAGTAGAGTAATTCCACCTGGTTTAGCTGTAATTCCGTTTGGTTCGGCTTTTTGGATGGCCTCTGGATACTCTGGGCCTTCGGATATCTCGTATCATATCACTGAATTCCCATTTTTCAGTTTTTTGTTTGCAGATTTGCACGCTCATATGATGGTTATTCCTTTCGGATTATTAAGTCTGGGTTTGCTTTTGAATCTGTTTCTATGTATCGAGCGAGGAAGTAAGAGATATGTGACGGCAATAACATTGGTTCTTGGGGTCTCGATAGGTAGCCTTTGGGCTATTAATAGTTGGGATTACCCATCTTATTTATTGGTTGCTATTGCTACCGTCGCAGTCGCAATATATTACAGAAATGGGTCTGTATGGTACAAATGTTTATATTTCCTTCTAATTACAAGCTGCATAATTGCTTCAAGTGTCGTGACGTTCTGGCCGTTTTGGAATTCGTACGAGACGTTTGGGGCAGGGATATCTCTTAGTTTGTGGATAACACCCTTATCGAGCTATCTGGTCATTCACGGTTTGTTTTTGGCGGTTATCACGTGGTTTATGTGCGATAGGGCCTTTACATGTGGGAAGTGTATAAAAGCTCACATATCGCTAGAATATCTAACTTTTATACAGAATCGCTGGATCAAATATTTCGTACTGAGTGTGTTAATCGGTTTCCCCGCATATCTCATATTCATCGGTTATTACACGGCATGCTTAAATCTAGTCATATTGGAATGGGCTATCCTGAATATACTTAATAAAAGAGAACAAATTTATGAGAACAGATCAGTTGTATTCTCTGTAATTCTCCTAGGTATAGGTTGCGCAATTGCTTTAGGAGTGGAATTTCTAAAATTCAATAACGATATAGGTAGAATGAATACATTATTCAAGTTCTATCTTCATGTATGGGTATTTTATAGTTTATCAGCTAGTTTCATGCTGTGGTATCTACTCCAAAGGCACTATTCTAGACCAAGTGCTATATGGTTATATCGATGTGCTTCGTTTGTGGTAATAGTTCTTATATTGGGATGCATCAATTATCCGATATTTGGTACCTTGGCTCGAATACAAGATAGATTTGGTACGGAGTACATAGGTCTAGATGGATCTGCATATATGATTACAGCTGATCATGTAGAACAAGATAATACTATAGAACTGAATTCTGATCGTGGTGCGATACGTTGGTTGCAATCTAATGTTCAGGGTACTCCAATAATACTGGAAGCACATGATGAACAATATCACTGGAGTTCGCGGATATCTTCCAATACGGGATTGCCGACTATCCTAGGATGGCCTTGGCATCAAATGCAGCAGAGAAATAATGCCATATCGGAAATCAATAGACGGAAGATTGTTATTAGTGATATTTATAATACTACTATGGTGTACAAAGCACTTAAGCTTTTAGAAGATTATCATGTAACATATATTGTAGTGGGACAATTGGAGAGAATTCATTACTCTCCAGATGGATTGCAAAAATTCAATAATATGGACTCTGACGGTCTGCTAGAGACTGTTTTCAATAACCAAGGAACTACGGTATATCGTATCTTGCCTTAATAATGGCAATATATTAATTGCAGGCTACTTCAGATCCCATTTGGGGTAAGATCCTAATATTTTCAATAAGCTTACTTTTGAAGATATCGCGTCCAAGGCTTCTTTTACTTGGCGATCTTCTCTATGTCCATCGCAATCTATCAAAAAAATGTATTGGCCCAATGACTCTTTAGTTGGACGAGACTCCACTTTGGTTAAATTTATGGTTCTATGGGCGAATTCTCCCAAGGTGCTATATAAGGAGCCTGGTGAATCCGAGTCAAATGCAAAGCATATGGAAGTTTTATCGTGACCAGTAATAGGATGGTCTGTACCACTTAATACTACAAACCTAGTTAAATTATTAGCGTTGTCTTGTATGTTTTGTCCAATTATCTCTACGTCGTGAAGTTCTGCGGCTCTATAAGGGGCGATAGCTGCGGCTTCAGGACCGCTGTTTTTCATATCGGTAACTGCCGCTACTGTACTAAGCGAGGCTACCTGTTGAGCGTCGGGATAATGCGAATGTAAAAATGTTCTACACTGAGCTAAGGCTTGCGGATGGGAGTAGATTATAGATATATCGGAGGTTTTAGTTCCATGGGATGCCATCAGATAATGTTCGATTGGTATTACAATTTCATTATAGATAGAGAGTCCAGATTGAGTGATAAGCAGATCCAGAGTATAGGTCACGGATCCCTCAAGACTGTTTTCAATAGGAACTATCCCCTGATCAGTTTCTCCCGATGCTACAGCATCTCCAATTGCTGGGATGGTAGGTAGAGGAGTCAGAGTGCTCTCAGAAGAATATAATAAAGCTGCTTGTTCTGTATATGTACCAATGGGCCCTAAGAAACCTATTGTTTTAGATAAAGTCATAGAACTCCAGTTAATATGTCGTACATAACAGCTTCTTCGTCTGGTGTTGTGACTGCTACGATTTCATCATGCGCCTCAATTATCAATTTGTCTATCGGAGGTTCCGCACGATTATCTTTCATAACAATCGCGATAAAGCTGTGTGGAGGCAATTCTATGTCCTCAAGAGCTTGTCCTATTATAGAAGAATCTTCTGGTACAGCTATGCTTATTAGTTCTAATCCAGGTATTTTAGATTGGGCAAGATGTAGGAGAGGTTTTCCAGGGATAGTTTCTTCTATGCTGGCAATTATATGGTGAGTGGAATTGATGACGGAATCTACGCCTAGCATATGGAATAGTTGCTCATTTTTGGTGTCTTTTACCACAGCGATAGTGTTTTCAACACCAAATTTGGTCTTAGCAATTTGAGAAGCTATCAGGTTAGTTTCATCGGATCCCGTCACTGCGATAAATGAATCAGCTCTTGAAGTTCCGGCTGATTGCAATATTTGGACATCTGTACCATCCCCCTGCACAACGATGCTTCCAAATTCATCCCACATTAGCTTGCTACGAACAGGGTCTTTCTCAACTATTGTGATTTCATGGCCTGCCGCCAGCAGTGATTTTGCTAGGTGATATCCGATTGTGCTGCAACCTATGATTAATATATACATTTTTCGATCAGCTTTACAGGTTTGTTTCGATGTCTTGAAATATAGCTAATAAAGATGAGCCAACGATTGTGATGTTTTGGTCCTTAAAGAGATGCTGTAATTGTGGGTCTTCAACCAAGCATATGACATTTTCCACGTTGTAGATACGTGCGGCAGTTTGTGCTTCTAACAAATTAGCGTGGTCATTTTCAGATATAGCGATGAAGAGTTCAGCAATATCTACTCTTGCGTCTTCAAGATAATTTTGCATCATGGAATCTTGCAACCATATTGTCTTAACTGAAGAGTCTAGGCTCACGGATTGGAGAAACTCAGAATCAGAGTCAATTATTGTGACGTCATAACCGCTTTGTACTAGATGCGGAACCAACATCTTCCCAAGAACTCCTCCGCCATATATTACAGCCTCCATATCAACTTGTACTCAACGATGATACTTCCAAATTTTCGCGCCATATTATGACCTGACAGTGGGCGTGTTGGAGAAGATATATTCCGAGATTGGAAATACTATTTAGCGATACTGAGTTCTGGAAAGGAGATCCCAAAATTATCATCTCCATTTGCCGGTCTGAAGCTTCTAAGACTATCGCAGGCCCCGAATGCCTAGCCTTCAGCAACTGTGCTTTTACTTTGCATTTCTCTTGATCGGCGATCTCTTCTATGGAGTGAAGAATATGTTCCCCGATATTATCTTCACCAGTGAATTGCGTGTCTAGCGGAAAGTCTAGGGGTATTTCATCCACGTATATAGCGTGCAGTTCAGCCTTAGAATGTTTCGCAATTTGGCACGCCCATCTGAAAGCATTGTCTGCTGCAGTGCTTCCGTCTACCGGAACAAGAATTCGTTTGCCATTAAAATGCATATATGGGAACTCTAGCCTATAGATTCCGTTGCAATGCCAGATTATAAAGATTAAGGCACTGAATTTTCAACAGTTCTACAATAGAGTTTGAAGGATCTTACTCCTCTTGTTGATTCTTAGTATGTTCTTTGACTTCATCGTTAAGTCGACTGACTCGGTCGTCTCTTCCCGCTAGGATCAATTGATCTCCAGGCTGTATGGTCTCATCTCTGGATGGATTTAATATGTAATTTCGGCCACGTCTTATCGCCAAGGCAACCAAACCATACTTGCTGTTGGGGCCGCCTAATCCCACGTCATCTAAAGTGTTTCTAAGAAATTCTTCGGGTGGTGTGACTTTGCTTATTCCCGTGCCAGGCGCTAGAGCCATGTGATCTAATACTCCCGAATTGAAATCAATATGTGCCACACGAGTGGCGCTTTCCATTTCTGGATACACCACTTTATCTGCTCCTACTCTTTCAAGAGTGTCTCCGTGGAGTTGGTCGGCAGCGCGACTGACTATGAATGGTATTCTGAGGCTTTTTAGTAGTACTGTGATTAATATACTGGCTTGGATGTTTTCGCTTCCTAGAGCCACTATCCCAACATCAAATTCATCTACTCCTAATTCTCTAAGCACAGACTCGTTTGTTGCGTCAGCGGTAACAGCATAAGTGACTTGTCCAAGCATCTCTTGTATTTTTGTGTCTGAATTGTCAAGGGCCAATACGTCGTGTCCCGACTGATACAATTCGCGAGACACGGTAGCTCCAAACCTACCCATCCCCACGACACACACCTGTTTTTTCATGATCCGCCTCCGACTAGCCTATTGTAACCCGTTCCTGAGCAAAACGATATAAGGTATGTTCACTGGGAACCAAAGCTAGGGCTAATGTGAGTGGGCCTAATCTCCCTATAAACATGGCTAGCATGAATATTATCTTTCCAGGAATACTTAAATCAGGGACGATTCCGGTGGAGGTGCCATTAGTGCTAAATGCTGATACTGTATCGAACAGCAAATTTAGGAATGGGATGTCTGGGTCTGTGATTGTAAGTGTTGGAACGATAAGGAGCAAGAATACTACACCAAGTACCGCCACTGTTATGGCTCTTAATACTTGTGCGTTTGCGATTTCTCTTCCGAACGCTTCGGCTCTAGGACGGCTCCGGATAGATGATATTACTACGGCGATAATTACAGCGAAGGTATTTACTTTTATTCCTCCAGCTACCGATCCTGATGCTCCTCCGATAAACATTAGAGCTGGATATACTAACTTTGTAAAATCGCCAGTTTCACTAAAGTCAACCGTAGAAAAGCCGGCTGTGCGACCACTGATAGAATGGAATGATGCTGACACAAGCTTATCCCATAAGTTCACGTCAAGCATTGTGTGTGACAATTCAGCAAGGAAGAACACTGCTGCGCCGAATATGTATAGAGCGGTAGTTGTGACTATTACTAATTTAGTGTTCAAGCTAAATCTTGAAAATCTGCGTTCTTTATAAATATCTACTAGTACAGTCCATCCGATACACCCCAATACAATTAATACCATGACAAAGCCGAGAAGATAGCTGTCTGAAGCTATACGATGTAATCCAGGTTCTCCTATGGTGTCAGGTAATATTGAGAAGCCTGCGTTGTTAAAAGCCGAGACGGATAGGAATAATGATTGCCAGGCCGATTCTAAAAACCCCATTTCGTCTAGACCCTGAATCCTAGAGAATATGCAAATGGCTCCTACTATGTACACTAGTAAGGCTATCAGTACTATGTTTCGGGCAATTTTCCTTAACCCTATGAGTTTGTCTATTCCCATTGCTTCGCGAATCATTAAACGCTCTGACAGACTAGATCTTTGGCCAATAAGAGCCAATATAAACGTAGCGATAGCCATAAAACTGAGCCCACCAACTAACATAGAGGTAAAAATTACAACCTGTCCGAATGTGCTCCAATAGGAAGATGTATTTACAACAATATGTCCTGTTACAGTTACTGCAGATGTGGCCGTGAAAAATGCCGTGTCGAATGCAGTGAATTCATCTGTTGTATTTGATACAGGAAGGAGTAGTAGTAAAGCGGTTACTAGAATGAATAGGGCAAACCCTGTTGCTAGTATGAATGGGGTGGTGAATATTCTTTGTGGGTGACGGTAAGGTAACTGTTCAGCTACCGTTGGCTCTAGCTGATCTGTTCTGGGTTGCCTTACAACAATGTCTCTTGGTCGCCTAGGGCGATTTGCGTCCAATGAAAGTCTCCACTAAAGGTTAGGTGTCATCTGATTGGATATAAGGTTTGATTTCATAGTTTAGTGTAGTTATTTGGATTATACTTGCGACGGATTGTAGGCTTTTATATTGTTCCTTTGTGAGCCATTGTCTGTACACCGGGATTCTATTGATTTGGATAGCTGATGTCAACGCACCTAGATGTATATTATGTGACGGGCCCAATTATTATTTGCTCAGATATACGAAAGACAAGGGACAGTAGGTTTTGTATACTATGAATTCTGTACTGTTAAGTGATTAGAGGTAGTTAAGAATGTCTACTAACCCCAGACAAGTCGAACTTAGATATGACCCTTCTGTAATGGATGCCAAATGGCAACAACGATGGGAAACAGACGGGTTGCACAAAGTATCTGATGAGACTGATAAGCCTAAATGGTATGAGATGACCATGTATCCGTATCCTTCAGGTGATTTACATATAGGGCATTGGTACGCCATGGCTCCTGCTGATTGCCATGCTCGTTTCAAGCGTATGCAGGGCTACAATGTTCTTCATCCAATAGGTTTTGATGCATTCGGCCTGCCCGCTGAAAATGCTGCAATAAGTCGGGGAATTCATCCCCATGAATGGACTATGAGCAATATCGACAATATGAGGCGCCAACTTAGGTCTCTAGGAGCTATATACGATTGGGATAGGGAAGTTATTTGTTGTTTGCCAGAGTACTATAAATGGAATCAATGGTTATTCCTAAAACTGTTTAACCAGGGTCTGGCATATAGGTCACAGGCGCCTGTAGTGTGGTGTCCGTCGTGTCAGACCGTGTTGGCAAATGAACAGGTGCTTAATGGAGCTTGTGAACGTTGCGATACGCAGATAACCAGAAGGGATTTGGAGCAGTGGTTTCTTAAGATCACTGACTATTGTGAAGATCTGTTAGATTTCTCCGGTTTGTTGGAATGGCCTGAAAGAATATTAACAATGCAGCGTAACTGGATAGGTCGCAGTGACGGAGTGGAAATCAGTTTTGACATTGAGCATTGTAATGTATCGCTTCGCGAAATTAGAGCATTTACTACGCGAATAGACACTATTTTTGGGGTCACGTTTTTAGTATTGGCACCTGAGCATCCTCTTGTAGAGGAGTTGACTACTCTAGAGCAGCGAAAGGAAGTAAATGAGTACGTTAATAAGGCTAGACAGGCTTCAGAAGTAGATAGGCTTTCTGCTGACAAAGATAAAACTGGTGTTTTTCTAGGTTCTTACGCTGTGAATAGGGTTAATGGGGAGGAAATTCCGATATATACAGCCGATTATGTATTGACTACATATGGGACTGGCGCTGTGATGGGAGTTCCTGCACATGACTCCCGAGATTTCGATTTTGCGCAAAAGTTCAAATTGCCGATTAGGACTGTAATTGCGCCAATAGATTGGGATGGAAGTGAGCCTACTGCAGCCTATATAGCCGATGGATTTATGACTAATTCGCTGGCATACGACGGCATGACTAATGCAGAAGGCATACGAGCTATATCTGCAGATATTGAAACCAAAGGCTGGGGGTATACGACGATTTCCTATCGTATTAGGGACTGGTTGATATCTAGGCAAAGATATTGGGGTACCCCAATACCGATGATTTATTGCGATAATTGTGGCATAGTGCCGGTGCCGGAAGAGGACTTACCTGTTCTACTTCCGCCTGACGCAGACTTTACACCTTCTGGAGAATCTCCACTGGCTGCGAATTCGGATTTCGTGAATGTAGATTGTCCAAACTGCCAATCGGCAGCTCGTAGAGAAACTGATACGATGGATACTTTCTTTGACTCGTCCTGGTATATGCTTCGCTATACGAGCCCTAATTCTGCTGATTCTCCATTTGATCCAGAATCTGTACATAATTGGATGTCGGTAGACCAATATACAGGTGGGGCAGAACATGCTGTAATGCATCTTCTTTACTCACGGTTTTTTATTAAAGCTCTGAAAGATACTGGAGTGGTGCAATTTGACGAACCATTTCTCAGACTTTTCAACCAGGGTGTTATTCTTGGTGAAGACCACGAAAAAATGAGTAAAAGCAGGGGGAACGTGGTGAACCCTGACGATGTCGTTGGTGACTTGGGTGCTGATGCCGTCAGGTGTTTTCTGATGTTTATAGGACCATGGGATCAAGGTGGCCCATGGAGTGATGTTGGAATAAATGGTATCGCGCGCTGGCTAAACAGAGTTTGGGTTTTGTGCGAAAGAGACGGGTCGGTGCTAGATGCTACTGTTTCTGATGATGAAAAATGCAAAGAGACAGTAAAACTTCTTCATCAAACGATCCGAAAATGCTATGTAGAACTTGATAGATTTAAATTCAATACAGCTATAGCGGCGTTAATGGAGTTTTCTAATCATTTAAGCAAGATATGGGGTGACTCGAGTATCAATTCACAGATATGGCAAGATTGTGTCAAGAAGTTTCTGCTAATTCTTGCACCAATAGCGCCACATATTTCCGAAGAACTCTGGGAGAAAAATGGGTACGGATATAGCATTCATCAAAATGCCTTTCCAGAATGGGACGAGCAATTAGCTTCAGAGGATACGGTTACCTTGGTGGTTCAAGTAAATGGCAAAGTACGTGATAGAATCGACGTCCCAGTTGATATAGATCAAGACACGGCAGAGAATCTAGCTTTAAACAGCACAAAAGTTAAGGTGTATACAGAAGGAAACACGGTACGTAAAGCTATATATATACCAGGGCGTTTGGTTAATATAGTAGTGTCTTAAAGAAGGAATGATTCTCTTTTATTGAGAGCACAGGCTAGAGAATAATTCAAAATATTCTGGAAAAGTCTTCGATACACATCCTGGGTCGTTGATCGTTATAGGCGCTTCACCTAGTGCGGCTAATGAAAAACACATAGCCATACGGTGATCATTGTATGTATCTATTGTAGCGGCTAGTACCTTTGCGGGTGGGGTGATTTCCAAGTAGTCTTGTCCTTCTATTACTTCTGCTCCTACTTTCCGTAATTCTGTAGCCATCGCCGATAATCGGTCTGTTTCTTTAACTCTCCAGTTTCCTATATTACGTATTGTAGTTGTACCATCTGCAAATAGGGCAGTTGTAGCTATAGTCATAGCGGCATCTGGTATGTGGTTTAGATCCAAATCTACTCCGGATAACGTGTTCTTCTCGACTTGTATCCAGTCTGTACCCATGGTGACCTTAGCGCCCATTTTTTGCAGGACTTGAGTGACTTGTACATCGCCTTGTATGCTTCCTGAGCCTACTCCACGTAACCGAACAGAGCCACCTCTGATAGCCGCTGCCGCCATGAAGTAACTTGCCGATGAAGCGTCTCCTTCTACTAAAACAGTTTTTGGGGATATGTATTGATCATTCCCTGAGACTGTGAATGATTGGTAGTTATCGTTGATGACATTTACTCCAAACTTATTCATTACTGAAAGGGTCATATCGATATAAGGTTTGGAAACTAGTTCGCCGACCACATTGATTTTGATTGGTGATTGAGATAAAGGAGAGGTTATCAGCATTGCTGTGAGATACTGGCTTGAGATATTACCTTTTATACTGACTTGACCCCCTTGGAGTCCATCGGCACTAATCCTAAGGGGGGGGAATCCGTCGCTGGCTAGGTATTCAATATTGGCGCCTAGTTGCCTTAAGCAATCGACTAAGTCCTTTATTGGCCGTTCGTACATGCGTTGATCACCACGTACCGTGTGGTTTCCCTTGCCTGCACACAAAACGGCAGATAGTGGGCGTACGGCTGTTCCTGCGTTTCCTAAATAGAGGTCTGTTTCAAGAGATGGGAACGGTCCTCCCGAACCATATATGAGGCACGTTCTCCTGTCATTAGATATATCGTATCTGATTCCTAGAGCGTTTAGGGCTTGTAACATGTAACTCGTATCGTCACTATCGAGAACGTTATATACTTCGGTCTGCCCTTTTGATAGAGCAGACAAGAGGAGAAGTCTGTTTGACAAACTTTTTGAACCTGGGAGATGCAACTCTCCAGAAATATTTCGTATGGGTTCTAGAACCAGTTTTTCCATAATATCTAGTCCATGTGTGATCGCTCGATTATATGAGGTAACAACACGTTGGTCAAAACAGTGTGAGTACAGTTTGTTGACATCATTATTGGGCTGGTCTATATTACGAATCAAGCTTAACTTGTAATCAATATTATTAGTGCTAAGAAAAATAGATATCTCCTAAGGTAATCTTCGTGTTTAAAGGGGAAGACGGTTTAAATCCGTCGCGGTTGCGCCACTGTGTGCGGGGAGCAAACCGAACTGAAGCCACTGCGTCGAAAGAGTGGGAAGGCATCGGTGAGCTAGGATCCGTGAGTCAGGAGACCCGCCGAGGGAGAGAGGTTCCAACCCTGCGCTAACAGGGACACCGATTTAATGTCTACGGTGGTATTCTTAAGAGAGATCCGTGATGTAAGTTGACCCCCCTGATCGTGCAATGCCAGGGGGGTTATTTAATTGAAAAGAGTTTTGTCCAGGAAGAAACTATATGTCGTTAGTTGAAAGATTGGCTTTGCTCCCTGACGAAATAGATCGTACCAGTTTAGAGATGGTGGAGGAGAACTTAATCTACCCTAAAGATTTGAGTAATCACGAAAAATATATTTTGTTCAGAATAGTACGTGCTGAAGGTGATCCAGTCATAGCAGATTCAGTCAGGTTTAGCCAGAACTCTGTTGAACGCGGACTGGATTCCCTTAGAAGTTCTAAATCTGTGTTAACGGATGTAAGAATGGTGCAAGTCGGTATATCTAAATCTCACTTGTCGCGGAGTAATATACAAACCAGGTGCGAAATTGATACTCCAGAGGTTTCAGAGCGTGCAAAGAGAGAGGGCACGACTCGGTCCGTGGCTGCTATCAGAGAAATGTCGGATAGTATTGATGGATCCATAGTTGCTATTGGTAATGCGCCTACTGCTCTTTTAGCATTGCTGGACTTGATAGATGAACGGAAAGTTAACCCTGCATTGATCATTGGCATGCCGGTTGGGTTTGTAGCTTGTGCGGAATCAAAAGATGAACTCGCAAAAAGAGATTTGCCTTATATAACTATTCTAGGTAACCGTGGAGGTAGTTCGGCGGCGGCTGCTACTGTAAACGGATTGCTTGACCTGATGTAAATAATCTAGGAGAGCATTTTTCGTAGTGGTTGAACACAATAAGAAAGCAGATAGCGAATTAACACGAGCTAAATGTGGCATAGTGCTTTTATGTCATGGGAGCCAGCGGGGAACTAGCAAGTCAGAGTGTTCATGTGCATGGGATCCAGCGAATACTTCGCAACGATGGTGTAGAGATTGTCCAAGTACTCCTGTTGGGCTAGAAGGGGCTGCTTCGACTTTGCAAAGTCTCCTTGGCTCTGACAATTCAGAAGTCATTTTGTCATGCCTTGAATTTATAGAACCGCATCCTGATCAGGCTATCCAGCTGTTGGCAGATAAGGGAATCAGTACAGCAGTAGTCATGCCATATCTATTGGGGAATGGGAAACATGCGACTGAGGAGATGGATGAAGTTTTGGAAGAGCTTAAAGCCAAGGCGCCGGGCCTGGAAATACGTTTAGCGCAAGGTCTAGGTTACGATGCTAGGTTGGCTGATGTTGTCTGTGATAGATTGTTGGAGATGAAGGATGATATTCCACAATTAGATGGTGGAGCGGTAGGCGTCCTCTTAGTAAAGGCGGGCACGAAAAGCGAATACGATTCATGCGTTTGGCTTGAAGAACTTGGTAGCTTGGTAGAACAAACTCTCGGTACTGGATATGCCGTTGAAGTTGCTCAATCGCACTATGGCGATCCGACAATGGAATATGCAGTTGAAACCTTGGTTAAGACACGAGGTGTAAAAGTTGTCGTCTGTATTCCGTACGTATTTTTCCCAGGTTTAATTTTGCAACGGAACATAGTTGGAGGAATATCAAAGTTACAAGAATTGTACAAANATGTGCCCATGATAATTTCGCCTCCTTTAGGAGTGGACGAGCGTATAGTTCAAGTTGCTGCAGACCGTATAAAAACTGTTTNGGACAATCAGTAGTGANGAGATAATAGTAGAGTGCGTATATATGACTAACCGAAATATGTACAACAAATCAGAGGAAAGCGATTATAGNAAGCAGACTGTGGGACCTCGTGAGCTACGTACTGGTTACACCACAGGTTCTACCGCTGCTGCTGCTGCTAAAGCTGCTGTAATGAGATTGCTGTCCGGTGATGAGGTGCCGACAGTTCTCATTGATTTGCCTATAGGTCAATCAGCTGAATTAACTATCCACAGGTATGACATAATTGATTCTGAACATGTTTTATGTTCTGTGATAAAAGATGGAGGAGATGATCCTGACGCTACTCATGGAGCAGAGATATGCGTAAAAGTCTCACGTGACCACACTCGTAGCGGTGTCACGATAACTAGAGGCGAGGGTGTTGGGCTTGTGACACGTCCTGGGACTGGAATAGACGTAGGAGAACCGGCTGTCACTAGGGTGCCTAGGAGAATGATTGTTGAATCTATTCAACAGGCTGCCGTAAGCCAGGGATTTGATCCTGAAACTGGCTTCATAGTGGAAATATCAGTTCCCGGTGGAGAGGAAATTGCGCTGAAAACTACTAACTCTAGGCTGGGGGTTTTGGGTGGTATATCGATTCTTGGAAGTACAGGCGTCGTGCAACCCTTCTCTACTGCTTCTTGGAGAGCGAGTGTGCATTTAGCGATAGATGTAGCCGCGACCAACGGATTATCTCATTTAGTGCTATCTACCGGGACCCGAAGTGAAGAATTTTCGAAACCACTATTAGCTCTTCCTGAAATGGCTTATATAGAGGCTGGAATATTTAGCGGGCCAGCTCTCAAAAGATGTACTATGCGCAATGTTAAGAGAGCTACACACGTTGGTATGGTTGGTAAGTTCTCCAAAATGGCTATGGGGTATTTTGTAACTCATGTCGCTGGAAACCGTGTTGACACTGAATTTTTAGCTAGTCTTGCATCAGATTGTGGCGCAGCACCAGCAGTGCAGCAAGAGATAAAAGAAGCTAGTAGTGCGAGGCACTTTCAAGAGATTGCTCAAGAAAATGATTTGATGAATGTCTTCCCTGTGATGTGTAGAATGGTATGCGAAGAAAGTCACAAGCTACTTGGTCAGCAGTCGAGTGATTTGATCGTAGATGCGATGTGCTTTGATTTTGATGGCACCCTTCTTGCGAGCGCATCAACTTCTTCCGAGGGCATCCCTCACCTTGATCAAAAGGACGTGAGTGGTTCCAGTGGTTAATAATGTACATTCGCGTTATGGGTTCCCTGATGAAGTTTTTGAACAAAGGACTCCACTGGTTGGTCAGATTACTAAGAAGGAAATACGTGCAGTCAGTATTCATAGCTTAGGTCTGAGACCGGACAGTGTCTTGTGGGACATAGGTTCTGGATCAGGGTCAGTTGCTATAGAGTCAAGTCATATTGTGACGTCAGGAATTGTATATGCGATAGAGAAGGATATGAAAAGCATAGATATATTAAGAAACAATGTTGATAATTATGGATCTGGTAACGTCGAGATTGTAGTGGGTGAAGCTCCAGAAGTGTTAGATAATCTTGAAGATCCAGACTCAATATTTGTTGGTGGGAGCGGCGGTAGCTTGAAAGGGATTTTAGAACTGTCTAGGACTAGAATGAAAAAGGGTGGGCGGATAGTTGTGAATCTCGCTCTGTTGGAACGCACGCAGAAGGTGTATGACGATATGAAAGCCTTGGGATTTTCAAGCGAATTGGTAATGATCAATGCATCTAGATCAAAAGAGATGCTGGAAGGTTCACTAAGATTGCAAGCACTGAATCCTGTATTCATAGTAACAGGCACTTTAAACTAGGGAGCGATTTGTGAGTAAAGGCACACTTTACGGTGTAGGGGTAGGCCCCGGTGATCCGGAGCTGCTAACGATAAAAGCTCAGAGGGTGTTGACAGAGGTTTCGGTGGTATGTATGCCCCAGTCAGAGACAAGCTCTGAGAGTTTTGCGTACTCTATTGCCAAAGGTTTTATAGATGAGACTCGCCAAGATATAATGCGAGTTCCATTTCCTACTGACGATGAAGCTGGAGCCCTATCAGCTTGGGTAGGGGCGTCCGAAGAAATTGCGGGCATCCTGCAAAATGGCATCGATGTGGCCTTCATAACTGAGGGTGACCCAATGCTTTATAGTACATTTTCGTATGTATTGGAAAGCATAAAAAGCAATCACCCCGATTTGACAGTTGAGATAGTGCCAGGAGTTTCCTCTGTGATGGCAGCAGCGGCGAGTGCTAGTGTCCCATTAGTTACCCATGGTCAGCGTTTGGCTATACTACCAGCTGTGTACGGTATTGATGACCTAAGTGAGGCGATAGCTAATTACGATACTATAGTTCTAATGAAAGTAAATCGGACCTTGATACAAGCATTAGCGAATTTAGAACAACTCGGATTGGCGGGTAAAGGGATTTATGTTAGGAGAGCATCTACTAGTAGCGAAGAAGTTGTAAGAGACCTCAACCAGCTGTCTAGTGAAGATCTCGATTATTTTTCATTATTGATAATTAGGAAGTGAGTATTTATGAATAAAATGAATGGGAAAGTTTACTTTGTTGGTGGTGGTCCTGGTGACCCAGAATTACTGACTCTAAAAGCAAAGAGGATCATTGAAGAGTCTGATGTAGTTATATATGCCGATTCGTTGGTCCCAGAGGAAGTAGTAGCTTACGCTAATGAGAACGCGGAAGTGTACGGCAGTAAGACTATGGCTCTACCACAAATTATGGAAGTTACTCTGAAGGCTGTTTCTGAAGGGAAGACCGTTGCACGCGTTCAGAGCGGAGATCCATCGATCTACGGTGCAATATTGGAACAAATGAGAATTTTAGAATCTGAAAATATAGATTATGAAATAATTCCAGGGGTTAGTTCGGCATTTGCGGCAGCTGCAGTGCTAAAAGCAGAGCTGACAGTTCCAGAAATATCTCAAAGTATTATTATGACCAGGGCTGAAGGACGTGTGTCTTTACCTGAAGGTGAGGATTTGAAAAGCTTGGCTTCACATGGATGCTCCTTGGTAATATTCTTGAGTGTAACTAGGATGACCAAAATTGTAAGGGAACTGCGATCTGCCGGGTATAGCAAAGATACCCCAATTGCCGTAGCATATCGAGTTGGTTGGCCTGAGGAATTGGTAATCAGGGGTACTTTGGCTGATATAGCTGCAAAAGTCAGAGAGGCCAAAATAACTCTCCAAGCAGTGATCATTGTAGGTCAGGCTGTGAATCCCGACGTTAGACTACCAGATTCAACCAGATCAGAGGACCGTGCTTCGTCTCATTTATATTCGGAGACTTATACCCACCTATATCGTAAAGCTTCACGTCGTAATAGGTCGTCAGCCAAGGATAAGGCCGTTGCGGCTGGTGATTCAGTAAAAGCGTAGGGTTAATGTCTAAGACGGCTATAGTAGCAGTGTCCAAAAATGGATCTGTACTTGGTAGTAGGCTGAAACAGGCATATCGGGATCAAGCTGATTTATATGTTGATAATAGATTCTGTGAATATGCTAGTGATTATATAAGCTATAATCTTCCGCTTCGTCCTATCATCAGTAGAGTATTTTATAGCTACGATATTATAATTTTGTTCCTTCCTGTAGGCGCGTCTGTCAGATTAATTGCTCCGTATCTTAAAACCAAGTCAGTTGACCCTGCGGTAATTTGTGTAGATGAAATGGGTAAATTTGCAGTCAGCCTTGTGTCTGGACATGTAGGAGGTGCTGATAAGGCTACGCAGCAAGTTGCCGATGTTATAGGGTCCATTCCGGTGATTACCTCTGCTTCCCATGTACTGGAAAGCTTATCGATAGATCTCTTGGCGAAAGAGTCGGGCTGGGTCTTAGTAAGTGACTCTGTGATGATTACCAGGGCAAGCGCCATGATCATAAACGGTGGGAGTATTGGCATTTATCAGGATAGTGGACAGAGGGATTGGGTCATGGGACTGGAATCCTTGGCGAATATCGTCAAGCAGCATGATGATTTAGAAGCGTTATTGGCTGATTGTGTAGATGTTAGATTGGTTGTAACTGATCTGAATGTAGAAAGGGGATTCAAGTCTGCTTCACAAGATGGGAAGAATATAGTGGTATATCATCCTAAGTCTTTAGTGGTAGGAATGGGGTGTCGGAGAGGCGTTTCTGTTGACAAATTGAATCAGTTGTTAACTGATTCTTTTGAGGAAGTTGGGCTTTCTTTGTCTAGTATCTTGGCTTTTGCGACAGCTGAGATAAAACAAAATGAACCAGGGTTAATAGAGTTAACTGAAAAATATGGAGTGCCTTTGTATACTTACAGTGTTGAAGCATTGAATAATGTTTTCAGTAAAGAGTCTGACAGTAAATGGGACTTTCAATTAGACAGATCAGAAAAAGCTCACAATCTTCTAGGAGTATGGGGTGTTTCTGAGCCATCTTCAATTTTGGCAGCTGATTCGGTCGATCTAGTGATGAGTAAACGTAGAAGTGACTGTGCTACGGTGGCAGTTACACGTATTAAGGAAAATTAAAGAATGCCTGGTTTAGGATGTTTGAGTGGTATATATGACAAATAGCGCAATCAATACAGGTAGGATCTCCCTCATAGGATTAGGCCCTGGTGATCGTAATATGGCCACGCCCAGCGCTGTGGATATTATTCGCAATTGTGACGTTGTTGTAGGGTATAAAGGATACATAGATCAAATAACAGACCTAATATCCGACCAAATATTAGTATCAATGGAATTAGGAGAGGAACTAGATCGAGCGAATCGTACTTTTGAGCTTGCTAACTCCGGTCATAGTGTAGCACTCGTATCTTCGGGAGATGCCGGTATATATGGGATGGCCGGACCACTATTTACCATTTTGACGGAGCAGGGTTGGGATGGTGTGAATCCAGATGTCCAAGTAATTCCAGGAGTTTCTGCACTTCAGTCAGCGGCATCGCTACTAGGTTCGCCCTTAATGCAGGATTTTTGTGCTATTAGTCTTAGTGATTTGCTAACACCTTGGGAGATAATCACCAAGCGTATAAAAGCGGCTTCTGTAGGAGATTTTGTCATAGCAATATACAATCCCAGAAGTAAAGCTCGCCAGAATCATCTGTTAGAAGCGAGGGAAATCTTGTTATCTGATCGTTCTCCAGCAACTCCTGTTGGTCTGGTAAAGGATGCTTTCCGACCGAATCAATCGTTGTTAATAACAACCTTGGGCGAATTAGATGACAGCATAGGTTTTGTCGATATGTTTACAACTGTCATTATAGGTAATTCTACAACCTATCGGCATAAAAACAGAATGGTTACTCCCAGAGGATATGAGCGTAAATTGCATTCTTAAATTGGCATATATTTATANATAATTTCGTAAGAGAGGCTTCATGGCGATAATACGAAGTAATGTGGCAAAAGANAAATTAGCATCAGGTCAANTAGCAACAGGTATTATGGGCAATATGACTAGTGAAATNATCGATTTTGTAGGACCNCTAGGCTTTGATGCAGCATGGATTGAGTGTGAACATGGNAGCCCTAGTTGGGAGAATATTAGTGATATGACGAGATCCTGTGATCTATGGGGTTTGTCGTCATTAACCAGAGTAAACTCCAACGACCCAGGGCTGATCACCAGGACGTTGGATAGAGGATCTATGGGAATAGTGGTTCCGCACATCAACAATCGTGAATCAGCCGAGGCAGCTATGGGCGCAAGTAAGTTTGCACCTTTGGGCTATAGAGGTATGTTTCCAGGTCGTCAGTCNTACGGAGTTGGTGATTATTTCCATAAGGCCAACGATCAGACTATGGTAGTGGTTTTGCTGGAGGAAATAGAAGCTCTACGCAATCTAGATGAAATATTGAAAGTCGATTTCATNGATGTGTTTTTTATNGCTCCGTCTGATCTGTCACAAACCATGGGGCATATTGGTAATCCGGGGCATCCAGAAGTTCAAGAGGCTATCAATATGAGTCTGGATAAGATTGTGTCCTCGGGGCGTGTAGCCGGCACATTAGTTAATGATGATAACGTTGAGCGGTATATCGACAGAGGTGTTAAATTTGTGATGACTTCTTGGAATGCCTGGGTTGAGAAAGGTTCACGCTCATTTTTAGACAAAATAGCTTAATAGCTTAGGTATCTCATTACATTTGGNCGAGGTTATCTTCACTTAGCCTCGGCNGNGCTAGTTTTCTGTCAGGNATAGTACATTGAATATATGTTCTTTATTACCGAGTGGCACCGAAATAGCTTTTGCTCTGGGTTTAGGCGATTCTATCGTAGGTGTTACAGATCTTTGCGACTATCCTGAAGAAGCTACGAAAAAGCCTATCGTTTCAAGGAGTCGCATCGAAGTTGCCAATCTTTCCAGTGCTGAAGTGGAAGCAGAAATGAGAAACATTCTGGAGTCTGGTGGATCCCCATATGTTGTAGATGAAGAGCTGTTCGTGAATTCAAATATTGATGTCGTACTAACTCAAGACTTGTGTTATTTCTGTGAAGTAGATGTTGGAACCGTAGAGAAGACCCTTGTTAACTTGGATATACTCCCAGAGGTTCTAGTTTTAAACCCTAGGACATTAGACGAAATATTAACTACTATTGATCAAATCGGGGAGTCCTGTCGCGCTCCAATGGCTGCTCGACAATTATTGCAGAGCATGCGAGAGCGAATTCGGAGCATTGCTCATGGCATCGATGCTGTCAAAAAGCGTCCAAAAGTTTTTTCTATAGAAGGGGTGGATCCTCTGGTTATTGGTGGGCACTGGATTGCTGATGTATTGAATGTGGTAGGAGTGACTGCTTATCAATCGGGATGTGATGCCCAAAGAATAAAATGGCAAGAAGTCGTGGAATATGCTCCCGACAAGCTATTCATTGATCTTTGTTCATCTGATATCAATAGGAATGCCAGGGAAGTGTCGTGGCTGGTGAAACAAGATGGTTGGTATGATGTACCAGCCGTTCAGCACGGTGANGTGTACCTGATTGATCATGTATATCTCAGCAGGCCTGGCCCGCGTATAGTCAATGGTCTAGAGATACTTGCTCAATTAACATATCCTGACCATTTTCAAAATTTGCTTCCCAAAGGTTCGGTTGCGAAACTAGACACGCAAATTATGAATGCTAGTGATTGTATTAATTGTTCTGATTGGTTTACTCTGTATGAGTAACGTTGCTATTAGGGCTAGGTGATCGTTGATACGATAATAATGTACAATATGGNCGATAANATGGTTATAATTACACGAAATTTAAGGAGATATCTGAAGAGTGGTTAACAGAGATGATTTTAGAACTGCTATGTCAAAATTTGCTACAGGAGTGACGGTAGTATCGAGTGTTGATGACAANGGTGAACCACATTCAATGACTGCCAACTCGTTCACCTCTGTATGTTTAGATCCTCCAACGGTCTTAGTGTGTGTTGCCCATGGAACGAACACGCATGGATTTGTGAGCAATAATGGTACATTCGGAGTAAATATATTAGCGGAGGAACAGGAGTATCTGGGGGCGTATTTTGCAAAACGGCCAGAAGATCGGCAAGGNGATGCGGACTATACCTATAATATCGATGAAGCTGGAGTNCCTGTTCTAGAAAATGCGATGGTTTCNTTTAGCTGTAACGTATCTGGCACACACGTCTACGGAGACCATACTATCTATGTCGGAGAGGTAGTAAATCTTAGCCAAGGTGAAGAATGCGAACCGCTGATGTTTTATCAAAGNCGCTGGTACCATCCGAACAAAGCNTAGTAATTATTTAATGGAATTTACGAACTCTTCTATATGAGCATTCACTTGCTTGTANTTTTGTAGCTGTGCAAAATGNTGCGCATCATCAATTACACGCTTTTCAGAACCATCTATCTTGTCAGATAAGTAATCAGNATATTTTTTGGGTGTCATCTGATCTTGATCTCCGCACAATATGAGTGTCGGCAATTTAATATTTTCGACTTTATCCATCGCGTCAAAAGAGTCGCATGCTAATAGGTCATTCAATTCGACTTGTGGTCCAATTTCTTGAGCTCTTTGCATCAGAACTCTCTGTATATCAGATTCAACGCCTTNGAAATAGCTCTCTTGATGTTGCATCCATTCATTATNGTTATNACCTGGATTTCGACATTGTTCAAGATAGTCAGGGTGTACTCTTAGCTTTGCACCTGTACCCATGAGTATTAGNCCTCGGATCTCATCTGGGTATTTTAGGGCATGCTGAATAGCTATGGCGCCGCCCATAGAATGTCCACAAAGTATGACATCNTTATATCTACGAGCAGTTATGAACCCTCNAACCCATTCCAGATATCCTTCTATCGATATACATGGCTTTCCGTTAGGATGCCCAGGAAGGTCAAGGGCTTTCGAATTACGGAAGTGCCTTAGTTGATAGTAAGAGGATAAACTTGAACTGCCAGCTCCGTGAATGAACACCAATTTCATCAGTAATCCTTTTATTGGGGAGACACTGCTTTATTTGACCAAATTTAATTATACGGTAATTGAGGTTACGAAACAAATCGATACTTACACTGATGGTGCACTCGAAACTGTTATGATGTGCTACGAATCCGTAGTCCCCGCGACGGGGAGTTGTTGAGGCCAGTATGCAGAATACTACATACTGGCCGTTGTACGTTTCTACTCTTCGTCAGACTTCTTTGAGTTTGNTTCGGGTAGTTCCTTGGTGTAATCCGTTTCCTGGAAACATGCTATCGAGGCTACGTAGTCATCCGGGTCTCTGTCTCGCCATACAATGACGCCTTGGGTGTCTCGACCAGTAATTCGTACATCCTCGAGGTTTATCCGAACTACCTGAGCCATAGCAGAAATGATGAATACTTCTTGACCTTCGNTTTCAGATACTACACGNGCGGCTGCTACTCTTCCGGTTTTATCAGTGACTTTGAATGTCCTTACCCCTAGGCCGCCTCTAGTNTGTGTAGGATACATGGATAGAGGNGTTGCTTTTCCGTAGCCGCCTTCGCTGACCACTAGTAACCTGTCATCCTGTGTTACAGTAAGCATAGTTACTACTTTGTCATCTTGCCTTAATCTCATACCTCGTACTCCACCGGCTGTACGAGATCGNGGAGCAAGGTTTCTAATAGGAAATCTTATACTTTGNCCTGTCTCCGAGACCATAACAACATCTTGCGCGTCTCCTAANTGTTTGACGCTTACTAGTTCATCTCCGGGTTCTAAGTCCATGACTATTAANCCTCTGGCTTGGATGTTTGATAGAGCACCTTCTTTCAACGCTTTGACNTCACCTAGNTGNGTTGCTAATACTAATAAATCCCCCTCTTTGGGGTTCTTGGTGGCAAGCATAGTCTGGATTTGTTCACCCGGGCCGAGGGGAATCAAGTTTACTAGCAGAGTGCCTCTGCTAGTTCGTGAGGTATCTGGAGCGAGCTGAAAAACTCGAAGAGGATACACCCGACCCCGATTTGTGAAAAACAATAGAGTGTCATGTGTATCGACGACGACGAGTTCTTTTAGTGCGTCGTCGTCTCGTGTTGTCATGCCACGGACACCTTTACCTCCACGGTGCTGGGTCTTGTACGTATCAGATGGGACACGCTTAATATAACCTTTCTGACTGAGGGTAATTACGACATCTTGGTGAGGTATGAATTGTTCTATAGTCTGATCTTCTACCTCGTCTAGATGTATGACGGTCCGGCGCGCATCTCCGAAATCCTTCTTTAATTTGCGTGTTTCCGTCTTTACAGCATTCAGTATTTTCTCGGGACTGGCGAGTAGTTCTAGNAGGCTGGAAATAGTAGCAACAAGATCATTGTGTTCATTTTCTAGTCGCTCTCGTTCTAGNGCAGCTAGTCTCCTTAGTTGCATGTCTAGGATAGCCTGAGCTTGAATTTGGTCTAGGTCAAATCTTTGCATTAAGTTAGTTCGTGCAACTTCGACATCATCTGAGGCTCTNATGGTCGCTATAATCTCATCCATTTGATCTAATGCTAGTAATAATCCTTGAACTATGTGGTCACGGTCGCGAGCCTTTTGTAACTGGAACTCAGATCGTCTACGAATAACCTCCTTCCGGTGGTCAATGAATAAAGACAATGCACGTTTGAGAGTGAGTACTTGAGGCTGGCCGTCTACCAATGCCAACATGATAGTGTTGAATGAAGATCGCATGGACGTGTGTTTATATAAATTGTTGAGAACTATGCTGGGTTGAGCGTCTCGNCTAAGTTCAATCACTACTCTCATACCATGTCGGTCAGATTCATCNCGAATATCAGAAATACCGTCAATTTTTTTATCTCTTACCAGTTGGGCTATTTTTTCTACCAGATTAGCCTTGTTAACTTGGTAGGGTAGTTCGTTTATGATTATCCTTCTGCGATCGCCACGCATCTCTTCGATCTCAGTATCTGCCTCCATTACTATTNTGCCGCGGCCAGTGGTGTAGGCATCTATGATCCCCGATGTTCCTCTTATTATCCCTGCGGTTGGAAAATCTGGTCCAGGGACTAGCTTAATCAGATCGTCTACGCTGCAGTCAGGTTTCTCTATTACATGACATATAGCGTCACAGATTTCACTCAAGTTATGAGGGGGCATATTAGTGGCCATACCTACAGCTATGCCTGAGGCTCCGTTCACAAGCATATTAGGTAATCTGCTTGGCAGGACTGACGGTTCTTGCATCGAATCGTCGAAATTGGGTAGGAANTCAACTGTGTCCTGATCGATATCGGTTAGTAGTTCATCTGCAATGTTAGCCAGGCGTGCTTCGGTATACCTCATGGCTGCAGGGGGGTCTCCGTCTATGCTTCCAAAATTGCCNTGACCGTCTATTAGTGGATATCGCATAGAGAATGGCTGAGCCATTCTTACTAGGGTATCGTAGACTGAGGATTCTCCATGAGGGTGAAATTTACCCAGTACTTCCCCTGCTATTCGAGCGCTTTTTCTATGTTGGCCATTTGGTCTGATACCCATGTCTTGCATTGCGTAAAGTATCCTGCGTTGAACAGGCTTGAGCCCGTCTCGAACGTCCGGAAGGGCTCTGGATACTATGACGCTCATAGCGTAGGTTAGGTACGACGTTCNCATCTCGTCGACTATTCGTACTGGATTAATTCTCCCGTCTGGATTCGTGTCGTTCGTGGTTACCATATGTACTCCTTTTCGGGGCGGTGCTATCTTCGGNTATTTAGGCGGCTGTATTNATNAGCAATTATTAGANCTTGTTCCATTGGTATTGTGTATCGCGATTATGTCATGGTTCTACGCCTGACCGTTCAACTAAGGCAAGGAATAAGTTAGAGAAGCTTCGAGGNACCTGGTCCTGTAATTCGGGATTGCATTGGAATCCTATTACCCAACTATGCTCAGGACTTTCAAGCGCTTCTATAATTCCATCCTCGACAGAATAAGCTGTACTCATNAGCTTAGGCGATCTCTGTATTTCGCGTATCCCACAAGTATGATTGCTGTTCACTCTGAAAAATCCTGCGCTGCCTATAACAGCAGATGCCTTTGCTCCNGGTGATAGATAAATAGTATGGACTAACTTTTTGTCTNAGTCGGAATGGTACTCTGAATGTCCTTCTATCGGTAAAGGCGCTTTGCCTCCTTGGCATATATTTAATATGTGTAGTCCTCTTCCAATAGCTAGAATAGGCAAATCTAGATCTAANGCTTTTCTCGTAATGTTTAGTTCNAACTCATCAAGATCCACNCTTTNAACGTGGTCATCTTGGGCATTCGTATGNTCAAATGAGGCGCAAATGCTTGGNCCATCNCCTAATAGAATTGCTGANACGTCGTGCATGAGGTTCTTTAAAGGCCCGCTATCCTGAGGAGTTATCACTCTTGGAGTGGCTCCCATAGACTCTAAAATATTCACGTACCCCATTGACTGTTTTACATTATTATTTGTGATTGCGACTATAGACATAAATACGTAGATATTATACCTCATTTCAAGAGCTACTTTACATATTGTTGCTTAGTTATTGGCTTGAATATTGCTTTTCGGGCTAGAATATATCGATATAAGTTATAATCATATCAATCTGCCGGGAGAACACCTAGAGAACGTCTAATCCTTCGAATGAATTCCTGGTTTGATCCGGGTGCGCTTAATTTTAGTGTTAATCCTATATTAACAATGCATGTATGCGTTTTCACGATGTAAAATGACAGATGTAAAATGATAGTAGTAGCACTTTGGCTTCATAAGTTGTAGTAATAGAGGCTGATTATGAAAGAAGTTATTAAAGAGGCAGTTGATTTACTCCGAAAGGACCAACCGTGTGTCTTAGCGACCGTAGTTAGGACCAAAGGTTCGACACCACAAAAATCCGGTGCGATGTTACTAGTTAAGGAAGATGGTAGCGGCGTGGGTACCCTTGGAGGTGGGTGTGTTGAAGGTGATATTTGGTTTGCCGCTAGAGAGATGTTGCGTAGTAATTCCGGACCAGAATTCAAGGAGTATTTCCTGAATGAGGATATAGCGGCTCGCGATGGTTTAGTGTGCGGTGGAACTATGTATTTTTATTTAGAGCCTATGACTGATGGCAAGGACTTTCAGGATATTGGCGAGAAGGTTTTAGATGCATATGAGGGTGGTCAACCGGTCGCTTTGGCGACTGTAGTGGCGGATGCAAGCAAATCTGGCCTCCTTGGGTCCAAGTTGCTATTAAGCGTAGACGGAACAGTATATGGTTCACTAGGCAGTACTGCTCTGGATAAAAAAGCGACATATATCGCTATGAAGGTAGCGGACTTGGGTGCTATTGAGAGTTTCATTACTGATGAGGGCTTAGAAGTTTTCATTGAAGGCTTTACAACTCCTCCAACCCTGATAATGGTAGGTGGAGGTCATGTTGGGAAAGCGACAGCGGATCTAGCTGATAGCTTAGGGTATACGGTACAGGTTGTCGATGATCGTCCCGAGTTTTCGAATCCAGAGCGATTCCCATATGCCAATGATACCATTGTAACTAGCTATGAAGATTGGTCTAAACAGATAGACATAAATGTTAATACGTTCATAGTGGTTGCAACCAGAGGACATCGCTATGATGATATGGCTCTAGAGTCAGCACTTGAGACGCCCGCTCGGTACATAGGGTTGTTGGGAAGCCGAAGGAAAACATTAATGATCTACCAGAGGTTGTTGGCCCAAGGGATATCTGTTGATCGTCTGAAGGACGTTAAGTCTCCAATTGGGTTGGATATTGGGGCTCTCACTCCAGAAGAGTTAGCTGTTAGCATTATGTCAGAGATTATCATGGAGCGTAGGGGCGGAAAGGGAAGTCCTTTGCAAATGGGTGAATGGTATTTGAACAGAGCTTCAAATATAGTCGAGAATTCGATTAATGTATGAGTAAGTAATATGGCCGGTTTTACAGCTGTTCTTCTGTCTGCTGGAAAGTCTCAACGCATGGGAGAGATGAAAGCGCTACTGAATTGGGCAGGTAGCACTCTAGTTAAATATCAGGTAGCCACCTTGATAGACTCAGGTGCTGAAGAAGTAATTATAGTCCTAGGTCATAATGCAGAATTGATCAAGCCTGAACTCAAAGAATTTGCCTCGGTCAAATGTGTTATTAACGAAGAGTATGAGCTAGGAAGAACGACCTCAATAAAGGCTGGCCTAGCAGCTGTTGACAGCAATAATACAGATAGTATTTTATTTTTGAATGTAGACCAGCCGAGGAATATGAAAGTAATCTCTGATCTAGTTTCCTATCACGGGTCTAGTCGTAGTAAGATAACTGTTCCTACATTTAATGGTAAAGGTGGGCATCCAATAATCTTTGGAATGCAATTTATTCCCGATCTTTTGAATATAACGGAAGAGACTTTCGGATTCAGATCAGTAATGTCTCTGCATGATTCTCAGGTTCAAAGAGTTAGAGTTAGTGATCCTGGTGTTTTGTGGGATTTAAACACCCCTGAACAATATGCGCAAGCATTGCTGAATCTAGGACGGTAATGCCGAGTATCCTATGTCTATCTGTAAATCATTACCTTTAGCTGCTAACACCGCTAAATAATCGCATCTTTCATTGGACTGATCTCCACTGTGTCCCTTTACCCATCTTATCGTTACACTGTGCTGATTGCATAGGTCCAGTAACCTTTCCCACAAATCGGGATTGACTGCTCTTTCCTTTTTATTGCGCATCCAATTATTGGATCGCCATCTGGATGCCCAGCCCTTGTTTATAGCGTCTACGACGTATTTAGAGTCACTGTAGACATCCACTGTAGACGTCTCAGGAAGTGTTTCTAGGGCTTTTATAATGGCCACCATTTCCATGCGATTATTGGTTGTTAATTGATATCCAGCGGAAATTTCCTGGTATTGTTCTGTAGTAGTAATTACAGCTCCATATCCTCCAGGGCCAGGATTGCCCAGGCATGATCCGTCTGTATATATCACTGTCTTAGGTTTGAGATGTTGGTTCATGAGTTCTTATGAGATGTCCTTTGTATTAGTTTTGATGGCATCATTAGGGAGCTGATAAATCCTATAGCAAACAATAATGCTGCGAAATAAAATGCGGACTGCCAGCCGAAAACACCTACAAGTGCACCTGCCGCAACCGATGATATAGCTCCGAAGAAGGCATTAGACCCCCACATAAGACCTATGAATGTTGCTTCTAGTCCTTTGTTCTCCGCAACATCTATAGCGGCCGCTTGAGTTAGTGAGTTTACTGAAAATAAAAACAATCCAAATAATGCTATAGAAATTGTCATCACTATAGTAGCCCCCCCGAGTACAATAGCAATAGGCAAGAATATAGCTATTGCCATAATTAGGGTTATCACAAGTTTACGGCTGGTAAGGTCAGATAACACGCCGAATATGGGGCCAGAAATTATCCCAGGCACGGCTAATAAAGCTACGTGAACACCGACCCAAAATCCGCCCAATCCCAGTTCTTGTGACAAATACAAAGGGATTACCCATAACAGTGCCCGATCACCCATTCCTCGTACTGCAGATACTGTGAATATAGACCACATGCCTGTACCTTTGAATGATGAGACCATATCAGAGAACTGATTCTTGAACTTTTCTGAAAAATTAATATCTGCATTCCTAGAACCACCTATATTCCTGAGGAATATAAATATAAGGACTGCGGCGATAATCATAATGGGAGTTCCGCCCCCCATTATCCATCTCCATGCTTGAGGATTGTCGCTTAGCAGCGCAAGCAAGGCTCCTACTATTACTGGACCTATCCAGTCTCCTACGTTTCCGGATGAACGATGTAGCGATATGAAAAACCCCCTTTTATTAGGGAAACGCTGTGAAAGGATACCTAATGAGGGAGGATGCCAGAGCGCACTTCCAGCTGATGCTAATACTAAGGCAGCCAGTATTAATACATACGTAGGGGAAATAGCAACCAGAAGGTATCCAAATCCGATTAACCCTAGGCTCAATGCTAAAGCTTGTCCTCGTCGATGTTGGAACATGTCAACGAAAAATCCGCAACTCATGCTGGTGATTCCACTTGAGAGTTGTCTTACAGCATCTAGTAGACCAGCTTGTATGGGTGAGAGACCAAATGCGGTGTATATGGCAGGTATCAGGACTAGAAAACTCCGACCGTACATGTGCTCCAATCCATGTGTGGAGATCAGGCTAGTCGCGATGGTCGAGTTCTTGAGATTATCAGTCGTGGGGTATCCTGTATCTTCGCTGGTCGAAGTCATGTTATACACCTGTCTAACTCAGAGTAAGGATACGGTCGATGAACGGTAGTATACACAGGATGTTTCTCAGAATATACGGTATCTACCCAGTCAGTAAGTATTTATCTAATATTGTTTGAGCTCCTTGAGGACTATTTTTGTTGAGAGTAATATGTTGAACTATGTGGGATAAAGATCGAGACGGCTTGTACGTTACATGGGAAGACAGGCTGATTCCGTTCCTAATGCTAGCAGTATTGTTGTCACTCGCTATTGCAGTTTTTATACTGTTGTTATGCTTATACTTAATGTGAAGTTTGGTGGGCTTGATTAAATCATTAGTTGTGAGTTGAATAATTGTACAAGAAAATAACTAATCTGGAGTAATCTGTATTGATATGAAATCCTTAGGAGATCTGGAACAATACGATGTGGATCAATTGAGATGGCTTGTCTTGGGTCTTTTAGAGAAGTTGGGGGAATTAGAAAGGGATGCTACTTTACAGCGGAGCACGACTGCGGGTATTCGCGAGGCATATTCTATAACCAAGAGAATGCAATCAGATTGGGAACAGATAGATAGGATGGAACTAACAATACAGGCGCAGTCGGAATATATCCAAGGTCTGGAAGAGCATATCCAGAAACTTATATCAATACTAGATGACAATGGGCTCGGGGGCCACTCCCATAAACTTTAGCGGTACTCTGTTGAGTATTTTCACTTTCAGTAGAGTAGAGAAACAATAACCGTTGTTTGCATATGCCATTAATAACCGTGGGTTTTGGTATCTGTGATAGTAAGGATTTATTTTTCATCTCAGTTATCATAGCGACATTAAACTTAGGAGGCTTGATTATGTGGTCATGGGCAACCATCATTTTAGTCGCATTGTGCATAATAAGTTTAGCGTATGCATACATATTCCGGATACAGGCCGAGACAGTGTATCTAACGGCTGTTGTATTAGCATTGTTAGCAATGTTGGCTCAACGAGAGAGCCATTACAGAAGCAAAGGTTAAGGATCCATAATAAGCCGGATATTATTTATTGCTCTTGCAATTGATGAGTTGCGCGACCTGTGTTAATCTTGGTTTCACGTTCAAATCGGCCAGATCGGCCCGCTAGCTCAATTGGCAGAGCAACTGACTCTTAATCAGTAGGTTCTCGGTTCGATCCCGAGGCGGGTCACCAGCTGACTGAGTGAGCTGCCGGACCAATGTTGGCGGGGGAGTGTCGGAATTGGTAGACGAGCATGATTTAGGATCATGTGCCGAAAGGCGTGGGAGTTCGAGTCTCCCCTTCCCCACCAATTTAAGTAGTTAGTTGAATGTTTATTAATTACGCGCAAATTTAGAGATTCGGAGGATATAGTGTCCCCACTTTTAGAGGTTAAAAATCTAAGAACACACTTCTATACCTTTGAAGGAGTGGTTAAAGCTGTCGATGGTGTTAGTTACGACCTCGAAGAGGGTGAGACCCTTGGACTGGTTGGAGAAAGCGGATGTGGCAAGAGTGTGAGTGCGATGTCATTGATGCGGTTAATACCGGATCCCCCTGGTAAGATAGTAGACGGAGAAATCCTGTTCGAAGGCCAGGATGTCTTGCAACTAAGTATGGACGAAATGAGGCACATCAGAGGTGCAAAAATGTCTATGGTTTTCCAAGAACCTATGACTTCTCTGAACCCTGTGTTGAATCTTGAAAAACAACTCGGTGAAACCCTGCAACTTCATAAAGGTATGACTAAGCAAGAAGCTCGTCAGGAGTCTGTAGAGTTGCTTGCCAGGGTAGGAATACCCGATCCTGAAAGACGAGTACGCCAATATCCTCATCAATTTAGTGGGGGAATGCGCCAGCGGGTGATGATTGCAATGGCTTTAAGTTGTAATCCACGGGTGATAATAGCAGATGAACCTACCACTGCCTTGGATGTCACTATTCAAGCTCAGATCTTGGAGCTCATGAAAGGTCTCACACAAGAATTTGGCGTGGCTATGATAGTAATTACCCATAATTTAGGGGTAGTGGCCAGATACGCAGATCGAATGAACATCATGTACGCAGGTAAGATAATAGAAAGAGGCGAGTCGGCAGAAATATATAGTAATCCACGACATCCTTATACAGTTGGTTTGTTGAAGTCTGTTCCAAGACTTGACCTGCCCCGTAGAACGAGATTAGACCCGATTGAAGGACAGCCGCCGGATTTAATAGCGGTCCCGAAAGGATGCGCATTTCGGGAACGATGTAAATGGGCTGTGGATAAATGTGCCACTGAAGAACCTGGTTTGGAAAGCGTTGCCGAAGGTCATTACTCCGCTTGTTGGAGGTCCGAAGATTTAGGGCCCGGAGCGTTGGACTTTCTTAACGAATAATCATCTGAGACCTATAATTGGTTCCGAAATGCCCTGTGACAGGGTTTAATTCTAGAAAAACATTGTGAGAAGATGAGATCATGACTACCCTATCTACCGAAAGCAATACGGGCAATACCAGTATTCAGAATAACGTACTGGTTGAAGTAAATAATCTCAAAATGCATTTTCCTGTTACCTCAGGATTGTTATTTCAGAGAGAGGTAGCTCAGGTAAAGGCAGTGGATGATATAAGTTTTTCCATCCGAAAAGGTGAAACGTTAGGCTTAGTAGGTGAAAGTGGATGTGGTAAGACGACTGCAGGGCGTTGTATTTTACAGTTATATAAACCAACTGCTGGTGAAGTAATTTTCGAAGGTACTGATCTGACGAAATTAGGCGCACGACAAATGCGGCAGATGCGACGTCAAATGCAGATAATCTTTCAAGATCCTTTCAGCTCCCTGAACCCTAGGATGACTGCAGGAGATATCATCGGCGAGCCATTAGTAGTTCATGGACTCGTTAAGAATGGCGAAGAAAAGCGTGAAAAAGTCAGAGAACTTTTACAAAATGTAGGCTTGCACCCTTATATGGCGGACCGATTTCCGCATGAGTTTAGTGGTGGTCAACGCCAAAGAATTGGTGTTGCGAGGGCCTTGTCTGTCGATCCTAAACTAATTGTTTGTGACGAACCTGTCTCCGCCTTAGATGTTTCTATCCAAGCACAGGTAATAAATTTGCTCGAAGACTTACAGAAGCAATATGATCTGACTTTCCTATTCATAGCTCACGATTTGTCAGTTGTGAGACATATAAGTGACCGAGTTGCCGTAATGTACTTAGGTAAAATTGTAGAAATAGCAGATCGTAACGAGATATACCAAAACCCGCTACATCCCTATACCAAGGCGTTGTTATCAGCTGTGCCGATTCCAGATCCTGTAGTTGACGCTCAGCGGGAACGCATCATTTTGAGCGGTGAAGTGCCGAGCCCTTTGAATCCACCCAGCGGTTGTGTGTTCCACCCGAGATGCCCCAATCCAACCAAAGAATGTTCTGAAGGATCAGTAGAGATGGGACTCATCGAAGCCGAACCGGGACATTGGGTTGATAGATGTTGTGTTAACTGCGGTTAGCACATAGTAGTCAATAGCATTAGTATATAGTGAGTCAGGCTTTAGTTTATTCGACCTCTGACGAAGTTGCTAGTATTAGAGACTATTATTGGTAGCCTATTTTCTTGTAGGCGTAGTGCGCTCGTGATACCATTCTCGTATGACCCCTGATTTAATTCGCAATTTCTGCATTATAGCCCATATTGATCATGGGAAATCCACTTTGGCGGATAGGTTCCTAGAGATTACAGGCACTGTCCGACCTCAGGAAATGAAAGCCCAATTCATGGACCAGATGGATCTGGAACGGGAACGCGGTATTACTATAAAGGGTAAAGCCGTAACCATGAACCATCACTATGTTGATGGGACATGTTACCAGTTGAATCTCATTGATACACCCGGTCATGTGGATTTTAGCTATGAAGTATCCCGAGCACTTGCGGCATGTGAGGGAGCGTTGTTAGTAGTTGATGCGAGTCAGGGTATTGAAGCACAAACTATCGCTAACACCCTGCTTGCTATGGAATATGATCTGGAACTGATACCAGTGGTAAACAAGGTAGATCTCCCACAGGCGGAGCCCCAGAGAGTAGCAGCAGAGCTTGAACAAGTTTTTGGCTTCAAACAAGATGAGATACTCTTTGTATCTGCAAAAGAAGGTGGAGGAGCAAAAGAGATACTAGACGCTGTGATAGAACGGGTGCCAGCTCCTAGAGGGGAAGAGTCGAGTCAGTTTAGAGCATTAGTGTTCGATTCCGTATATAACTCCTATAAAGGCATTATAGGATACGTGCGAGTAGAGGATGGAGCAATATCCAAGAATGATCGGATTCTGGTGATGTCGTCTGGTAAATCAGCAGAAATAGTGGAGATAGGGATATTTGCTCCTGCGCCGAAACCCGTAGAAACACTTTATAGTGGGCAAGTTGGGTATATAGCTACAGGATTTAAAGATGTACAAGAATGTGCGGTGGGCGATACACTCACTAATCATTCTGAGCCATCAGCCGACCCTCTGCCGGGTTATGTTGAACTGAAATCTATGGTGTTCGCTGGTCTGTATCCTGCCGATGGAGAAGATTATAATAATCTCAGGGCTGCTCTTGAAAAGCTGCGCCTTAACGACGCTTCTTTATCGATGGAACCAGATACTAGCACGGCTCTAGGATTTGGATTCCGATGTGGATTTCTCGGTTTGATGCACTTAGAGATTATTCAAGAGAGGCTAGAGCGTGAGTATGACCTTGATTTAATAGTTACAGCACCAAGTGTCGCATATCGAGTAATACTGAACTCTGGTGAGACCGAACTAGTTGACAATCCGTCTAAGCTCCCCTCTCCTAGTGAACTTCAGGAAATACAAGAGCCGATACTCAATCTGACTATTGTGGCTCCAAGTAAGTACGTAGGGGCAATAATGGAGTTAATGCACTCTCGTAGATCAGAATACAAAAGAGTGGAATATATACAAGGATATGGTGATGGTGCCGGATCCTCTTCAGCAGATCAGTCTAGAGTAGTAATGGAATACACAATGCCATTATCCGAACTTTTGGCCGATTTTTTTAACCAGCTAAAATCGAAGACTCAAGGGTATGCTTCTCTGGATTATACGTTTGAAGGGTACAGGGCAGCACCTTTAGTGAAAGTGGATATCTTAGTCAACCATCAATCTGTCGAAGCTTTATCTATGATTGTTCATCGAGAACAGTCCGTTTACGTAGGCCGGGCTGCAGTGCAAAAACTTCACTCTACTATCCCGCGCCAGTTATTTGAGGTTCCTATACAGGCCGCAATAGGGGGACGGGTGGTTGCACGTGAAACAGTTCGAGCTGTACGAAAAGATGTGTTAGCTAAGTGCTATGGTGGAGATATTACGCGTAAGCGCAAATTGCTCGAAAAGCAAAAAGAAGGTAAAAAGAGACTTAAAAGTATCGGTAGGGTGGAAGTGCCACAAGAGGCGTTTCTTAGTCTTCTAGGAATAGGTGACGACCGGTAACTTTTGGGCTCCTTGGATCGTATTAATTCAGTTGGAAATAATTACTTCCCGAGTTCACGTTTCAAAAGTTCTAATTGTTCTAAGTGTGCTATCCAATGTCTAGCAAACAGTCCTCTTAGTAGGTCTTCTAAAGACCTTACTTCATCTGTTTCACGTGATAGATGATGGCACATGACAGTAGTTTCCTCCAGTGACTCAAGTGTGGCTTCGGAAACTACTGATTCTATTTGGTCTAGAATAGATATCAAATCTGCTACGCCGTCTTGTAGAGTGGTCTTTTGTCGATCTGATGTCACATTAGTCAAATCAGGCGTGAGGTCGAATTCGAGTACACGGTTGGATATCATTCCTTGAAACAGTGCTCCAAGCCCTCCTGCAGGAGTATCAGACAGATGGTAGATAATCTCCCGAGTAGACCAAGATTCATTTTGGGTGGTCTGGTCCAAAGAGTCATCCATGCCGGATAAGACATTTAACATTCTATTGCGGATAGCTATTGTATTTTCTAGATGAGTTGGTGCTTTCTTGGTCATGATACACACTCCTAAGTCTCGGAATTTGATGAAGCTGATAGTAAAGACCCCAATAGCTGGATAATATCTTGTTTCATGTCATTCCTAGCTAAACCAAATTCTAAGCTCGCTCTTAGTAAGCCAAACGGGGTTCCTCCGTCGTATCTTACCCCTTCGAATTCATAAGCAAGAATACGTTCAGTGTTTAGTGCCAAGGATAATGCGTCCGTCAGCTGTATTTCGTTTTTGGCTCCAGTTTTGGTATTACGTAAATCATTGAATATGGTATGAGGCAGGATGTATCTTCCGACTATGCATAAGTTAGATGGCGCTTGGTCCAGAGCAGGTTTCTCTACAAGAGATTCGATTTGGTGGAGATTGTTAGATATGCGATTGCCAGATATTACACCGTAATTATCAACGGATTCCCAAGGCACTGCTTCAACCGCAATTACCCCACTGCCGTAGGCATTATAAATATCTATCATTTGTCTAAGTGCACCTGGTGTGTTTGTGATGATATCGTCTGGCAATACTATGGCAAATGAGTTGTCTCCGATAGCAGCGTGTGCAGTCAGGACCGCATGGCCCAATCCTAAGGGTTCTTCCTGGACTACATAAGATACTTGGTCTCCAGTCGGTATGTTTTTAACTAATTCAATTAACTTGTGTCCGTCTGTCGAGGATAAGTGCTTTTCTAATTCAGTATTGTCTCGAAAGTACGACGATATGGATTCTTTTTCTGGTGATACGACTAGTATGATTTCCTCTATTCCTGCTTCAATGACTTCTTCAATAACAAATTGCAACATGGGCTTGTCTAGAATGGGGAGCATCTCTTTGGGTACTGCTTTTGTAACCGGCAAAAATCTGCTTCCAAGACCTGCTGCTGGGATGATTGCCTTAGTTATTGGTGGATGATTTACCATGAAAAAGATTCTAGCATTGTATGGGGTAATTGACACCTATATCGACCTAACCTAACATTAGCCATGAGATCGTGCTAGGCGGGGAGTTAGCGGTGCCCTGTACCCGCAATCCGCTACAGCGGGGCGTAATCCCCTTCCAGAGGCTCAATGTGATAGACCCCTGCGTCGGTATTGGGATGGTGACGACCGGGTCCCACGCGGCATAGACTTGTGAACCCCGCCAGGTCCGGAAGGAAGCAACGGTAAATGAGATCCTATGGGTGCCGTGGGAGTGCCTAGTTTGAGTTCCGGTTTTGATACATGTCTATTACACTTAGTCGAAGAAGGGTGCACGGTCTCTTTTATCCAGAGAGGGTATTTGAATAATAATTCTCACATTCGGCGTTCGCCTAGGAAATCATTAGGTCAGCATTTCTTGGTGGATGGAGCATACCTGAATAGGATAATGAAAGCTGCTCAGATTTCCAGTTCTGATATTATTCTTGAAGTGGGGCCAGGGAGAGGATCACTCACTTCTAGACTGGTAGATTCAGCCCATGAGGTTATCTGTATTGAAATAGATCAGGATTTAGCGGGTATACTCCCTGAAAAACTTGGAAAGCCTTCGAACCTAACTGTAGTAAATGCTGATGCGAGACAGTTTAATATTGATGCAATTATAAACAGTCAAAATTATAAGCTTGTTGCTAATCTACCCTATTATGCGGCTACACCGATCATACGGAGATTCTTGGAAGATGAAAATCCCCCTCAACTACTAGTTGTGATGGTTCAAAGGGAAGTGGCTAAGGCAATGGTAGCTAAACCCGG
>PBBR01000009.1 GCA_002716645.1 Chloroflexota bacterium
AATAGCAAACGCTAGAACATTAAGGGATATACCAAATGCCAGAGCTTTGGCTGGGGATATCCGGTGACCAGCGACAGGTCTATGTCTCGTGCGGCCCATTACCTCATCAATATCCCGATCCATTTGATGATTTATCGCATTAGCCCCACCGGCAGCCAGTGCTCCTGCAATAAGTACATAACTCATAAGTGCAAAAGACGGTACCCCTTCAGCTGCCAAGAACATTCCACCCGCAGCTGTAACCAGTAACATTAAGATGATTTTAGGCTTAGTTAAAGAAATAAAATCCCTGACAAACCCAAACTTCTCTGGCCGATTACCACCGCTGGCCCCGTCTGTTTTATTAGATATAAGTTCTGAATTAGTCATGAATATAATTAAGCCTCAATCAATGACTTAGCTTTTTCAGCGTATGCTAAGAAAGCTAAACTAATAGTAGCAGCCCATGTTAGAGTCGCAAATGCAACATGGCTTGCAAGTAGAGACACTGGGAATCCTGACCAGATAATGCTCGCTCCAACCAATATCTGGAGCATAAACACTGTAGTAGCACCCATAGACATTATTTTGATTATTTTTGGCCTATCTTTAGCCCTGATCCCCAAATGCAACACATAAATAATAAACAATCCGGCAACTGCTACGACTAGCCGATGACCCATATGAATAGCCTCGGCAAACTCTTTCGGGAAAACTTGCCCTTGACAGAATGGCCAAGTCATACAAGCGGCAGTAGAACCAGTGGCAGTTACTATAGACCCAGAAACTATAACTCCATATACCGCTATAGCAGCACACAATAACAATAATGGCAATCGGTCACGAGGAGACATAGCTTTATTGCCGCTGGCGACACGAAGTGGGCCGATATAAGCCACAACAGTTACCAATATCAGAGTGGCTAATAACAACTGAGAAACTGCCAGATGGGAGGCCACTATTTCTCCGGGTAATTCTCGGATCACAGTAACCGCGCCTAACAGAGCTTGAACAATTAGTAGGACTATAGAGATAGTGGCAGGAACAACCAGCCATAACTGTTTCCTGAAAGAGATCCAAGTCAGTGCCGCAGTCAAAATAATCAAAGGGCCTACGATAACTGAAGCCACGAACCTGTGAGCGTATTCAATAATCGCGGTCATTTCCAGCGGTGGTAATATTTTTCCATAACATAACGGCCAATCCGGACACCCCAGCCCTGAGTCCGTAACTCTTACTACACTACCCAGTATTATGAGCAAGAATACACATATTACGGTTACTAAAGAAACCAACTGGAGAAGTTTAATGGACCTGTCAGAACATTCAGGCTTTACAGGTGAAGAATTTCCGGTCATTATGATGTTTAGTAAATTCCTAAAAAGATTGTTATATGATCCGCAATGTTATCATGGATGCAGCTATCCGGGTAGAATCCCTAAAGAAATATTATGGTAAATTCGCAGCCGTAGACGACATTTCTTTTAGTGTCCAAAGCGGCGAAATTTTTGGAATCCTCGGACCCAATGGTGCAGGCAAAACTACCACTCTAGAAATACTGGAAGGACTCCACGACCCTACCTCAGGGAATGTCTCGGTTCTTAATTTAGATATTCTTAAACATCCTAAAGAGATCAAGACTCGCATTGGAGTCCAGTTACAATCATCAGCGTACTATGACTACCTGAATCTTCTAGAGATATTGGCTCTCCTAGCTAGTTTTTACCCCCATGATGCACGGGAAAATCCTGCGGATATTTTAAGAAGAGTAAACCTCGAGGACAAAAGTCGCCATAGAGTTAATACGCTATCAGGCGGCGAAAAACAAAGATTTACTATAGCTGCAAGTTTGATTAACAAGCCTGAACTATTGATTCTTGATGAGCCAACGACTGGTCTGGACCCACGGTCGAGGCGAAACATTTGGCAGCTAATCGAAGAAATAAACAAATGTGGTATCACTGTAGTCTTGACGACCCACTATATGGATGAGGCAGAAGCTTTGTGCCAGAGATTGGCCATAATGGACAATGGTCAGCTTATAGCAGTAGACACCCCGTCCAACTTGAGGGCCTCATTAGAATACCAATATGCGGTAAAACTAACTGTACAAACCCCATTAAAGGAAGAGCAAATTCTTGGCCTGAACAGTCTCAACGCCAAAATAGAAACGAAATCAGAAAACACTTATGTAATCAAATTGAAAGACGGGACCGATTCTTTGGAAATATTGCTCAAAAGCTTAGTCACGGATAATGTGAAATTCCAGAATCTTGGCATTACACCGGTGACCCTAGAAGACGTCTTCCTCGAGTTAACAGGAAACGAACTTCAGAAAAGCCTATGATCCAATTAACATTAAACAACCTTAAAATTATGACGCGGAATCGCCACAGCACTTTCTGGGCCTTGTTTTTTCCGTTGTTATTAGTCGTAGTCTTCGGATTATTTCAGGTTGGAAACTTTGGGGGGGCAACAGTCACAGTATTAGACAATTCAACAAATGATGAATCCAAAGAATTAATTGAACAAATATCATCAAACAACTTTTTTGAAGTAGAACAAGTTGAGTCAATTGAAACTGCAATGAATAGACTCAATAATGGCGAGACTGAGTACGTGCTCACAATACCACCTGACTTCAATTACAGCAGCTATGGAGAATTATCCCTGCAATATACCGATCAAGACCCCCAGCAGAATGAGATCACGTTACTGATGTTATCTAATTTTCTAAACACGGATAAGACCTCCATAGCCAATAACAATATAATAACAACAATAGAAATAAAGAAACCTGAAGCTACCTATTTTGATACCGTTCTATTAGGTTTAGTTGGCCTCGGTATAATGACAAATTCTATAATATCTATAGCAGTAAAAATAAGTAATTACAGAAACCAATCCATTTTAAAACGCATGTTGGTAACACCACTACCAATATGGAAGTTCTTTGCCTCTGAAATTACTGCCCATTTGATATTGGCCATCATTCAAGCCATTATTATATTGGGGGTTGGAATATTNCTGTTTGGAGCTTCCATTCGCGGAAACCCCGCAGGTCTATTATTTATCATTCTAATGGGCAGTGTGGTATTTCTGAACATAGGCTTCATAATGTCTGCATGGACTAACAGCCCGTCAGCTGCATCCGGAATGGGAAATGCCATCGCATTACCAATGATATTTTTCTCNGGAACATTTTTCTCTGTNACCAATTTACCTTGGATAATGCCGACTATCTCTGAACTACTGCCATTAACCCCAATGCTATCTGCTCTGAGAGACATAGGTATTAATGGTTATCCCATATGGTCGGTATGGCAAGATATCGCAGCACTAGCAGCCTGGATAGTAGTAACATCAGTGATAGCAATAAAAGTATTCCGATTTAACTAGAATAATATTAATGAACAAGTCATTGTCGTTCAGCGCATTGATGATCGCTATACTAATGTTAATGATGACAGCATCATGTAACCCCACTGACCTCGACAATCATGACCAAAGCATCATGGAAATCAGAGGACATGTTCTAGAAATCGTTCCCAAAAACGTGTCAGAATTTGAAACATTAAAAGTTCGAGCAGAGGACGGGCAACTTTATCAATTTACCAGTGATACATTCACCGGCTTCACTCCTGGTCACATAAAAGAACATCAATTATTCGGACAAACTCTGCTTGTAAGATTCATTTCTAGNGATGGGATATTAGTAGCTATCACATTGGAAGATTGATCTTNCAGATTGCCCCACTATAGAGCTNCTTCTAGGGCNATTACTATTTCATCCTCNGTAACAAATTGTTCAAACTTGGCTCGNACNCGTCCNTCAGANTCAACAANAAATGTCCAGGGNTCNGTTGTAAGGCCCCATTCNTCCATTGTNCNCACCGGTTCNAAGCTAATNANTCCCTCTTTAATCAGGTGTGGATCTTGGAATGCCTCCACATGGATAAAATTGACNCCCATGTANCGCGTTTTAATGTTTTTNATAATTTCNAGTTGCGGGCCACATGTAGCGCTAACACAAAATGCAGGGGTAGAGAAAATAAGAACCAGCGCCTTATCGTCAANNATCGCGTCATCAATAGACACTTGATAAAGATCAGGATCAGGGTCNACATCACTAGTAATATGTCCTAGATCACTAACATCCNTTAAAGTTGGNGTACTACTAGNAGGAGCTATGTCCCCAATAGCAGGTGTTTTCGAAAACTCGTTGACCGTTAGANCTGTTCGCGCTTCTACCTGCGTTCCATCTTTAGTTATAGCGCTAATCTCAATTCCCCAAAGTCCCGGGTCCGTAATTGTAGCCGGACCCTTTACATCGAAATAAAGTTCGGTNACNAATACTCCCTTACTACCGTCGTATGGTGGCCAATGAACAAACCGTGCCGTAACTTCCTCTTTTAAAATCCCTTTTTCTTCGTCAGGAGGAAAGTATACAGATGTAACATCCACTGAATCAGACTGGATGGGCTGACCTTCCATGTCCACTAGTCCGAAGCTGACCCTATTCATTCCGACCGAGAGATCACTTGTAACCATTACCGCGCTATATTTATCCGNTGCGATGGNCATACCAGTTGGCNTAGCCGAGATACAAGCCACTGCAAACAAGCTATAACCTACTAGGAATAANGCTATTANCGCTATTTTCATCCTACTCAAGCCTAANAGGGTCCTAATAAATTATCCCTCTTCCGGCTCCNCCATCAACAGCAATGGTTTGACCTGTTATTGCACTCGCCTGATTAGAGACCAGGAATAATACCAAGTTTGCTATATCATCGGGTTCTACCATTCTACCTATCGGAACATTGGCAACTGTCCGGGACATTACCTCTTCAGAACTTACGCCGTCACGCTGAGCTCTCTCATCTATCAATTGCATTTGACGCTGTGTTCGAGTACTCCCAGGATGAATACAATTAACCAATATTCCTTCGGATGATACGTCATCCGACAAGCATTTCGTATAGGCAGAAACGCCGGAGTTTGTTATACCCGAGCCTGGATTTGTAGCGCTGGAATTTCTAGCTCCCATACCAGCTATATTCACAATGCGCCCACCACCCTTCTTCCGCATTGACGTTATTACTTCTCGTGAACACCTAATGTAACCCATCACTTTCGTATTGATATGATTCAATATNACTTCATCCGGTAATTCACTAGCTCGCGCGGTAGTCGAATTAACAGCATTNTTTACTAAGATATCAATATGACCTAGCTCAGAAATAGTGGACCATACCAGCATTGTTATATCTTCAGTACTGGTCATATCAGCACGAATAGGCACTACAGTAGCCCCTGTCTCCTCTTGAATTTCTCGAGCAGTTTCCTTAAGCGCATCCATTCCGCGCGCACAAATAGCTATCTTTGCTCCCTCTCTTGCTAAAGCCAGTGCAGTGGATTTTCCTATGCCCATACTTCCACCGGTAATTAATGCAACTTTCCCGTTTATCCCATTTTCCATATCCTTTACTCCTTTTCAGACCAATCAGTAATCATCTAACGCAATGACNTATCAGATTGGATAAATTTTCTTCGCCTTGCAAGTCTCCTGTTATAACTGTTAAGCCGTTCAGTTTATCAATAGGCCAATCNATCTCTCCGAAAAAANTGCCAAGCCTACTAGTTTCAGTGGCAAAATCCCACTCTAATTCTTCGCCCTTATATTCTCCTTGATATAAATTGCCTCCGGTCATCTCTATAGTAATACGGGGTGCAAAAGCCTTCCGATCTTTGTGGCCGATCACGTCAACTTTTTTCAAAAGGTCCAACACCGCGTCCTCTCCATCCACAGACTGTTCACCTGCTTCGATACGCTTGCGCAGTGGAGGATAGTTTCCATTTATACAAGTGTAAGCAGCAAAATAGTGGGTACTAGCGACACCCGGTGCAGTCCTACTAGGATTAGGAAATGCCGGCGATGGATAACTAGTTTCGAGCCAATTCATATCAACAGTAATCTTTTCTACATCTTGGATACTCAAATCATGCGCCGCCCTGATATCTGTCATAAGCTCAATTACCGGACAGTTATACCCCGCTGTAGGATATAACTTGGGAACGACATGCATTAATTCCCATCTTTCACCTATACCTTCTANTATGCTATCTAAAGACACGGTATTGGGACCATTAAAAACGTATGATAGATCCCCCTTATTATTACCAACAAAAGCGTTATAAAAACCGGCGTCGCCTTCCAGAGAAGTCTCTGAGCCTTTAACATTTTCTTTAGCCAATAATGCCGCCATTAACCCATTGCGAGTAGCCTGGGGTTCATGGAACATCATCTCACGACCACCGGATCTTGGGCCCTCATTTGTTCCACACGTAAAGGTAGAGGCTAATGCCACGGCGGTAACCATTTGATCTTCATCCAACCCAAGCAGCTTACCTGTCGCAATGGCAGATCCCAAGGTTCCGAATATCGGGCTAGACCTGAATCCTCGTGCTTGTACTGACGGTATAAAGTCGCCAGCTAAACGTGATTCAACTTCATAAGCAACCGCCATAGCTGATAAGACGTCTTTTCCGCTAGAACTCCCAAGTTCCGCGGCAGCTAAGACTGCAGGTATAATGCAAGGTCCTGGATGAATCAACATCCTATATGAATCAGACTGGTTCGTAGCATGCATCAATTTACTGTTCGCAAATGCAGCACCGCTTCTTGTAGCTTTAGTACCATCAACAAGTATAGTGGCGCCATTTTCTTTGCCTTCCTCAACTTTTGCCAGCTCCACAGCCGCCTTCCCATGACTGGTTTCAGCCCCAAGGATCGACACTACTAAAGAGTGAAAAAGAGAGGTTTTCATCTTATCTATGACTTCGGGCGGCAGATTATCGTAATCAGTCGATATAATAAATCTGGAAATGATTCGCGATAAGGACTCTGTCATCGTTTATACCTCGTAATNTATTGCTTANCTCAGCGTANGATTGTAGATTCTTCNGAAAACACGGTCAATCCACNAATATGTGTCCGCAATTAANAGTTTCTATTTTAAATTATTCGCAAATTCCAACCACACCCGCGCACATGGCACAGGGAGTATATGCTGTACAAATCCAGCCACCCCNGGAAATACCATTTTTTGCCCGTTNGGAAAGAAATCGGAAGCNTCCCGAAAATCTCCCAAGACNTCATCCCTTAGNGCCGCNGCCGCAATGATNAGNGTAGGAGTTAAAATATCGCTTAATAGTGGCCTTAAATCNCCGGCAGCGTGTCTCTGNAATCCACTTACCACATGAGCTGGAGTCGCGCACATTTGNTCCGCATACCAGCGTATGTATTGAGGGTCTACAATTTGCGGATCAAGGCGTCNNCCGATAGTACTCTCTACCCATGCAGCAATACCTTTCGACTCTATCAAATCCGCGCTTTCCGCATGATGAGGNTCGTTAAAATTCGTAGGAGAAGTACAAGCGGTTAAAGATAAAAGTCTTTCCTGGTGAAGTGTTGCNTACCGCATCGCGATCGTACCACCAACAGTCTCACCAATAAGATGAAACTTATCTATCGCTAGCTTGTCTACAAATNCAGACAAATCTTTGGCAAAATTATCCAATGTCCAGGCATATCCAGGTTCCGGNACAGCNGAATAACCCATNCCTCGCATGTCAAATCTTATCACTCTATAGTGTCGCGCTATAATTGGAACCCATGCGTACCACAATTTGTGACTCTTTGCCATACCATGATGCAGAATCACCGTTTCAGAATTTTTCCAAGGGTCCGTGTAATCGTCTACAGTGTAGTAAAGTTCGATACCATCNTCTAATTCTATTCGCATGCTCCCTCTCTTATTAGTCTAAGCAACTGCCATCACATCTTCGGCAAACCACTGGAGTTTCTCCAGAGCTTGATTCAAATCGTTACCCCTGATATCAAATATCAAATGAGTTACTCCAGATTCTGAATAAGCTCTTACGTCTTCCAGAATCTCCTGAGCATCACCACCAAATCTTCTCCTGAGAGTCGAGGGACCAGATTCAGCGTCATACAGAGGAGCCTTCATGGCGATTTCCAAAGTTTCTGAATCTCTATTCGCTTGCTTTGCGTAGTCATATAGCAATGATAGTTTATTAACTACGTCAATGGGCTCCAAAGGATTAGCAGGAATAGCCCCCACCGGATGCCATCCATTNCCGTAAACCGCTGCGCGCTTCAAAGCTGCCCTGCTATGACCGCCTACCCAAATAGGNGGGTGAGGCTTTTGTATAGGCTTAGGCAAAAATTTTACTCCTGAGACGTCACAATATTTACCTTCAAAATTGGGGTTTTCCTCAGACCAAAGTTCTATAAAAGCTTGTAGATATTCATTAGTTACTGCACCCCTTTCCCGAAATGGGGGAGCTCCCAGAGCCTTAAATTCTTCCTCCATCCAGCCTACCCCAACACCGACCGTCAACCTACCTTCTGATAAAACATCTAGAGTAGCCAAAATCTTGGCTGTAAGTAGAGCAGGTCGATGTGGAACGATCATTACGCTAGGCACTAACCGGATGTTCGTAGTGATCCCAGCAAGATAAGTTAAAAGAGTCAGTTGCTCAAAATATTCCCCNGTACCTCCACCTGGGAATTGCCCNTCAACNGTATACGGATACGGAGATTCTATTTTACTGGGGACTAAAATATGGTCTCCTGCAACCATACAATGAAACCCGAGCTCGTCCCCCCTTCTAGCTATCTCGGCAAGTGGNTGCGGGCGAGCGTTTGGNCCTTGGTTAGGAAGGTAAAATCCGAATTTCATCTTCATTCTCCCAATATGTTAATTTTCTGCTGGGTATACCTCATAATCAATCAGCTTCTTCACTGAAGGTTATTGCTACGCCAAAACGTTGTAATGATAACTGGATGTTAATACATCATTTTGTTCGAATCTCGTAAATCTAAGCTGACTAATATCCACATTAGATATCTCGNCACCCACCACCAACTTTGATATTACTTCACCAATNGATGGAGCTAGCTTAAATCCGTGACCACTAAATCCCACGGCACAATATANACCTTCAACNCCTGGAATTTCATCAAGAATAGGATGCCAGTCGGGAGTAATCGTAAATAATCCTGACCACCCACCTCTAAAATATGCCTGGTCCATATCAGGCATTCTATTAATCAACCTACTCAAAACCAAAGGAATATCATCTAGGTCTACTCCTTCGTTATAGGAATCAACTTTGGCTTCATCCTCACCGAATCCAACCAACGTCATCGATGTACCTTCTGGTCTCAGAGAGAAAGACTGGGCTATATCTCCAATTATTGGATGATCCGGTATCTTATCGGCCGGCCGTACGATCGTAGCTATTTGATGCCTAACTGTGGATAAAGGTACTTCAACTCTAACAGAATTCATGATCGCTTTAGACCAAGGCCCAGAACAAATAATGACTTTNCGCGTTGCTATNGTACCGTCAGGTGTAGTAACTGACTTAACCGCTCCGTTTTCTATCTCTATTCCAGTCACCGGGTTGCGCAGGTGAATATCTGCACCCATATCACGGGCTCTATTTGCAAATGAAGTCGTGACCTGATACGAGTCCGCGTATCCTGAATCCGGTTCCCATGCCAACAGTTCATCTCCAGTCGTACGAATCATTGGCGCGATATCACGCAGCTGGGCTGAATCTATTTCAGAGGTATTGATGCCCAGATTCTGTTGCATTCTAAGATTGTTTCTCAGTCCATCCGTGTCAGATTGGTTGACAACCACTATGTATCCTGTATTTACAAAACCAGATTGCCCCCCCACTATCTCTGAAAAATTATTGAATATATTAAGGCTGTCCCTCGCCATGATAGACGTAATTTCGTTGGAATAATGGGTTCTACAGATAGTTTGAGACCTTCCTGTAGACCCTGAACCCAATACNTCTTTTTCCAGCAGAATCACATTATTCATATTCTGTACACAAAGGTGATATAGAATACTGCATCCAATGACCCCTCCCCCGATTACTACCGCATCTGCTGTCTTCTTCATATGGTTCATCCTACACTTGTCGAGATGAAAAAATGATAAGGCCCCCGACAATGTTTGTCGGGGGCCTTATCATTTTCTATGACTCAGTTAACNTNAATTANNNTGCTTNANGCANTTTNATTNAAGNCTTCCNTAGTTACGCATAGAGCTGAAGCAGTCACTGCAATATACTGGACGATCACCTCTAGGAAGGAATGGAACCATAGTATCCACTCCGCACTGCGCACAAACCGCTGGGTGCATTTCCCTAGGCTGACCAAATCCCCCGCCTCGCTGTCCTCGCCGCTGCTGGCGGCACTCAGGGCAACGTCGAGGCTCGTTAGTGAAACCTCTTGAGTTGAAGAATTCCTGCTCNCCTACCGTGAAAATAAACGACGCCCCACAATCCGCACAGGTTAAAGTTTTGTCTGAAAGTGCCAAGTCAAGACCTCCGATGATATTGTCTAGCTCAGTTGAGGTCATCCTGCGCTAAGTCTGCCGATTCACATACTAACAACTGGAAAGTACCCTGTACCAAGCCTGTTTACACATGGCATTATACAACATAGTTGCGTGATACCCAAGATGTAAAAAAAATTGCGGAAAATATATGATATTTTTACGAATTNAAGCTTTATTAGNAGGTTAGCATAGTNCTATTCGTAATACTTAGTATCTAATCCGAAGAATAGAATGACTCAGAGTATGAAAAATATCGCTCACTAAAGTATGGTCCAGGTCGGATGACCGGCAATTGCTTCCTCTAATGTGCCTATTAAAGTGTTTCTCACAGGCTGAGATACATAAAAGACTGGCATTAACAATTCGGATTCACAATTTATGATACCCTCGTTAGCAGCTCGAGCCGCTAATTCAGTTCCAGGATATAATCTAGTACCCACTCGTAAAGTGACAACACTAGNCCTGCCATTGCTCGTAGCCGTAGATAAGAACGCCAATTTATCACGCACTGTTTGATCCGTTTCTCCTATCTCTCCAAAGCCTTGGGTAATCGAATACGGCAGTGCATGTTTTTGACACATTTCGCATAACTTCTGAAGGTCTGAAAGGTCAGTGCCAAGTCGCATATGTTCTTCGCCTATGTCACCTGGCATTACATTTCCTTTGATAGAACCACCGCCTATAAGTACCATTTGGCATCCGGCCGCAGTTAACAATGACATAAGCTCATCATCATAGGATGATGGAGTAATATTAGTATTCCACTTTATATCCAATCGCATATCGCATATGGCACTACACAACTGCTTGGCATAATCTATAGGCCTGTTGAATTCTTGGTCAATAAAGAAAAATTCATTTAAATCATATTCATCTTTAAGGCGGCCTATCTCTCCAATTACNTCCTCAACAGGACGCACGATTCTCCATTCGTCATCAGAACTCGGACTAGCTACGGTAGAAGAGTACCAGCCTAATTTAGTAATTATTCCAACACCAAACCCAGCTGATCTATATTGAGAGAGATCTAAATCGTCAAATCTGGGAGGCTTAGACAACGCTGAAGAAGCCTTTTCTTCAGCTATCTTAAGTGCTCCTCCATCTTTGAACATTATCCCCGGCAGGTCTCTCCAGGACTTTCCATCGTCCATTAGATCAGCCAAATCCGCAAAACATTCAGCTGAGTCCCCTACTAACCCGACATCCGTCTCCAAATAATTAAAACAATCTTCTGGCAAAATACTGAANGCAGGCCCACCGCAAGTTACTAGAGCACTACTGTTCNTTCGAATTGCCTGTATAACATCCCTTGTCGTAGATAGAGCTGATTGAGGATTAGTAAAGCTACCATTATCCAAGTTACGTAATGAGATCCCTACTATGTCTGGCCTGTATTCTTTTACAGCCTGTTCTGTATCAGATATATGGTCCTCAGAGAACATCAGATCCAAGATACGCACGGAATGCCTATCGGGATTTATGTAAGCTGCCACATACGCGAGGCCAATCGGCAAGGGACGAACTTCGTCCTTTGTCATCCATCTGTTGTGGCGATTCGTTGCTATCAGAAGTATTCGCATAATTAATAACCTATGTTCCAGCGAATTACCGTCAATGTGGCAAATATACCACATCTGGTCAAATAGGATGTAGATCATGAATACTGGGAGTATCTACTACCTAGTGGATATAGCTACCACACGATGGTAGGATACTAACTGAATACCCCTTTTATTTTGAATGAGAAACATAAACATATGGATCTAAAAACGGTACTCCACCAAATACATACCGAGTCTGGAGCACGAATGGTGCCCTTTGGCGGATGGGATATGCCAGTACAATACGCTGGAATAATATCTGAAGTGGCCGCAGTTAGAACAAAATCTGGATTGTTTGATGTATCTCACATGGGCAGATTATATATCGAGGGGGACTCTGCAACTGATCTACTGGATTTAGTCCTCACATCCCCAGCTAGCACTCTCAAAATAGGAAGAGCCAGATATTGCATGATCTGCGACGAATCTGGAGGAATAATCGATGACACAATCTTTTACCGCCTCGCAGAGACCCGTTATTTGTTAATCCCTAATGCAGGGAACCGTGTCCAAATAATAAATTGGCTGCAATCCTGGATAGACAATAACTTTACAGGGAAATGTAGTTTAGACGACCAAACATTCAAAACTAGCCTGATAGCNATACAAGGACCACANAGCAGNACTATATTGGATCAAATATGNATTGTTGACAACGNNNCACTCCCCTCATCCATAAGAGGATTNAGCTGGGCTAACGGTATATTACAAGANCATAAGGTTATGNTGGGNAGAACAGGATATACGGGNGAGGACGGNTTTGAAATAGTGGTNGATTCAGAACATGCGGTAAATGTTTGGAGNNNCTTGACGGAAGCAGGCGCAACCCCTTGTGGATTGGGAGCGAGAGACGTCCTCAGATTAGAAGCTGCCCTACCNCTGCACGGNCATGAAATCAANNTNAACAAGACCCCGATNGAAGCTGGCCTTTCAAGATTTGTTAGAAAGTCCGGNAANTTTATTGGGTCTGANGTAATCTACCATCAATTAGANAAAGGAACTGAGATGTCCCTAGTCGGTCTAAAGGTGNCAGGTAGAAGCGCACCTAGAGCAGAATACCCTATTCTCCGAAACGGGGAACAGATCGGATATATTACTAGCGGAAGCTATTCCCCCACTCTTGACACAAGCATTGCGATGGGCTACGTTTTGGATCAGCACGCTCAGCAATCTGACGCCTTGGAAATAGACATCAGAGGCAAATTAATAAAAGCAGAATTAGCTCAACTCCCATTTTACTCACGCCCTAGGAGGCCATGACATTGAATCCATCGGATCGCCAATATACTAAAGAACACGAATGGCTCAAAATACAAGACGCTGAGAGTAACTTAGCAATAGTAGGTATAACAGACTACGCTCAAGAACAACTCGGTGACGTGGTATTCATAGATATGCCAGAGATAGGCTCAAATTTGGTGCATATGGAGAAAATGGGAGAGATTGAATCAGTTAAGGCAGTATCAGACTTATTCTCTCCAGTAAGCGGAGAGGTCATAAAAACAAACAGTGAACTTCTGGACCGACCAGAATTAATCAACGAGGACCCGTACAATGAAGGGTGGATATTGCAGGTCATTTTGAGCGATACCGGAGAACTCAGCTCTCTAATATCGGCAGATGAATATCAATCGTTTACGGAACAAGCATAACCAAGCAAGCCATGCTATTATGAGTAGTAGCTAGGTACTATCCAAGGAGCCAAAAACTCGTGACCAATCAGGGTCATTTTCAATCCCATTACATACCCAACACCCCGGAAGAACAGGAAGCGATGCTCGCTACCTTAAATCTGCATTCCGTCGACGAATTATTTCAAGATATACCAGACACATTCCGAAACCCAGTTTTGAACCTTCCCTCCCCTATCTCAGAGATAGAAATACAAAAAGAACTCTCCACATTCGCGAGCAACAATCGCGTTCTCAGCAGCGGGCCATCATTTCTGGGAGCAGGCTCCTACAACCATTTCATCCCCGCTATTGTCAAATCGCTAATGACCAGGGGAGAGTTCCTGACTGCCTATACCCCTTACCAGCCAGAGGTAAGCCAAGGCACATTACAGGTAATCTACGAATTCCAAAGCCTTATCGCAAACCTCTATGACATGGAAGTAGCGAACGCAGGTATGTACGACGGAGCAACCAGCTTAGCCGAGGGAGTCCTCATGGCTTGTAGGGTAACAAAACGTGATGAGGTGATAATACTCGATAGTGTTTCCCCCTTATACCAGCAGGTAATACACACATATTGCCAGGCACAGGGTATCGACATAACCACCGATTCCGCCAGCACCCTTTCACCGTCAGAAAAAACTGCTTGTGTAGTATCCCAATACCCAAATTTTATCGGTGGAATTGAAGACATATCAGGATATTCCGCTAAAGCGCACAACTGCGGTGCACTCCTAGTAGTATCAACCAATCCACTAGCGATGGGCATGCTTAAAAGCCCAGGGGAGTACGGAGCTGATATAGTTACAGGTGAAGGGCAACCGCTTGGCATCCCAACAAGTTACGGCGGTCCCTATCTAGGACTATTTGCCACCAAACAAGAATACATTAGACAAATGCCAAGCCGTATAGTAGGAAGAACCGTAGACACTAACGGAAAAAACGGATACGTTCTAACCCTTCAAACGAGAGAACAGCACATCCGTAGAGAGCGTGCCACTAGTAACATATGTACTAACGAGGCGCTATACGCACTGGCCTCCACCATATATTTATCCGCTATGGGTAAGAACGGGCTGCGCCAGATATCAGAATTGTGCTACCACAAGGCACACTACGCCGCGAATGAGATATCAAAAATCGCTGGATATAAAATAGTAGCTCCAAATCCTTTTTTCCACGAATTCATAATCGACTGCCCTATCCCGGCGGCAGATGTCAATCGAATACTAATAAGTCAGAACATCCTTGGTGGCTTAGACTTATCAAATCCACCATTCTCCAAGTCTTCACCTGAAAATGTCGTCAATGGCATGTTGATGTGCGTGACCGAACTTAACAGCCGTCAAGACATTGATTCTCTAATATCTACGTTAAGTGAGATAAAATAGCATGATCAAAGGTGGAAATCGCACTACAGAAAAATTATTGATGGACCGTAGCGTACGAGGGAGGTCAGGAGTAGTAACGCCTGCCCTTGATGTTCCAGAGCAAACTCAACTCAATCCTAATTTACTGCGATCCAATCTAGAATTACCAGAAATATCGGAACCTGAAGTCGTTCAATACTTTACCAATCTCAGCCAACTGAATTTTTCTATAGACACGCAGTTTTACCCACTAGGTAGCTGCACAATGAAATACAACCCAAAAGTAAACGATGAAATGGCATTTTTGCCAGGATTTGCCAATATACACCCATTACAACCTGCTGAGTCATCTCAAGGAGCATTGGAACTTCTACATAGACTACAAGAATTCTTAGCCGAAATTACAGGAATGAATGGTGTCAGTCTTGCAACATTAGCAGGAGCACACGGGGAACTGGCTGGTGTGTTAATGATCCGGGCATATCATCATTCTAGAAATGATCTCGGGCGTACCAAAATGGCCATACCTGATAGCGCCCACGGAACTAATCCAGCTTCTGCAGCAATGGCGGGATTCGATGTAGTGACATTGCCATCCGACGCGAATGGTAATGTTGATATAGAGCAATTGAGAGGCCTTGCCGGGCCTGATCTTGCAGGGGCAATGATCACACTGCCGAGCACCCTTGGTATATTCGATGAAAACATTGTAGAAGTATGCAGGATCGTTCATGAGGCAGGAGGAATGGTATACGGGGATGGAGCCAACATGAATGCCCTTCTCGGCAGAGCTAAACTCGGAGAACTCGGTTTCGATGTTGCACACCTCAACCTCCATAAAACATTTAGTACTCCTCACGGTGGAGGCGGGCCCGGAGCAGGTCCAGTGTGCTGCGTAGAGTCATTGACTCCATTTCTTGCATCACCGTTAATCACTAAATCCGGAGATTCCTTCGAGCTTTTCACACCAGAAGGAAGCATTGGGAAAATTAGCGGCTTTCACGGCAATTTCGGGGTTCTTGTTAGAGCATATACTTACATAAGAACACTTGGTGCTGAAGGGTTAAGATCGATCAGCGGAAATGCTGTTCTAAATGCAAATTACATTATGGAATCTTTAAAGGATAAATATTTCTTACCTTACGATAGACGATGCATGCATGAGGTTGTATTTTCAGCTGATTGGCAAAAGGAACGAGGTGTCAGCGGACTGGAAGTTGCGAAAAGACTTCTTGACTATGGATATCATGCTCCAACAATGTATTTCCCGCTAATAGTCCACGAAGCATTAATGATAGAACCAACTGAGTCTGAAACAAAAGAGACGTTAGACGCATTCATTGACGCTCTTGTCCAAATAGACCAAGAATCACACGACCAGCCTGAAACAGTGCAAAATGCGCCTCACACAACACCGGTGTCGCGTTTAGACGAAGCACAAGCCGCTAGAAGACCTGACTTAAAGTGGCAACGACAATAACAGACTTAGACAGTATCAACTAGCGTACTGCGTATTGATTGATTAAGGATGCAAGCCTCCTGTGACCCCTCAAATAGAAAGCAAGCGCATATTAATATTGTTACTATTGAGTCTGGTACTACTATCGTGGATCTCCTTATGGGTATGGAATGAATCCCCCGCAAAAGTGTTTCTGGGCCACAATAGTAGCTCTTTTTCTAATTCAATAGGCCTTGTTTCCGGATTAATATTCATACTAGGTTGGACACTTATGGTGTTCGCCATGATGTTGCCTACGACTATCCCCCTAATATTGTCCTTCCACAATCTAATAAATGACGAACCAAATCATAAAACACTAATAATTAGTCTAATAATTGGATATGTTGGAATATGGTCAGCGTTAGGCCTAGCAGTGCATATCATACACATGGCTATACACTTGATAGCGAGCCAATATGTCATAACATCGGGAACTACACGGATAATAGTTGCTATTGCACTCGCATTGTGTGGTCTATATCAATTTACTAACCTAAAATACCAATGCCTTATAAAATGCAGATCACCCTTCAGCTTTATACTTGCCCGGTGGCATGGCAACTCATCAATCAAGCAGGCTCTTTCCTTAGGATATAAACATGGAATTTATTGCATAGGTTGTTGTTGGACGCTCATGATGCTGATGTTCTTGACCGGATCAACCAATCTGGTATTGATGATGATAATCGGGGGCATAATGGCCGTGGAGAAAAACTCTTATTGGGGACTAAGTATAAAAAACCCCTTGGGGTGCCTTCTGCTTTTTACTGCGGCAGCAGTAGTGGTATGGCCACTAGTCATTCAAAACCAGTAACCATACACACTCATTTTAACCATTTGCTTGGCGTTCAGACTCAAGCGCTTGTTTTAATATTTCTGGATCTACCCTCACTTCAACTCCGGCTCTTTCCTCTTGGAGAAGCATGGAAACTCTGGAGTCTCTCCCGTCCCAACCTCTGTTCATAGCTTCGGTCATTTCAGCAAGTGTAATATTTGCCAATTTCATAGGAACATCAAATTCCCTGCCAACTCCAACTGCTAAATCCACATCTTTACGTGCCAACCTAAGCGCAAAATCCGGTGGATCGAAATTTCCAGGCAACAAGTGTTCTGCTAAGCCTTCAAAGGTTCCTCTACGACCTTGAGCACCTCTACGTACAGCCTGCCACAAAGCCAACGGTTCGACACCTGCCTTAACTCCCATAGTAAATACTTCCGCCAGAGCAGTTTGAATAATATATCCCGAGCAATTGTGAACGAGCTTGGCTACTGCTCCGCACCCAATTGGCCCTACGTAGTACGCTTTATCCCCGATTGAGTCCAATACAGATTTATATTTATCAAATAAATCTTTATCTCCGCCAACCCATATCGCTAAATTCCTGGACTTAGCACCTCGGGGTCCTCCGCTAACAGGGGCATCTAATACACTAACACCCCTAGCAGCCATTACCTCATGTATATGCCTTATTACAGTTGGAGAATTCGTACTTAGATCGAAATAAGTTTTTCCTTCTGTCAGTCCCTCTAGCAACCCTGATTCACCCAAAGCCACTGCTTCAATCTCGACTGGACCCGGAAGGGATGTAAATACAACATCACTGGACTCCGCAACTTCTCTGGGCGTGTCAGCCCAGACGGCCCCTGCTTCCAGATGAGGAGTCGCTGATTCTCTACGTATATCGTGGACAATCATGTCATTACCGCCCTGTAAGCAGTTAAAAGCCATGTTTGCCCCCATAGTTCCAAGCCCTACAAACCCTACTTTTGCCATCATAGCCTCCGGTATATAAAATTCCTATGTAAACACGTTCATTATGCTAAAGGAAGCAGTAGCTTACAACATCCCAATATCTTGTCAACACAACAACAATTGTGCATACTTCAGAGTGAATAAGCATTTTTACTAGCAGCAGGGGTACTAAATGACAGAACTACANGAGAANCTATGGGATTTTGATCAAGTAGAACCTGGTCAATCAGGTAATCCAACAGTAGTACTTCTGACTTCCGAACACATTACTAGATACGCCTGGACAGCACAGAACAGGGACTCGAGATACGTCACCCCTGGAGTAAGTCAGGAATTTGAAGGGAAACTGGTAGCGATGCCAACTATGCTGCTTACCTACGCACCTCTGCTAAGAGATGATATTGCGGACAATAATGGTTTTATCGCCGTCGAAGAAAGTAAAACGGCTCGAAGACAAACGCCTTTTGCTAAGTGTGAAGCGAAATGGTTTAAACCTGTGTTTGTAGGGGACACTCTAACCGGCACCAGACAGGTTCTGGAAAAGTTTGAGAAAAGAGGTAACAGATTCGTTACTTTTCGAGTAGAGGCAACTAACCAAGCTAATGAGAAAGTCGCTCATTTTGATTACACCTGTATATTTTCTTATTCAAAAGGACAAAGAGATGTTCCTGTAGAGGCTGGAACCTCCGTACCTGAAATCATTGACGATAAAACACCCACGGAAACTGTTAACACCGCGGATTTTGTTAATTTCTCCTCCGCTAACATTGGGGACATTCTAAAACCTCTAACAATATCTGAAAGTGCCGAAATCATGATACGCAAGAATGATTTCACCCTTGCCGGAAAATATAAGCCCAGCAATATTCATACAGATGAAGATTTCGCAAATAAAAACATCTTTGCGGGGGTAGTGAATTCAGGTCCCGCAACAATGTCTTATGTGGACCAAATGCTGGAAAGAAATTTCCCGTTGAGCTCTTTCTATAACGGTGGAAGTCTTCTGATGCGAGCAATTACCCCGTTTAGATCAGGAGATACCGTAACCTTCGAAGGAGCAATAACCGATAAAAACGACGGCGGCGCTGGTAAAACTTTGGATATACGAATCAAGGGCATCAATCAGCGAGGGGAGCTGGTTTCTCTATCCGACGCGACTATGGTAATGTCAGAATAGTAGGACTGTGGGCAATAGTTGCACTTGTTTATGCCCCCGTGCCTACTAAAGTTACTATAGACGTCATACTAACCCCTGTAGTAGACGTTAGGGTCATTTCTCAATGGGAAGGCCCTGTCCAGCCGCCTCATCTGTTCTTCACTAAGATACCAGCCGACTGAATCACAATTCTCTTCAGTGTGTTTAACCGTATTAGCTTTCGGAATCGCTACAACGTTAGGATGAACAGTGCACCAATTCAAGGCAACTTGAGCGGGAGTTTTTCCAACTTCAGCTGATATAGTGTTAAGAACCCCTCCAGGGCTAAGGTCGTTTTTCCCCACTAATTTTCTGACTCCTCCCATTATGTTCGCTGATTTACTGAGAGAGCCGCTCGCTAGTGGCGTGTACGCTAAAATTGTTATATGGTTTTCCAAACAATAGTATAGTAAGTCCCGTTCAATCTCCCTTTTATTCAGGTTGTAGAGAACCTGGTTAGATACGATTGGATACTTTGACATCATCCCTCTCGCTTCCTCTAGCTCCCTGACTCCGAAATTACTAACTCCAATATGCTTTACAACTCCAACATCGACTAGTTCTTCCATAGCGCGCATAGTTTCGCCAATTGGGACACTGGAATTAGGCCAGTGAACCTGATACAAGTCTATACTATCCACTCCTAGCTCTCGAAGACTACGTTCAGCTGCGCGCATAATCTCGTCATATTTAATATGGCTGCCAGACACCTTGGTGGCAATAAAAACCTGATTTCTCATACCAGAAATAGCATCACCAACCGCACTTTCAGTCTTATACATCTCAGCGGTATCAATTAAGTTGGCTCCTAAATCTACCCCACGTCGAAGAGGCATAATTCCGCCCGTGTATTTCCACGTTCCTAATCCAATGGTAGGTATCATTACATCAGTTCGGCCTAATTTTTTATATTCCATGGCACCCCACAATTATTATGAGCTCTAATATCAGGAGCAAATCGAACATTAATCAAAGCCAATTTTACGGGGCAGTGTACGCCAATCTCACTAAAGATGTATAGTACGGACGTAATCCTCTTCATAAACAAGGAGGCTATAAACATGATGGAAAACATGAATGAAGAGCAACTTCTTGAACTCGCAAGAAAATTCAGTTTTCAAAGTCGCATGGACAAAAATACTATAACTGGACCAATATTTGTAAGGGGTAGAGGCTCTACTGTCGAAGACATCAATGGCAAGCAGTATTTAGATTTCAATTCTGGCCAAATGTGCGGGGCACTAGGTCACAATCATCCGAAGATAATCCAAGCCATTCAAGAGAGCTGCGAAAACCTTATCCACAGCCACATGAGCATGTTTAACGACAGGGAGATAATATTAGCCAGCAGGCTAGCGGAAATAACCCCTGCAGGTCTCAATAAAAGTATGTTTCTCACATCCGGAAGTGACTCTAATGAAGCCGCCATGCTCATTGCCAAGCGTTACACCGGAGGCTATGAAGTAGCTAGCCCGATTGTAAGCTTCCATGGGCTAAGCGATGCCACCCGAGCAGTAACATTCAGTGGGTGGCATGAAAGCTACGGACCATACGCTCCAGGAAATTATCCTATTCTAGCACCATATGAATACCGATGTTCGTTCTGCCAAGATAAAGGTGGCTGTGATTACACCTGTTTAAATACTAGCTTTGACCTATTAGACGCCCAGGCTGATAGGCCGATGGCGGGAATAATCACAGAACCTTTATTCAGCGCAGGAGGAGTGATTGATCCACCAGAAGGTTGGTTAAGAGAACTACAAACTAAATGCCACGAGAGAGGCATGCTCTTAATATTAGACGAGGCTCAGACTGGTTTAGCTAAATTAGGCGACATGTGGGGAGCAGAACATCACGGAGTTATACCTGATATTTTTACTATCTCCAAGCATTTTGGAGGGGGAATAGCGATCAGTGCGGTAATCACTACCGAAGAAATCGAATCGAAAGTCTCCGAGGGGGGCTTCGTTTTGGGCCATTCACATTCCAATGATCCACTGCCTTGTAACGCTGCAATAGCTAGCATAGATATTATTTTGGAACAGGGGCTGGTAGATGTTGCCAGCCGAATCGGATCATATTGGCGTAATCATTTAGAAACCCTACGAAGTAGGCACGAAATAATAGGAGATATCAGGGGCAGAGGGTTACTTCAGGGAATAGAGTTGGTTAAAGATCGGAATAGCAAAGAACCAGACCGTGAGTCAGGTAGGGAAATCGCTAGGATGTGCCTCGAAAATGGTTTGATTTTCAGTTCACGAAGAGGGGGCTCTGTGTTTAGATTTGTACCCCCTTTCACAACTACAGAAGCTCAATTGGACACAGCAGCAGAAATTCTAGAGCAGGCCATTCAAACTGTTGCTTAAATGAACCATCTACGAATCCTCGTTCGGTTTTGAAATGAATAAAGTAGGGACTAAAGCAATTATCAAACATATTGCCGCAAATTTGAAGAATGAATGAAATATAGCTAGGCCAGCGACTTTGACCTGCCCACTGTAATCAGATAATAGTCTCTCAAATTCCGGAACTGACTGACCTATTTCTGGCATCGGAAAAGGTATCTCCGATGTTGCCATCTCAAAACTACTGACACCCCAAGCCGACAAAGCTGATAAGCCCAAGGTCATTCCGAGCATCCTCATAACAACTACCCATGACGCAGCCGTCGCCCAGTAGTCATTGTGTGCTGCACTCAAAGCAGCAGTTAAAATCGGAGAGATCACGACACCATATCCAAATCCTGAAATTACCAAATGAGTCGTCAATTCAATATTTGTTACTTCTAAATTCCAAGTCGCCATTAAAAATAAACCTAATGAGCCTATTAATAAGCCCCCCAACATAACCCATCTAGTTTGTATCCATATTAATAACATTCCGCCTACAACAGCACCGATAGGAATGAATATAGTCATTCGCAATAACCACAATGCACCGGTTGTTGGATCTTGACCCATAACCGTATTTGCCATCAATGGAACAGTAACCATAGCGAGAATAAGACTGGCACCGACAAATATCTGAGCGGTATTTGCACTGACAAATGTCATCGACCGAAACAAAAATGCAGGAACCAAGGGATGGTCAGATGATCTTTGATGCACGACCAAAATAAGGATAAAGATTATAGCCACCAATATTAAACAAAAGCCAATCAGATCGAAGCCGACGAAAAGCGCCTTCTGTGATAAACCGAGGGTTAGTAGGGTCAGAGCGGTAACTGTCAATATCGCGCCAAGGTAATCTACCCGTCCGGTATTCCTCACGAATTTCGGTAAGAACATAGAAAGTAGCAACAAAATTAATGCTTGAGGTACATTCAACCAGAAGATCCATCGCCAGTCAGAGATTTCTAGAATAGCTGCTCCGTACACAGGACCAAGCATAGATCCTGCCTCGGCGGCACCTGCAACTATACCTAAAGACAAACCTCTGAAACGAGCAGGTAAAGCAAGTGTAGCAATAGCCATGCCGACTGGTACTGTGGCCCCTCCACCGACAGCCTGAATCACCCTGGCGGATACGACCCAACCAAGGGTGACAGAAAGAGCTACCAGTACACTACCNATAGCAAAAACGATCAAAGCAACTTGGTAGACTCGAACATGCCCATAAACATCAGACATCCTGCCTACTAGNGGCATGACNACNGTATANCCTANTAAATACGATATGATTATCCACGATGCTCTATCAATTTGGTTTACGGAAACACCAAGATCTACCATCATCAAAGGCAAAGCTGTAACTACTACTGTCTGATCCAGAGCAGTAATAAAAGACCCCAGCGACACTAAAACGATAANCCCGACGGTAGCCAGGTGTCTGGACCGGAGTAACAGCATACTAATTANTTATAGTAGGTCCGGCTATGATTAATGGCATATCAATATAATCTAGAGTAAGTGTTCTAACCATATCTAGGCCNTCAGTGTCCACAAGTTTGCCTGTCAGAGTAATTTGGGACAACATATTAGTGTCTTTCTGAAGAACAACTTGTGCGTCCACTGTATCGTCGGGCAGCGCCCCAGATAATAAATCGGATAGAACGCTAGAGTTAGTCGTCCCATTTATCGTAACGAGNTCACTCTCTTCTGTGCTATCACTTTGCAACTCCACTTCATCTAGAGAAACTAAAATAGCTGANAGTGCTTCGCGAAAATATAAGACATCTATGGGAAGAGANTCAGATGGAATTTCTTGCCATTGNCNAGAGAAGAAATCCGTCATAAATGCTCGTTCNTTACCCATTACAACGCTNGTCTCCAATAACATACTCCCCAGTTGAGCAGAAACTAAAAATTCGCTTTTATCTGGAAATTCCAGATATCCTTCAATGNTNGANAGCGTCACCCCAGGAAAGAGTTCGGTTCCATCTCCGGAGTGAGACAACGCAAACTTGCAATATTCGAGTTCGAGCAGTGCTCTATGGGCCTGCTCTAGCATACCTTTCGGGCTTAACTCAGAAGATTTCTCCACAGAATCCTGTGAACACGCCATTGAAAATAATGCTACCAAAAATGCCAGCAGAGCCACGCGAACCATTATCAATTCCATGACCAGCTAGCAAAGGATCCTTCTGCTATATCCAACGGATCATTTACGCCTTCAACATCTAAAACGTATATACGTGCTCCTGCAGGNGTGTGCCCATTNCGTTGTTCGAAAGGAATGGTTTTGGTTCCTGATACAACTAATTTTGTACTATCTGGAGACCAGGGNGAATTTGAATAAGCATATTGATCAAAAAAGCTCAGAACAGTGAGTTGATCTCTGGATGGCTGAAAGTTAAAAATGCTTTTGCTGCTTGAACCAGTAACATCCTTAACCTTCCATTGAAAACCTTCATTTTCCAGATCTAGCCCTACCCATGCTAAACGACGGCCATCTGGAGACCAAAAATACGCTATAAACGGTTCTTCAACCAGGATATTTTCCAAGTTTCCGTCAGCGGAGAATATGCGCAGACGATTAAAAACAGAGTTCCGGTCATCATCTTGATCTGCAATAGCTATTTGATTTGAGGTAGGTGACCACATAAAAGCTGAGAACCGTCCCAAGTCACCAACACTTACCTCTTTCAAATCATCAGATGCGACGACTTTCAAAGAGACACCTTGATCGGTTTCGGACAGGTACGCCATTCTTGATCCATCTTTAGAGAAAGCTGGCGCTCTGAATCCAGAAGCCCTGGATAGGTCTTTTCCGGATATCCCAGAGTCCAAATTTTCGAACAGTTTTATACTAGCCCCTGTATGTACTATCATGGATAACCCATCGCCACTCCAACTATAATAAAGGGGAGCACCCGTATCTATCGCATTAATATCTCCGTTATCCGTGTCTACCATGAATAAACTTAATCCGACTCTAGTAGACGCTAAAAATGATAAGTGCCTGCTATCTGGGGCCCAATACAAGTAATGAGGAGAGTTCTCNGCAACCATACCCACTACATTTACATCATCGATATTTCTAGANCTGCCTGAAACCACGTCGATTATGACAATGGATATACTAGGTTGATCGGCATCGCCCATGCCTATACGACTAACAGCCAACTTGCTTCCGTCAGGGGACCACGTAGGCCACGAATGAAAAGTCTCAAAATNTAGACCCTGAGCCATAACTGATCCAGATGAACCTNTCCCCACATAGCTCGAACCAGACATTTGCTGCCTACCNGTCCCGTCTCCACTAACGGTATACACAATCCCTAAAGAATCAACATATGCTATACGGTTTACCATTACGTTCTCACTCGATAAATCTGTCCTCTGGACATACCGCCCAAGACAGCTCACTAANAATAATATACTTAATAGAGCGACACTCAGTGCCATCCTCTTCATGAAAGGCTCCTGAATTCTTCTTTACATATCTCTAAAAGCGATCTTCCCAATAACAAATTTAGAATAACATTACACGTATACGCCATCAATGTTGTAACGACAATGCCAGAATCAATCGAGATGCTATAATACGCCTCTTAATAGCAATGCAAATTACTTTATATTTGGTTCAATAGCCTCTTGAGTACAGCTTACATCTGGGTAGCACTACTAAGTGCCGGAACATTCGGCATTGTTACAGTTCTGGATAAACGGCTAGCATCATACAACATGCCGTCACTTGTGGCGTTCTACATGGGAGTAATGNTATCCCTAGTCGGATACGCGACTGTTGCGATTATCATTACCGGAATTCCGCAACATCTACCACCAGATCGTCTTATTTCCGCTATTGTGTCGGGATTATGCTGGGGTGGCGCTCTAGCTATGATGTTNTGGGGTTACAAATTAGAAGAAGCTTCCCGAGCGTCAGCTATAATACATACATTCCCTGTTTTCGTTGCCATACTAGCAGTTGTATTTTTAGGAGAAACTCTTGGGTTCGGCCAATGGATCGCAATATTTATTGTTGTATCTGGAGCTATAACAATATCCTTGTGGGGTGCAAGCGATGGNCGATTAATCCGATTCAACAAAGGGCTACCNGTATTGTTAGGNGCAAGTCTATTCACCGCACTAGCTTTGTTGACCGGCAAATACGCTCTGGAAGAACTGCCGTTATGGTTCGTATATAGCCTCAGGAACTATGGAATGGCCANTATATTTTTATTTTTATGGCGGCCTGGAGCATTTAGACAACTGTATATAGCCCTGACCAATAAACAAACGCTAATAGTGTTNCTNCTCGCTGAGTTTATACTTGCTCCATTAGCCGTCATGCTAAATGTAGCGGCGATAAAGCTTGGACCTGTATCACTAGTCTCCACNGTAACCGCAACGAGGCCTGTGTTTGTATTCATATTTGGTTCTATACTTAGTATCTCAGCGATCAAACTACTCGACGAGCCCCTTGAAATAAAAACACTAGCTGTCAAACTAGGGGCAATAATNATGATCGTTGCTGGGATTGCGGCTCTAACTCTGTTGTAAAAGTTTAGTCGAGCAATCTCAATTGCACGCCAGATTTTTCTTCTTGAATCTTCGAAACCGCATCCGAATCTTCNGGACCCCAACCTCTGAACATAGCCTCTACATGCCGTTGATCTACCAGATTGGANAATTCCATGGGTATTCCATATTCCCGACCAAGGTCAGTGGCTAATCTAACATCCTTAGCNGCCAAAGCAGTTGCAAATCCAGGTTCAAAATTACCTTTAAACAAGAATCTTGGGAACTTATCAGTTAGCCTCTTATTACCNCCTGTGCTGTTTGCTATGACATCCGCAAGCGTTGCCAAATCGACTCCTGCCTTTACACCCATAGTTAACGCTTCTGTCATTAAAACGCCTATGCCCATACTGAGCAAATTATTACAAATCTTACAAACCATCCCGTTACCAATTGGACCACAGTAAACAACATGGCTTCCAATNGCATCTAGGGTAGGCTTNATACGATCATAAACAGACTTATCACCACCNACCATCACAGCCAAGGTAGCTGCCGCAGCACCGTACGTTCCGCCAGAAACAGGAGCGTCCAATACTGTGACGCCTTTCTCAGCACACATATCGTGTATACGTCTTATAGCCGTAGGCGAATTGGTAGAAAGATCCATATAAACAGTTTCAGAAGAGGCCCCTTCCAAAATTCCATTTTCGCCCAATACTACAGCTTCTACATCTCTTGGCACCGGCAACGATGTGAAAACAACATCTCTACCTGGAACAGCCTCTTTCGGAGTATCCGCCCAAGTTGCACCCATTTCCAACAAGTTAGTCGCAGCTTCCCTGCGTAAATCATGCACTACAAGCTCATGACCCGCATTAACCAAATTAGTGGCCATTGGATTACCCATATTCCCGAGTCCAATAAATCCAACCTTCATAATAACTCCTTAAATGCAATAAACCCGCTGCATTATAGCACCACGAAAACCCAACAGCGCAGTTAGGATATATCACCTAATCTAATTGACGAATATCTTTAAATACCAAAAGATAAATAACACCTAATAGAACGGCTATAGCACCGTAAATAGTCATTGTTCGCCCCATTCCTATTACTCCAGCAATCAATCCAATGATTAAAGAAAATATAGGGATGAGCCCTTGCTCATAATGCCATACGCTGGAGACTCTCCCACGCAACGTATCTGGAACCACTTGCTGAACCAATGTTTGGTTGGACACTATAAAATGGCTCTGCGATAAACCCATAATGATCATGATACCCACAGACAAAGTTACCCATGATGACAATCCTAACACGGTAAACACCATAGACCCGGTACAGAGTGTTATAAGGCTAACTAGACCTTTTCTCAGAAAAAAACCCCATGAGGACATAATAAACGAAGCAGTTACACCGCCGATTCCCATGCTAACCATCATTGCCGTCCCTATGCCTGGACCTGCATCCAAAACCTCTGATGTATACGCAGGCAGCAAGAGAAGCAGTGGCGCAAATACTCCTGTCCTTACAAAATTGAGCAACATTAACCGAAACATAACCCTTTTCTTTAGTATGTAGTTCATGCCTTCCAGCAAATTGCTCAACGGTGAAGAATCTTTTGCTGTACTATCTTCTCGATACGGCATCTTCATTGGGAGCAGCAACAAGGCTGTCGCTATATATAAAGCAGCCTCTACAATAAAATTCCACGTAAAGCCTAGGGTAATCATCAATGAACCACCCAAGATCGCTCCCAACAGCCTCATAGATGTCACAGTAAGAGCATTAAGCGCTAAAGCGTTTGCCATATACCTCTGCGGTACAGTGTTCGCAATCAAAGCCTGTCTCACAGGCTGATTTACAGCGAATCCTATTCCAGTAACCAATGTATAAGCATACACATACCCTACATTTGTTATTAAACTCATCCCAACTAAGACCGCAAATACTACTGCAACAACACTCATTCCAACCACAGTGATGAGAGCCAATAGTCTTCTGTCCATTCTATCGGCCAAAACACCACCCCAAGGGCTAAGTAAAAGAGTAGGCAAGGCGCGTATAGCAACAGCCATTATCGAATGCACCATTGACCCGCTTACTTCTAATGCTAACCACCCCAAGGTAATAAACTGCAACCATTGGGCAGCATTAGAGAAAAGGTTCCCTGTGAAAAGAAAACAATGATGAGGGTTCCCCTTGAGAGAACTGAACGTATCCATTTTCCGCGTGCGAGGCAAATGTTTATCGTCCGCTAGTTGCTCAGAACGCGAGTTGCCAGTAGAACTCATACGAACACCGCCTAGTTACGGTAGATAGTTCATGTTGTGACACAGCTATACGTATAGCTGTGTCACAACAATACCTAATTAAGTGACAATATGCTTGTATGGCTTAGTAGTAAGGTTCCACTTATTGCTTGAAGAGTCAAAAGTGGAATTTACGAATACTCTCCAATTTTTATCGTCGAGATCAGGATAATCTGATCGATAATAATAACCAGGCCAACGGGTTTCTTTACGGTGCAAGAGATGTCTCAAATGGGCTTCCCCAGTCCATGTTCTGTGGACGACTTCCCATGACCTAAGTAATTCATGCCTGTTTCTGGCACCTTGATGCGCCAAGTCTTCTCGTAGCATTTCGATTAAAGCTATTCCACGCTCCAGCGTTGGGCCATTGACCGTATACCACGACGAAGTTCCACCGGCATATTCATCCATGATTTTTTGAAGCCTGACTAGTGCTTGCTTTGGAGTTATATAGTGCGGATTCACATCATCAGATGTCGACTCTCCTTTATACTTTTCAAAGGTGTCCATAGGCGCCCATATTGCATCAGATAAATCCTTAATTTGAGCATCACTCAAGTTCACCTGCTCAGGGTTATCTCTAACAAATCTCACTGCTGATTTAGCAGCCAAACGTCCTTCAGTAAAGGACCCTGAAGAAAACTTATGCGGAGCAGCTCCTACACCATCACCAGCCGCAAATAGGCCCCTAATGGTAGTCATTTTGTTATAACCCCAAAAGTATTCCGGAGGAGATAAATCATCAGGACCACTCACCCATGCGCCTGCTTCTCCAGAGTGAGAACCCATTATGTACGGCTCTGCGAGAACTACCTCAGAGGGAGTATCTTCAGGTGCAATATTTTGAGATGCCCATGTCATCGCTTGAGCTATTGTCATGTCCAAGAAGTCTTCCCAGGCCTCTTCTCTTACTTTATCCATCTTCTTGGGGTCTCCACCTGCTAATTCTTGCATAGCCAGGTCCGTCCTCATATACATAGGGCCTTTTCCGTCCCTGATATCCAAGAACATCTGATGGTTTCGTAACGGAGTAGGAGTAGGTACAGCAGAACCATATGGCTCGTATTTTTTAAGTTCACTATCCCTCGTAACTGTATAGTCTTCTCCCAGAGCGTTCTCCACATGAGCATGGAAATACTGGAACCACATCCCTACCGGGCCGTATCCATCCTTAAATCTAGTAGGAACGAATCTATGCTCCATTTGAGTCATTTCTGTACCGATTGGAATCATCAAACCATAGGCAGAGCCAGTAGCAAATACCGAGTACCATGTTCTGCCAATTCCCTCGTTCACAGACCGTGGCCTGAACACGTTAGAAGCGCCACCACTCGTTATAATCACAGCTTTGGATTTAAATACCCATATCTTATTTTCCCGTACTCCAAAACCGATAGCTCCGGCTATACGCCCAGGATCTTTTGCATCGGTTAATAAATGTGTGATAGCTATTCGTTCGTATATATTCTCTTTTCCAACTGCTTTCCTAGCCGGTTCAGCTGTCACAGGCTTTAAAGACTCTCCGTGTATCGGGATTTGCCAACGCCCTATCCTCTCGTATTCTCCATTATCTTTCTTCCAGATAGGCAGTCCCCATTCCTCGAGTAAATGTACAGAAGAATCAACATGCCTGCCGACATCATAAACGAGGTCCTCACGTGCGAGTCCCATCATGTCATTAACCACGTATTGGACAAAATCTTCAGGAGTATTCCATCCATATCGTTGACCCATATAACAATTTATCGCGGACAACCCTTCTCCAGTCGCACCGCTACGCTCTATAACTGCTTTCTCAACAATCACGACTTTCAGATCTTCGCCCCAATACTTGGATTCGAAAGCAGCACCACAGCCTGACATACCGCCACCTATGACTAGTATGTCGCTCTCAACAGTTTCTATAGTAGGTAACGCCATATATCCCCCTATTTATTCCCTTGTAGAGTTGGTAATGCATCCACTCCTAGCCATTTGGACTCTCCTGCGAGACCCTGACCAGCCAGGTCTTTTTCCTTATCTTCTGTGAAATCCTTGTACGGGTCAGAAGAACCCACTGGGGTACTACGGGATGGATACGTAAACTGCAGTTCCCTACCATCTCTAAACTTGACTGTCCATGTGAGGCCACCATCGATACGCTTAGGTTGCACAGAAGCTCCTAGCGGCACAAAATCAGAATACCCTCGAACAAATATCGCGTCTTGAGGACACAATTTGACGCATGCGTAACATTCTGAGCACAATTCTGGCTCTTGATTGAATCCCTTATTCTGTTCTGTATCCAAAGTCATCAGATCATTCGGACAGATATAAACACATAAAGGTCCTTCATGTTCTCCAGCACAAGCGTTACATGTCTGCGGATTTACATAAGTCGGCATTGATTTCCTCCCCGTTAATTTTTCTTAAAAAAGTAGCCCCCACTAAAGTGGGGGCTACTTATAAGTTACACGCTTAAATTACTACAAGTGCAAACAGTACAAGCGCAATCTACCTCATGCATAGTCATGACAGGGGTTCTACCAGCTAGATAGTCATCACCAACGAAGGGACTCCCAAACCCGTATTGGTCTGCGCATTTTCGTACCACTTCTAAAACCTCTGGTCGTAATGTGAGCGGTGCAGGTTCTACTCCACCTTGAATTATACTACGAATATATGTTCCAGATAACTCTTGCTTTTGATCTCCGTGACCGCACAATCCCTCGTATGCGACTCCTGCACATTTAGGACAGTACCACCACTCAAGTGTTAGGACAGATTTTATCCCTAATTCCGGTAAATCGTCAAAAATCTTATGAGCGGCGTAGGTATCATAGTAGTCCCCCACACCTGCATGGTCTCTACCAAACATATGGTGAGTACAACCCATATTCTTGCGAACCAAAGCATGAAAAACAGCCTCTCGCGGACCAGCATATCTCATATCCCACATAAGAGTAGAGGTATAGTGAACATCTTTCTTAAAAAATCCTTCATCGCGCAAGACTTGATGGGATAGTACTATCGCTTCGTCGATATAGTCACCAAGTTTTTTTTCCCCAATCACAGCACTTACAAGAATACCTTCCGCTTCGGATGCAAGACTGGCTCCCTTCATAAGCCATTCATGACCCGAATGAGGTACGTTTCTCGTCTGATGGGCCACCACTTTTGACCATCCTAACTGAGAAAATGTATTCCTGAGCTGTCGGGGGGTCTTCCAGTATTCGTCAAAGGGAGGATTCAATACAGGAACGTTTACAAGGGTAACTGGTCCTGACACAAAGAATTCATTGTATTCATGAGTTCTTTGTACCCCTGGATGGCCTTGGTCGTTAGTGCCATAAATATTAAGGCATAAAAAGTCTTTATCATATGAATAAACTTCTTCCACCGTCATGATAGCTAATGGCAAATCTTGATAAGTAAGAAGAATATCGCTACCGGTTTTAATATCCAAACTATGTATAGCTGCTGCCGACACATCGAGAAGGATTGGAATACTCCATATGTATCCACTCTCCAGAGTCATATGTTTAGTTACTGAATCGAGATCGTTGAATCCCATAAAGCCAGCTAATGGTGAAAAAAAACCGTAAGATAAATTCACGCATTCTCGAGCAAGCTGGTCACGTAGAGCTAATCTAGGCAAACGCAATGCCCTTTCAAGCTCATCACCCTGCAGCTTCGACACTCGTTCTATTAATACTCCACCGTGGGGAGACAGGCTATTATCTATAGTCAATATTTCAACCTCGCTGATAGCCGCCCATTATGACACGGGATAAGAAATCCCGCTATATGCGAATATTAAAATTAAGACATATAATATCGGTAATTCCAGTAGAGCTTTAAAAATGTCTGAATTTTTCAATGTAGTTCCTCCATCTCAAGGGCTTAAAATATTGCTGGAGTCTCTACCAGAGGAAGCGGCTAGGCCCTTTGAGACCATTCCAGTAGAAGAGTCATTGCGTCGTGTTACTGCAGAACACATACTCTCTCCCGAACTATTGCCTCACTTCGCAAGATCAACTATGGATGGGTTTTCCGTAAAAGCCAAAGATACTTTTGGTGCTACAGAAGGGTTACCTTCTTATTTGGAAATCGTTGGGGAAGTCCCCATGGGAAAATCTCCCTCAATCTCGCTAAAGACTGGTGAAGCTGCGATAACATACACCGGTGGCATGCTAGCCAGTGAAGCAGACGCTGTAGTAATGGTAGAAAACACACAGCGGATCGACGAACACACCATTGAGGTAATGAAACCGGTAGCTGTGGGCGAGAATGTTATATCTCCCGGAGAAGACCTAACCATAGGAGACTCTGTAATCTCTAAAGGGAAACACATTCGGGCTCAGGACATTGGTGCTATCCGAGCCATTGGCATTCAAACAGTAACTGTAGTAAAAAAACCTATAGTCGGCCTACTATCTATGGGAGATGAGATAGTGCCAACAAACAGCACCCCGCAATCTGGACAGATACGAGACATCAACACGCACACTATCGCAGCTATGGTCGAAACAACCGGTTGCATCCCAAAGTCTTTTGGAATAGCTAAGGATAATTTTGAAGAACAATTGCATTTAGCCCAACAGGGAATACACGGCTGCGACGTTTTAATATTCTCAGCAGGAAGTTCTGTAAGCACTCGAGACATGACTGCTGACGTGATAAATGCTTTAGGTGAGCCGGGGGTACTCGTGCACGGACTATCTCTAAAACCGGGGAAGCCGGCCATACTAGGCGTTGTTAACGATAAACCCATATTTGGACTCCCCGGAAATCCAGTCTCAGCAATGATAGTATTTGACTTGATAGTAAGTCCTACTTTGTATCATCTCAGCGGGTGTATAAAGCCTCCGATGAATACAACAACCACCGCTACACTATCATTGAATATTGCTTCAGCAGCTGGCCGAGAAGATTATATTCCAGTAAGACTGGAATCCCACGGAGAAGAAACATTCGCACACCCGGTATTTGGAAAATCTAACCTTATTCATACTTTGTCTTACGCTGACGGACTTATCCAAGTTCCTTTAGACAAATCAGGTCTATACCAAGGTGAAACAGTAAAAGTTAAATTGTTCTAACAATGAATAACAGAAACTCTAAACTCAACAATAGAAATTACTATTTATCAGATATAGCCCTGCCTGAAGCAGAAGATATATTCTTTGGAGAGTGCTACATTCTGGACGTGATCAAATCCCCTTTATCAGAGAGTCTTACGCTAACCGAATCTCTCGGAAGGGTTACCGCTGACCCTGTGTGGGCATCCACATCATCACCTGCCTACGATTCTTCAGCTATGGATGGAGTGGCAGTTAGATCTGAAGACACCATAGGAGCGAGCGAGACAAACCCTTTAAAGCTCATAATTGGTTCCAACGCAGTCTGGGTGGATACAGGTGACCCAATGCCAGATAACTTTAATGCTGTGGTGATGATAGAAAACGTAATTGAGGAGAATGAGACATCAATTTTAATTACAGACCCGGTAGCTCCACTCCAACACGTTAGGCCACTTGGGGAAGATATAGTAGCTACAGAACTAATTCTGCCAGAGAGGCATACCATTACTCCTCCAGATATGGCTGCTTGCGCAGCCGCAGGGCTTAGTCAAATTTCAGTAATAGGTAAACCTAAAGTAGCAATTATAACTACAGGTGACGAACTAGTCCCCTTGGGAACTAATGTAAAATCCGGCGACATTATCGATTCTAATTCTGTATTACTAAAAGGATTGATTGCGCAATGGGGAGGAGAACCATCTACCCTAGGCCCCATTGACGATGATTACAATAAGATAATTAACTGCGTANAGTCTGCCCTAGACCGTTTTGACATANTAATAATAAATGCCGGATCTTCCGCAGGCAGAGATGACCATACAGCNCGAGTCATCGCAGAACTAGGAAGAGTTCTAGTTCATGGAGTTGCGATAAGGCCTGGCCATCCAGTGGTTCTGGGTATAGCTGGAAATAAACCTATCGTCGGACTGCCAGGATATCCCGTATCAACNGCATTAACAGCTGAAATATTTATAAAACCCCTAATAACTACTTCTGCCGGAAATGGACNTCANCTCATAGAAAACCAAATACCNGCTATTATTACCAGAAAGGTCAATTCNCAAATGGGAGAGGACGAGTTCTTACGAGTTAAACTNGGGAAGGTTGGAAATAAAACCGTGGCAACACCATTGCAACGGGGTGCAGGAGTAATAATGTCCCTAGTTAGGTCTGANGGCTTTGTGAAAATTCCCAGNTTTTCAGAAGGATTAGATTACGGGTCGNAGATTATGGTGAATTTAAACAAGACCCAGCAATCNATTGAAGATACTATTGTATGCATAGGTAGCCACGACATGGCATTAGACCTAATATCCAGCCGGTTAAAACGAATAGCACCCCACATTACATTCGCNTCATCACACGTCGGNAGCCTCGCTGGCATCAGAGCAATACAAAACTCAGAGGCCCATATGGCAGGAAGTCATTTGTTAGATCCAGATACTGGTATTTACAACATGTCGTACATAGAACGCTATCTAGATCATGTTCCGATGAAATTNGTTCGATTAGTAGGAAGAATACAAGGCCTGATTATCCCAAAAGGGAATCCCAAGAATGTAACCACCCTAACAGACCTAGTTCGGCCGGATGTTAATTTCGTCAATCGTCAACGAGGGTCCGGGACTCGTGTCTTACTTGATAGCCAGTTAAAGGAACTCAACATACCTAATGAGAATATAAACGGATACCATAGAGAGGAATTCAGTCATTTATCGGTTGCAGCTACTGTTCAGGGTGGAAATGCAGATGCCGGCCTCGGAATAATGAGTGCAGCAAAAGCGTTAGACCTAGATTTCATCCCAGTAATGGACGAGCATTACGATCTAATAATACCTGATGAATACTACCAGAGTACTCTGTTACAACCTATGATAAGCCTCATTAACAGTCCAGANTTCCGGGAGTCTGTNGACGCTCTAGGTGGGTACGATACCCAGGATATGGGAAAAATCATCGCGGAATTTAATTACTAGAATGCCCACACAAAGAAACATACATGAATTAGAAGCGCTTCTAGTATCTAGCGAAGAAGACAACGGGATTGATCACGTAGACACAGTTGAAATAAGACACAAACTCGCACATCGTTATAGAGCAATACAAAATTTTGATAAAGCCATAATGTTGTTCAAAAGGAACATTTCCACATCGGAAAAATCTCTTGGCCCAACCCATATGATAACTTTAAGGCGNCGAAGCAGCCTCGCAAACTGCCTNTATGCCGCTGGCAGATACGAAGAAGCTATACCAAATTTCACAAGTATCTTGCTCGACCGATCGCGATCGCTTGGNCCATACCATCCAGATAGTTTAAGAACGCAAGGNAGTCTCGCGAATTGTTACCGAGCTATAGGTAATCTAGAAAAATCCTTGCGATTGCACAATGAAAATCTNCGGTTGCGAAGAAGAGTTCTNGGATCNCNAGANTTAAACACAATAGCCAGTGCAAAAAACGTTANTNTTACCAAACANTTAATGNNCACAANCGATCAATAACTTGACAGCATCCACAATGGCACATAACATCATCCAAATATTTCGAAGGAGCAATTATATGACTACTACTAAGTCACAGGTCCCGTATGTAGTACATGGCCCCCAAGATCCAAGTAACACGATCCAGAGTAGAGGCATGGTTAGACAACCAGCAATTACTAAAGATACTGGAACAACNAAGGTCTGGTTTGGAATGGTCACAGGAGCTCCAAACGAGATGGGACAACCACATCACCANGGTGAAGCGGANACAGCTGCCTATGTTCTAACAGGAAAAGTACGAGTATATTANGGGNAAGNTTTTAAAGAATATNTAGAAGCTGGTCCTGGCGACTTTCTATTNGTTCCACCTTATACCCCTCATATCGAAGGAAACCCTTATGATGAAGAACACAGTGTCATACTGGCGCGGGCTCCAGATAATATTGTGATCAATTTGGGCGAATAAAATCGCCTGAATATCCATAATAAAAGTGCCTAAATAATTAACCCAACGGGCACTTTTATTATCCATAGGTGTCACTGATGNGAATAGAAAGAAAAATTCAAGTTATGGGAGTCGAACTAGTATCTCCCTCTTCACCACTGGCAAACTTTCTTCCGACAAAAAGAACAGGGAACACAATATATGTTGCTGGTCATCTCCCCCTCTTACCCAGCGGAGACCTAATATTTCCTGGTAAAGTAGGAGCGGAGGTTAGCGTTGAACAAGCTTACGACGCCGCTAGATTAGCAGCAATTAACTGCCTAGCAAGTATAAAAGAGTCNATTGGAGATCTGGACTACATAACANAGNTAATGAAACTTCTCGTTATGATAAATGCGGCTCCTGAGTTTGAACGACATTTTATTGTAGCTAATGGAGCCTCTGATCTACTAGTAGAACTATATGGAAATGCGGGCAGGCATGCTCGTTCGGCCGTCGGAATGGCAGGTTTACCTCGAGGAAGCTGTGTGGAGGTCGAAATGATAGTTGAGGTATCAGCCTAACATGGCCTTAAAATTGACTGTATTTATTAATGATAGGTAGTCGTCTATCTTTACCAAAAGCCCGGGGGGTTATCTTTACGCCAGGGGGCGATTGCCTGCGCTNGTACTCATTTCTATCTACTGCAGCAATGACTTTTTGCACTACAGACTCGGGATAACCCGCNTCCACAAGTTCTAGATAACTAAAATCTTCTTCCACGTAAGCCTTAACTATCGGATCAAGTTCGTCGTACGGAGGTAATGTATCTTGATCAGTCTGATCTGGCCTCAACTCGGCACTAGGGGGTTTTTCAATAGTTGATAAAGGTATCACCAAACCATCATCTGCTTGTTGATTTCTCTGACGAGCCAAATCATAAACAAGTGTCTTCGGTACATCTTTTAGAACAGCAAAACCACCTGCCATATCACCATACAAGGTGGCGTACCCCATGGCCATTTCGCTTTTGTTCCCTGTTGTGAGAACTATCCATCCNAACTTATTTGCTATCGTCATCATCACATTACCACGAATTCTAGCCTGGACGTTCTCTTCTGCAACGTTAGGATTCGTATCNTTAAACATAGGCTCCAGCATATTGGTAAAGGAAACATGTGCGGGTTCAATTGGTATCTCCCAAAAATCTATACCNAGGTTGTCAGCCAACTCTTTAGCATCAATAATGCTTCCGTCAGATGAGTAACGAGATGGCATTCCTACTCCAACAACGTTNTCGCACCCTAAAGCATCTACCGCNATAACACACGTAAGAGCCGAATCAATNCCTCCTGATAATCCAATCACAGCTTTGGTGAAACCCGNTTTTCGTACATAGTCACCTGTTCCCATTACAAGAGCATGATAAACTTCCTCCATTTCACTCAATTCCGAAACATTTCTTAAGATTGAGAGTTCCGCTTTAGAATTCGGCGCAAACGAGGAAACAAAAACATTTCTTGCTTCACCAAAATCCGACGAGGTTATCGGGTTTCTACTTTGGTTCTCAGGGTTGCGACCAGAATAGACACCCATGTCTAAATCGGCAACTATCAGGTCTTCATCGAAAGATATACCTCGAGTAATAATGTGACCATCANTATCTACAANGACACTCGANCCATCAAAAACCAGCTCGTCTTGGCCCCCTACGGTGTTAGCATAACCAAGGAAGACTTGGTGAGTAGAAGACCGGTCAGATAACATTGCTTCACGTTCAATCCGTTTTCCGGCATGGAACGGTGAAGCGTTAATATTAATTATTACCTCTGCTCCTGCTCCACACTGTAATACCGTAGGGCCCATCGGATACCATATATCTTCACATATGTTGATACCTACCTGAGTACCATTGATTTCATAAACTGGGCATACATCGCCTTTCTTAAAATATCTCTCTTCGTCAAACACACCATAATTCGGTAAGAATATTTTTCTATAGGAATCTATATATCTCCCTCGATAACCTAAGGCTGCGGAGTTGAACAAATCTATCCCATCTTGCTCCACATACCCTACGACAACGGCTACATCTTCTGANGCTTCTACAATCGAGTTCATCGCNGCCACATTAGCCTGTATGAATGATTTCTTAAAAAGCAGNTCTTCTGGGGGGTACCCTGTGATCGCCAATTCAGGGAAAGCCACTAGGTCTACATTTAACTTTNGGGCTCTTTGCACATAGTCCAATATCATNGATGTATTAGTTGTTATGTCACCGACTATCGGATTGATCTGAGCCAGTGCTATACGAAATATTTTTGACACTCTAACTCCACACCAACGCTTATAAAATACATATTAAACCCTTTGAGCAATAAGTTCACGTAGGGTTACATCATTCCCGATAACAATGGTATGGTACTCCACGAATATACACCCAAAGATGATCTATGAATTCCTGGAGAATTAAATTAAGTGACAGATTGCCGTTTTATTATGGATGGGTAATCTTCGCTTCTGCCGTAACAATTGCCTTTTCGTCCAGACCAGTAATGGCTGTGGCGACGTTATCTGTTTTCGTTGTACCAATGACCGAAAGTTTTGGATGGTCGCGGGGACTATTCTCTGGAGCTATTAGCATGGGAGGTGTATGTGCCATACTGATATCCCCATTTGCCGGTAAGCTAATAGATAAATATGGTTCTGGAATAGTACTAGCATTTGCTTCCACCATCATTGGCATATGTTCTCTTGGAATATCTTTTATTACACAACCTTGGCTATTCTACGCATTATATGTTCCTGGAAGAGCTGTATTCTCAGGACCTCTAGAATTAGGTGCATCTACTGCAGTAAGCAACTGGTTTACCCATAGACGTCCATTCGCACTGGCTGCGCTAGGCGTATTTCACTCAATTGGTCTGGCTGGCTTACCCATTCTGATGCAAATGATAATAATTGGTTGGAACTGGCGCATCGCATGGGGCACGTTAGGAATATATACTCTGGCAATTGGTGTGTTGCCATCATTTTTATTAATGGCCAGAAGACCCGAGGATATGGGATTTTCTCCAGAATCCAGAGAACGTGGAGAACTAACGTCAAGACTTTCCTCATCTATACCCATAGATGAGCAGGAACAGAGTTTCACAGTATCACAGGCACTTCACACCAGGGCTTTTTGGATATTGTCTTTGTTTTCCTTCGCTGTTTTCGTTATCCAATCTGGGGTCAGCCTTCATCAGGTACCACATTTTATTCATCAAGGTCTACCTGGCTCTGTAGCAGTACTTACGGCTAGTACATTCGCTATTTCCCAGACTGCAGGACAAATATTCAGCGCCACAATGGCTAGATGGGTCCCCTTGAGAGTATTGTTATGCATCGTAGGACTTGCCGCGGCCCTAGGATCAGCTGGGACTGGTATGAGCACCACATTAGGATGGGGAATAATATCTGCGGCCGTTCTAGGAAGCGCAATAGGTGGCCTACATTTGCTACTAAGATTAACATACGCCGAGTACTACGGACGGTTGCATCTAGGTAGTATTCGAGGAATTACTATTGGCTCCCAACTATCTGGACAGGTAATCGGGCCAATAGCAGCTGGATCAATGTACGATTTTACTGGCTCATATCAATTACCATTTCTCTTATTCGCCATCTGTGTACTAGTAAGCTCCGTAGTGGTTCTATCTGCTACTCCTCCTCTAAGTAAGGAAACCGCACCCTCTCCCCATTAGTAGCGTCCTACTTAATCATTTATGTCGACTTTAGTACCCATTACCACATACAGGGGATCATTAGGAGGGCTATCTTTAGCGTTGGCTAAACCACCTTTTATATCTCCAAAACCCCCAGCATAGTCCATGTAACTGGACACCAGATCCAAATGTCCGTTATCGTCCAGACTTCTCCATATACTTACAGCCTTAGTGGGAAACATCCGGTTAGAAAAACTTACTATAAAGACTCCCCCAGTTTTCAGAATACGATTTATCTCTTTGCATACAGAAACAGGCTGAGTCAAATATTGCACTGAAACAGTTATAACGACTGCGTCAAAATATTCATCGTCGAATGGCAAAAGAGGATCCTCATTTACGTTATGAATCACATGTTCGTCTAAATCCGGATTGTCTAACATTTCTTCGGCGTTCATACCTAAGCCGACCAATCTTCGTTTTAAATGACCGTGCGGCCAATGTGATCTCCAGCTGCTCATAAAATCCAAAACAACAGAATCGGCAGGGATAAAATCACGGAACACTGCACTCACTGTTTGGATAGCATTATCGTCAATATGGACTACTTTTCTTGGCTGGGAATAGAAAAATTCGTCATTTGACTCGTCTTGTCGGCTGAAATACTGCCCTTGGGGCTCTGAAGGCATCATATACACCTATTAGTACAGTTAATTAAGTATTTGCCCTAGTGTACCAAAGAAATTGACCTTACAAGATGAAATTACTCCAAGTAAGAGATACAATCTCCGAAATACCACTCTACAAAGAAAGAGGAGTTAATAATGTCCACTCAACAAGGGAAAGATTTTTTAGACAAGACTGCTCAAAATCGTGGATACACCCTGGAAATGCACAAGATAATGGCAATAGCCGACATAGAATGGGCACAAAAATATAACGCTTTTATTGAAGCAACCTACACCGGGCAACGCACCCTAGACAGAAAAACAAAGGAATTATTGCAGATAGTAGTGGAAGCAGCTCTAAGAGCTGATGTAGAACAGATCCAAGCTCATGTACGGGTCGCTTTACAAGAGGGGGCTACACCACAAGAAATACTCGAATCCCTTCAAGCAGTAATAGCACCTATGGGTGCACTTGCATTCAGGAGAGGACTCCAAGCATGGGCTGCCGAGACTGGATTTGAAATCCCTGAAGATTAATATAAAGCCGGACCTGTCCAATAAGACAGGTCCGGCTTTATATTACTTTTGCCATTGAACTGGATTACTGAGAACCCCTATACCGTCTATAGTGATATCGCACACATCGCCATCTTTCATGTTTTCCTGAGCTCCGTCTGTACCCATCCATAATACATCCCCTGGATACAATGTCAGGTACTGACTCATACGGCTTATGAATTGGCGAACACTGAAAATTGCCCCAGACATATTGTATTGATATAAAACCTTACCATTAAGGCTAATACTCACGTTGCAATTTTCCGGATCAATACCGTCTGTTACTATCCAAGGGCCCATTGGTTTAAAGGTGTCAGTATTCTTACCTCTCCACAATGTCCTGTCTCCGTGCTGCCACGTTCGTTCGCTTACATCGTTTCCGATTGTGTACCCAAACACATAATCTAATGCTTCTTCTTCTGTTACATGCTTACATTGCTTGCCTATAACGGCAACTAATTCTCCTTCATATTGAAGGACTTCGGTAGCATCAGATGGTACTATAATTGGTTCTCCGTCAGCTGTTAGAGCATTATTAGCTCTATATCCAACGTCGGCTGCCGGAGGAAAGTGTGGTTCTTCTCCGCGCAGATGAGCAATCTCTGTAACATGTTCCCTAAAATTAATCCCCGCCGCATAAAACGTCGGAGGAATGACCGGTACTAACAATTTCACGGAATCCAGCGAGTAGCTCTTATCCGTCTTTGTGTAAGTATCAAACGGACTCCCTGAAACTTCTACAACTGTATCTCCATCTATGATTCCATAAACTCCGTGACCACCGGAATCAAACCTACACCATTTCATATAGCCCCCTTTATACAACTAGTTGGCCAATTTTTGCATCATCCCGCATTACGGTCAAGATAGACAAAATATCAGTGATACAATTAGTCTCAATCATAAAACTGTGTATATACATGACGAGGTTATATGCGTTTAGAAGGTAAAACTACCATGATTACAGGCGCCAGCCGAAATATTGGCCGGCAAATAGCATTAACATTTGCTAGAGAAGGTTCTGACTTAATATTAAACACACGATCTAGCAAGAACGAATTGAATGAAGTAGCTTCCGCATGCGCCGAGTTAGGAGTCAAAACACATATCATATTAGGGGACGTATCAGATCCCGATAAATGCTCCGAAATGGTTCAAGAAGGAATTAATTCTCTCGGAAAGATTGATGTATTAGTTAGCAACGTCGCAATCCGTCCTCACAAGCCAATCTTGGATGTATCGAATGAAGAATGGCAGACGGTTATGCGTACCAACCTCTTTCCTGCTTTTTATTTAATTAAAGCAGTTCTCCCAGATATGCAAAAAAGAAAGTCCGGCAGCATTATTGCTCTAGGAGGACAAGCTGCAATTACAGGTCGTCCAGAAACCGCATCAGTAACTACTGCGAAACATGGACTGTTAGGTCTTTTGAGAGCCGTAGCTGCAGAAATGGCTCCGTACAATATTAGAGCTAATATGGTGAATCCAGGATCGACCGACACTCAACGACTAAATCCTGAATGGTATCCGGAGTTTGAACAACTAGACCGAGGGTCTTCTGAACATCTAAAAGGAATCCCTATGGGAAGACAAGGAACGGTTGATGATATCGCAAACGCTTGTTTATTCTTTGCAAGCGATGATTCTGCCTATATCACAGGTGATAGGCTCAACGTAGTTGGCGGAAGATACATAGTGTAAAGCTTAAACATACCAATCAGATATCTTGGAGGGATGATTGCACCATCAAAGACGCTCCAATCATCCCTGATGAATCTCCTAGTTGCGCATACATGATTTCAAAGTCCTTGTGTCTTTCACTCATTAGTGAATCCGATATTTGAGACTTAAGGTTTCCGAGTAGATTTGTAGTTGATAACCCTCCCGTCACTCCTCCTCCAAGAACCACTAGATCAGGATTGAAACTATGAATCAAATCTGATATTCCGCGAGCTAAGTCAGAAATAACTTCGTTGATTATCCTTTCACTGAGACTATCACCCGCACTATAGGCCGTAAAAACATCCTGAGAGCTAAGTCTTGTAATATCGATATCGTTTAGTATCGTTGTCTCAGAAAAATTCGATAGAGCATTAACGGTTTTTCTGGCAATCGCTGTACCTGAGACAAGAGCCTCGAGACATCCTCTACCTCCGCAATTGCACAGATCGGCCGAAGAACTGGCATCAATCTTAATATGACCTATTTCTGCGGCCATACCGTGCGCACCTAATAAAATATTACCCCGGTCGATCACTCCGCCTCCAACACCTGTGCTTATAGTAAGATAAAGCAGTGTTTTAACGTCTCTCCCAACCTTTCTCTGGCACAATCCGGCTCCAAGGTGATATTCAGCGAGGGCGGCCAAGGTCGCATCATTCCCAATATGTATCGGGTAAATAAATTTATCCTGCCAGGCTTCAATAAGAGAAATACCATTGAGCTCTAGTAAATTTGGAGGGGTGTAAAATATACCTGATTCCACATCTATAGGCCCTGCAACTGCTATTCCTATGCCTAGAATGGGTGTTGATTGGCACCATCTGATCGCCTCTAATAATGCCTCTTCTCCTACCCTTAGCATATTCTCAGACCCGGTTCCTTGGGGAGTAGGGACTCGCATAGTCCACATAAGTTCTCCGGCGTGATTGACTACCGACGTCCTCGCCCAGCTACCTCCCCAGTCCATTGCTACTATTACTCCCGCCTGGCTAGACATGTCATATATCCTCTGCTCTATCAGTACGAGCCCTCAGATAGCAGTTCATCAATAGTGAAACTTAATATCTCTTCGCTAATAGGACCTCGGAACTTTTTCTGAATGTAGCCATATTGATCAATAAAATATTTCTCAGGCACACCGGCAACCCCATAATTAATCGCTATATTGCCACTAACATCAATTCCATTTGCGTAGGGCACAGAAAATTCCTCCACGAAGTTTTCCGCGGACGACTCATTATCCCAAATGTTTATTCCTATAAATTCCACATTGTTATTAGAATATGCGTTATAACCATCATTCAATAAATGAGCTTCATACCTGCACGGTTCACACCAAGAAGCCCAAAAATCAATCAATACAATTTTTCCTTTGAAATCAGCTAAGCTTATATTTCGACCGTCCATAGTAGTTAGATTGAAATCACTAGCGGCACGTGGTTCGACAGCAACAGCTTTAAAGTCTCGATTTAAGCCAGTTGGCTGACTATATCCTGGCAAAGAAGCCCAAACTAATAAGCCCAATATACCAATTACTGGCACGCCTACACCGATCATTAACAATATCCGAACCGTCACCTAACCTCCCCACTATCTGTCATTTGTAAAAGTCGGTTCTTCAATATAAGCCGTTCGCGGTCATACTCACGCTTGCTCAATTGACCTGTCATAGCATTTTCATCAAGTAGGGCTATTTTTTCTATAATTTGTTCCCTAGTATCTCCAAAATCACTCGTATTACCAATGATTTTACCTTTAATGCCAACATAGATTGAATAAACTAAAACTAATACCAATACACTACCAACACAAATGGGCATAACCCAATACCAAAATGTCGGTTGTAGTACCCTATTCCATAGACTCAGCACTATTCCCATTTGTGGCAAATTATCTATTTCTATAGTCAGACCCTGTTTTGGACTGCGAGATCGTACTTCCCAAACAATATAATCAATGCCTTCAATATTAATTTCAGACTCTTCCGTTAGTCCCGTTACTTTTGGGGGATTTTCGTCCTTCGGGATCAAAATTTGATACAAATTCGCACCTTGAATCAGGTTTTGTTTGACTGTGGCAGTATTTCCCCTGTATGGAAACCTATAAGTATACGTCACTGAATGTGATCCCGGAGCAATTGGCGACGTCAAAGCAAATCCTGTACCCATTGGTATGATTTGACCACCTACCAAATCCGATTGTAAGTCCAGATCTATTGCCCCTTCGGGCAAAGAAAATCTCAAAAAGCTAAACACGCCTTGACCCACGGTATTGAGGTCTGGGATCAAGCTGAAATTACTGGTGTTAGATAAGCTAACAAACTCAACTGCCTCAATCATCTGATCTTTTTCATTTATATTTGCAATGATTAAGGTATGGGTAGTTACAGAAATAACCGCTAGGTCTTGAGTAGGTTCGTATATAGTTATTGCAATAGGTTCTAACAAGTCGTCTTCAGCCAACAACACGCTGTAACTCATTCCACCATAATCAACACCTAGCGCATAGCCCACACCATTATCAAGAACCACATCATCAAATACGAATTTACCGGCCTCATTAGTCAGGGACTCATATGTGGTAACGTCTTGGCCCATATTATTGAAGGAATACAAGAAGACCGGAAGACCAGCGTCAATTGCATAATCATTCGTACCATTAACAACTAGCCCGGTAATGACACTCGGACTCTGAGCATATACCCGTGCCATGGTGAAAATCCCAATAAGCACGAGACACGACAAACCAACGGAAAAGAACAGCAATGAACGTTTTATACCACTATTACAATGCATTGTTTCTCTAAAAAGACTCCGTTTCACCCACAAGTTTATCGTCAGAATGTTGCAATCTGAGCCGGGCGAGAGCTATTTCATGCTCCACGCCAGTTTCTAATTCACTGGATCGCTCAGTTTCCATCTGCTGTATACAAGTAGCCGCGTCATTTCGATATTGATCAAGTTCAGTATTGAACGCTTCCTCCGATATGTTTCCCATGCGGTATTCCAACTGCAGCGTGCGAATGGACCGAAATATATTATCTAACTCTGAAGTTGAATCAGTAGAGCCAATTAGAGCATCACTAATATTTGGAAAATATCTGTTTTTGAAGAATGGATATACCACTACTCCTATACAAAACAGTCCTAATAATACAGATAAAAAAACCGCCATAAATATCACGCCTATCCCGATAGCAATGTGCTAGAAAAATTTAGATCTCATATTTCATAAAGGCTTAGTAATAGATCTTCTGTGATCGGGCCATAAAGCTATTACTGTTCCAAAAACGAAAACCGGGCCAGCGACCCACATCCACCAGATCATAGGATTCACCAAAATGCGTATGCCGACCGACCCATCTGCCATATTTTCACTAGGTACTATGTAGAAGTCTTCAATAGGAGTACTGTGTATAGCCGCACGGGTAGAAGCCATATTAAATGATGGATAGAAATCCCGACGAGACGTCATATTCTTGAAAAATTGCCCATCACGCGATACCTCAACATCTGTTAGATATGAAACTCTATCTGACCGTGATACAACGTTAGTTCCTACATATTTGACCTCATAATTCGAAACATCGACCGACTCGCCTTGTGCCAATACGACATCTTTTTGGATATTAAAAAATGAGGCTCCTAGAACGCCCAGCAGCACCATTACAACAGCTAAATGAACAATGTATCCACCGTACCTAGGACGATTAGCCATCAACAATTTCACGAATGCCACCGGATAGCTTTCGCGAAATGCTACTCTCCTGGATCTACAACCATTAACCCACTCGATTGCGATTCCAGTCGTTACCATACCGGCTATACCATATCCAATTAAAGGATATATCTTCGTAAAACCTATTAGAATCATTATTATGACAACTATAAACCCAACTATAAATGGCCACATCAGTGATTTGCACAACATCACAATACTAGCCTGTCTCCATGGTATCAGAGGTCCAATTCCCATCAGCATAATTAGGGCTAACATTATCGGTCCATTAACTTGATCATAGAATGGACGTGCAATAGTTATTTCCTGTTCGGTTATTAATTTCGAAATCAACGGATATACAGTACCCCATAAAGTAACAAACGCTATTCCCAGTAACAGAAGGTTATTCATTAAAAAAGCCGACTCACGAGAAAGCATAGATTCAAGCGCCCGAGCACTTTTCAATAAATTGAACCGCCAGAAGAATATCGCAAATGGAACCACAGTCCCAAAGGCCAAAAATAGCAGGAATACCCATCCCAAAGAAGATGCACCAAAAGAGTGAACAGAAGGCACAGGTCCGCCTCTATTCATGAACATTCCGTACAGAGCGAGAGAAAAAGCTATGTTAATCATTACTATGTTCCACATGCGGAACATACCTCGCCGCCTTTGTACCATTATAGAATGAATAAATGCGGTTAGTACCAACCAAGGCATGAAAGCAGCATTTTCTACTGGGTCCCAAAACCAAAATCCACCCCAACCTAATATCGTATACGCCCACCAGGATCCTAATAGAAGTCCACTAGCCAATAACAACCAAATGACTAATCCCCAAATCCTTCCTATCTCCACCCATTCGTCACGCGTTTGCTTTCCTAATATTCCACCAAGAGCAAAAGCTGTCGGTATCGTTATCCCTATCAGGCCAGCCATCAAAGCAGGGGGATGGAAAAACATCCCAAAGTGTGTCAATAGCGGATTAATTCCTTCGCCGTCTGGAGGAGTTATAGGTAATTTTGCGAATGGATTAGCCATAAAAGCCATCACTACCAGGAAAAACACCAACACTACCATCATGATTGCTGTTGAAAATGGCAATGTCGGTCGCACCCTGGCTGGAGCGAACCTAACTGCTAAAGCCGCCATCACCGATAATATAAAAGCGATATATAACAACGACCCTTCATTACCGGCGTAAAATGCAACCCATGTATAAATATGGTCCATTGCCAGGTTGCTATGTCCTGCAACATATGCGATAGAAAAATCCCTAGTAATGAACAGACCTACTAAGCTAGCAGTGCAAACACCCAAGACTAGCACTAGTAAATAAACAGATTTCTTGGCACTCTCCAGAAGTAAATAAATACCGAATATCTTGCCTACAATAGAACCGGCACCCGAATAAGTGGCTAAACAAATCGCCATCCATAACGTAGTCGCCCCTAATTCACCCACGATCGGCATCTTCCCTTACAGAATTAATCGTATCCTCTAAACTAGAGCCACTGGGATGATCTTGGGAGACTATCTGATCAACAATCCCTAGGTATCTATTCCGATCTTCATTGTCACCTGAAATTGTATTTCGTAACCCTACGTCTTCCTTAACATTTTTCATAGACTTTAGTGCAAATATTCCGAGGGATAATCCTCCAAATACTATAAAAATTGGGGCAACCCACGCTATCAGGTGAAAACCTTCTCTCTTCGGAGCCGCCAATATCTGTTCACCATACCTGTCAACAAAGTAATCCAGTATCTGTTCCCGAGTCTGACCCTCTGACAATTTCTGCCTAATGATCTGTTTCATCTGGCGAGCTAGTGGGACTTGGGCTTGATCTATAGTTTCAGCCGGACACACTGGACACATTATCATCCCGTCTATCGCATAAGCCTCTTTCTCATCATATTCCACAGTAGAAAGTTCTTGCTCTGGGGACTGTGCGTGTAGAGGATGTACGAATATGAAAGCGCTCAGTAATATCAGAAGTAGAGGAATATATCGCGCCTGCATTGAGCACGTCTTAAGAAGACCAACAGAGTATGCGCTCCGATTAAATCTGCAGTGCAATGCCCAGTCCTACAATCAGGATATACGCAACATAGCTTTGGCGATTATGAAATACTAGACCAGTAATTACTTACAGGCCTCGGGCTGTTGGCCTTGAATACAATTAACAACATAATTAGCCGTTAGGACCATTTCTTCTTCTGTCATCAATTTAGCGAAACTCGGCATCACCTGAAGACCGTTGACAATGAAACCCTGGACTCCAGCTACTCCAAGAGCCTTAACTTGGTCTGATGTTAGATCAGGAGTAACCACGGGTTGATATCCGTATTTACTCGTCATAGTGCTAAGCACAGGCCCATCACCTTGACCAGAGATTCCATGACACATAGAACAGTTAACGTCATACATGTGCTTCGCGTCATCAGTAAAAGATGTAGCCTTGGGCGCATCATACCATGGCACTGCTGAGTCAGGAACGCTCAACCGAGGTGGTTCGTGAGATTTATAGGAATCCTGATAATGCATTTCATAGAAGATATCGATTGGATATGAACCTTGAGAACAACCCATAGCCGTAAGCAACACGGTAGTTATAGATATACCCATTAAAATTGTTTTAATTCGCTTAAGACTGGTCATTCTCATTATTTCTGCCAATTTCTAAATATAAATCCGATGTTCCGACCGTTATCCTTCAGTCTTCACATCCACCGCGCCTGCTTGATTAAGGATACCGGTTGTCTGATCCAAGTCTCCATCTTCAACACTTGCTAGGACACCAATATAACCCTCAGTTATACGAGTGTCATACAATCCACTTTTCAATTTTGGGAGCCTCGACTCGAAAATTACCCCCAAACAAGTGAATAAAATCGCCCCCAGCATAGTCCCTTCATAACTTACTACTGCCATTGCAGGTAATGCCAATATTGGCTTACCTCCGGTAACCAACGGGTAGGCCAATTGAGTCATGGATGTTAACAAAATCGCAGCAGACAAGCCGAGAGTAGCTCCTATGAACGGAAATAAATACAGTCTATGCTTCTCATCTCGCTCTCCAAATGCTCCTTCCGGATAAGGGGCATCAGTGAGAAAATCAATATCCTTCTCTGATACACCTGACGATTTAAGAGCATCGCCAGCGTCTGCCGCCGCGTTCGCATCTTTGAATAAACCCAATATAGGACTTTTAGCCATACGATTACCTCGTTAAATTTCCTAAAACTAATCTTCTCTAAAGACTGCCGGAACAACACGCCTACCGATCTTGACGGACTCATTCTTAAGTATATCGCCCTCTTTTATGTCATACAGTGGTACTAGAGGGAACACTCTACTAAACAATAACAACAGCATCGATACAAATGCGAACGTTGCTCCCACTATTATAGCCTCGTAAACGGAGGGCACATAACTATTCCAGCTAAACGTAAAACCTGTACGGTTAGCCAGACCAGGGACGATAATCAAATACCTCTCAAGCCACATGCCTATATTCACAGATATACAAGCTGCCGACATTATCCACAGATTTCTACGAGCACGCCGCGTTAACCAGAGAGCGACAGGAATAAAGTACGTGGTAACTATAAATATAATTGTCCACGCTTGGAACGGTTCCTGGATAAACTGCAAACTCCTTACAGCTATTTCATCAGCTTCACGACCATATATCCCGAATATTACTTCCATGACGAAGAAATAAAACCAACCAGTCGCGACTACAACTAGTAGCCGGCCTAAACCGTCGATATGTTCGTGGCGGATATAATCCTGCCAACCATACATCCATCTCAGCAAAATTAACACAAACGCCACTGCGGATACCCCTGAATGAACTGCTCCCACAACAAAATAAGGCGCAAACACCGTTGAATGCCACGATTTAGCAGCCACTGCCATGCCGAAATCCCACGACACAATACTATGGACGGAAACGAAAACGGGTAGTATCAAAGCAGACAATAAGACACCCGCTATGATCTGCAGTTTCCACTGCCTCGCATTACCTTCCCATCCCATAGCCAAGAGCGCATATATGCGGTGCGGTATCCCAGTAGTACGATCTCTTAATACTGCGAAATCTGGCACTAGGGCTATCAATACAAACAAAGTGCTTGACGTCAGATATGTAAGAATCGCACTAGGATCCCAAATCAGAGGTGTCCGTACATTTGGCCATATCCCACGAGCGAAATCATAAGGGAAAGCCCAGTAAAGTATCCGCCAAGGTCTCCCTGTGTGGATGATAGGCATAATCATAGCTGTCATAAGCGAGAATATAGTCAGTACTTCCGCCGCTCTTGTCGCAGGCCTTCTCCATTCTGCCTTAGCTAAACGCAAAATAGCAGATAACATAACACCTGCATGGCTAATACCGATCCAAAATACGAAGTTGGTGATAAAGAATCCCCAGAAGATAGGGCGGTTAAGGCCTGTGATGCCGAGACCACGATTGATCATATAGCCAATAATTATCGCAGCGATAAGTACTATTAGGCCAAGTACACCAACTACCGGCCAAAACCATTTGGGTGTCTCCAAAATGGATCGGAGCAAATCTCTATTAACTTGTTCGGCGGGTAGAACTCTACCTTCCTGCATTTTTGGCTCCTATGCCTCGTATCCTCTCTTAGTTAATACCAGAGAAGTAAACGTTATATATTTCTAACCTATTTATTCTGGTTTGGCTAAGACCAGATATTTCCCTCTATATAATGTATCCATCTTCTGATACATGGCGCCTTCCTTGACTTCCCACACTGACAGAGCTGGAAGGATTCTTGTTCCCATTAAATATATGAACCCAACTAGGCCTATACCGCCTAATACTATGAATATATCCCACAGGTCAGGAAATACCGGCGGTGGCACCCTAAACAGGCCGAGATGGTATATATCCCCGGCATTAAATGCTCCTACAAATATCCTAATCTGGAACAATAAATTACCAATGAGTATAGATATCCCAGCGAGGGCGGGACCCCAAGCCGTTTTTCTTATTGGATTCCAGACTAGAATCCAAAACGGTATCAAGAAAATAAATATAACATTCAGCCAGAAAATCCATGAGTACGACTCAAACATCAGGTATCTCAAAATATTCTGTTCTAATTCCATGCGGCCATACCAAAGCGTTATAAAGAAGGCGAACAGATGGTATGTCCAAAGTAGGGTCAGACCTATCTGTATTTTACTAGCCGACCAGAAAACCGAAATACCAAAGTATTTCTCGTACCCTCCCCACTTCCTCATGGCAAATGCTATTACCAAAATAATACTTAGCGCTGACTGGAACCCTGTCACAGTGTACAGGGGTGGCAGGATAGAGTCTTTCCACCCAGGTATCAAACTCATTGCGAAGTCACTGACGATCAAAAAATGCACGAACACGACCATCATGAAATACAACCCACCCAAAAGCGCAAGACTAATTTTTTGATGGATCCACTGTTTCTTTGTCCCGTACCAGTGACCGGCCAACAACGTATATAGCTTTGTACGCCAACCATTCGTGCTGAAACGAGCTTCTGCAAGATCTGGAACGACAGACACCCACAATATAACCAAGCTTAGGACAGCCAGGGAAATTATTCCTAAGAAATCCCACAAATGCGGAGCGCCAAATGGGACCTCCATCCAAATGGTCTTTCGAATCTGTAATTCGCCATGCATTCCTGGAACGAAATGAGGATTGTTAATTGGCGGCAGTAGATATATTAAAGGGATATACAATATTACATTTACTACGCCAACCAATGCGAATAATTCCGATATTCTAGATATCGGTCTTCTCCAGTGGCTTTTCGTTAGCCTGAAAGCTACCGCCACCAAGGGAGCTGAACTAGTTATAATAAATATGAACGAGAAAATAGCAGCATAGTAGCCCCATGCGCCATAGTCTGCGAAGCCATCAGTGGTCATTCTCAATACAAAACCCACTATACCAAGGACTGCCAAAACTCCAGCGATCGCTATTCCCAGCTTTAACACCCCGGGCGTGGAAGCAGTCTTACTAGCGACATCCTGCGTTGCAGACTGTGCGTCAGGAAATACCCACATGTCGTGAGGGTAATGACTCTCTGCATGACTAGACATGGCCGTCGCCCTCACCTAAAGGATATTGATCAACTTTCTTGAGATATATAACGTTAGGTCTTGTATTAACTTCTTCCATTAACCGATACCCAGGAGTCTCTCTTTCATGTTCATGATGAATGTCGTGAGCATTCACATCGTCGAAATAATTCCTGATTTTTGCGTTATCATCATATTGGTCGCCAAAAGTTATACAAGATGACGGACAAGCTTGAGCACAAGCAGGAGCGTAATTCCCCTTTTCTAATGATTCATCATTGAGGCGACCTCCTGATTGCCGTTCAACCTTTAACTCGCCCCTCCTTAACCTTTGGACGCAGAAAGTGCATTTTTCAGTTATTCCCCGACTCCTCACAGTCACATCTGGATTAAGCTGATTTTCCAGTCTTTCCGGCCATCCAGGATGCCAGTAATTGAAGAATCGGACCTGATATGGGCAGTTGTTGATGCAGTATCTAGTTCCGACACATCGGTTATACACCTGGACATTAAGACCTTGGTCGTTGTGATAAGTCGCATACATGGGACAGACTGGCTCACACGGTGCATTGTCACAATGCTGACACAATACTGGGATATACCGAGCTTTCACGTTGGGATATTCACCCTCCCAATATCTCTCGATACGAATCCACTCATTGACACGTTTCTGCAAGAATGTATCTTTAGTGTTAAGTGGAATGTTATTCTCTGCCTGGCATGCCATTACACAGGCTTGGCAGCCTGTACATTTATCGATGTCTACTACCATTCCCCACTTATGATCTATTCGATTACTTACCATTTTTCCTCTGACCGCTCAATATTTTAACCAGACCTAAGTTTCCTAGTGGCCTTGTTGTCCAGGGGTAGTCGTCTTGATAATTTCCTCACCTGGATTGTTGTCGATTATATTACCGATTTCCCTACTTTCGTATTCGCCTTCAAGCTTGGTAACCCTGACGCTATCTCCAGTATTCTGCACTTGAACTCTGTTAGAAGCCCAAGCCATTGACCGGGTACCATCAACACGGACGGCCGACAGAATGTCTATGACGTTAGAGCTATCTCTATCATCTCCCACTGTAGCGTAATCCGGTCCATGCTTGTGTCCTTGACCTAACGGGACGCCTACAATATCTGGCGGCATACCCGGATTAGGATAGGCAGGAGCTGTAATTCTACCCGCATTCGACGTCAAAGAAACTACATCACCTTCCCGTATTCCCAAACTTTCCATTTGCTTTTCATTAATTTCTACCCATGTCTGCCACGCTATCGATGTTACTGGGTCTGGCGCAGACTGAGCCCAAGGGAGATGTGCGTTTCTTCCATCCAACAGAGTGTTATGCAGGAATGGAATCAGATAAAACCCACTGCCAGAGAACTTTGCCTCTGACCCTCTAGAAGCTATATCACTTAGTATTCCCGAAGGTGCCTGAACCGTAACCGGATCGGACGATTCATCCCACCAGCCGCCATTTCGCAACATCGAATTCCAATAAACGTCTTTTGTCGACCCGGATACCGATCCTTTGTTCATATCGTACAAGGAATCTGACGTCTCTCTAAGGGCCTGCTTAACACTAGCCCATGGTAAATCGGATTCTTTCCCTAATTCTTGACCTACAGCAAGCAAAACATCCCCAAAACTACGTGGGTCTAATTCACTTAGCGGGTTCACCACTGGCTGCTGTATGCCTATCACCTGATGACCTGGGCCAGGCTCGGGAATGTCGCTACCCCAGTCTTCCAAATAATTTCTATCAGGAAGGATCAAATCAGCCATTATTGCTGTATCATCGATAAACGAGGAGAAACTGACTACAAAGACGCTGTCACTGGAAAGTGCCTCACCCATACCAGAAGATTCTGGCAGCCCGTAGACAGGATCGGCGTTATGAATCATTACAAGCCGGGTTTTGCCATTTCTAATATTACTTATCTGCTCTGACCAATCAGCTAATCCTCCTACATTTGCTGAAGAAGGAAGATCTGAAAATGGGCTTTCAGGGCTAAAGGCGATTTGGCTTCCTACACTACCTACCAGATAATTGAGAGCGTAAATAGCCTCAGCGTTAAACAGACCATTACTATAGGCTGAAGAACTGTCTCCGCCTATAGCTAACGAGGGTGTATGGCTAGCAAATTCTCGAGCTAGCTCTTTTATCAAATCCGCTCCACTATGACCATGAAGGATATCTTCATGCAGATTCAGCATTGGACCTACTCGTTCTGGAGCATATGCACTAAGAGCAGCAGCCCCTCGTCCGGCCGTCAGCCGATCTATATCAACACCGTCAGCCTGCAAGCCTTCAGAGATAATGACATGCGCAATACTCAGAGCTAAGTGACCTTCAACACCGGGGGCAATCGGAAGCCATTTATCTGCATTAGACGCTGTCATAGAAAATCTCGGGTCGACATGCACGTGAGTACCTCTGTGCCCGCCATTACTAGTATCTCGGAACGCGCCGTATCCAATGGACCACCTTGTAGGCGACCCCCAAGTAGATAAGAAATCAGCGCCAAATGACAAGAGGTAATGGGAACTGCCAATATCAAGATCTGGGAGTGTATCTTGTCCAAACACACTCTTCACTGCTGTCCTATATACGCCTTGGTCGAACGCCTCGAATCCCAAGTGAGTCCCATTGAATGCTTTTGCAAACCTATCAGCTATCATAGCCGAGTGCGCTCTAACTGGCTCAGTAATAAGTAGTAACCCATCTCCATGAGTTCCCAGAGAGGCCTTGAGAGCATCCAAACCTTGATCCCACGTGATCTCTGTAAAATCTCCGGACCCTTTAGCTCCCGTTCTCTTCATTGGCCCAGCCAACCTGTCCGGATGGTAGAGTGCTTGAAGACCTGCGTCACATCTAGCAGACTGCTTTCCAAGATTTACAGGGTACTCTGGATTGCCCTGAACCTTCTTAGCCCTACCTTCCATTACCCGGACAACAATTCCCTCATTAGTGGGGCACTGACGGCACAACGTGGCATACCAGTTGTCCGTACCTTTTACCAAGTCCTCCGGTTGCATAACAGGGCTCTGAACCTTTAATTCACGCCTGTCTTCTCCAAAAACATCGCAGGCTACAGCGCCTACAGCTGATAGCCCTGCCCATGCCAGAAAATTTCGTCGCGTTAACTTCATACGGCTATGCCTTATTCCTATATCACTTATGACAGATAGTACAGTCGGTCGAAGCGTTGGTCTGCCTATGACAATCCAAACATGTACCCATCTTCAGAGATTGACCTTCTTGCGGCTGAACTTCAATCATTCCCGCTACATTTCCATGACAAACCGAGCACGCCTCTCCTATAGACAACGGTAATTGTTGTGGCTTCTCGTCACCCATTGGCAGAGTAACTATCCTCGACTCGCCTTGTGTCAGAAAGCGTATGTGTGCCTCATGAACGAACCTAGCGTGATCTGGGAGCCTATGAACTCTCTCCCAGTTAATCGGGTTGTTATCATGATATTTGTCCACAACCCTTTGAATTTGCTCGACATTAGCTGATGTCTCACCTGTATCGTTTTCTGCGTTGATTTGCTTATGGCAGAAAAGACAATTTTCTACTGCAGGTACAGTCGCCGCCGCTCCCTTTGTTACATTACGATGACAAAACTCACATTGTATCCCTGCTCCGCCTTGCTCAACCGAGCCAGCGTGAACCGTATGAGGGAATGGTATCGGCTGCGGAGGTGCATCTGACAAACCAAATGGAGCATTCGAAAACCAAGAGGTGGCCAAAACATATATTAGAAAAGCTACAATTATAGTGACAACTAATCCAACCAATGCCAAGGGTATTATGTTAACGCCCAATTTCATTTAACGATCGTTTCCTAATACACTTCTATACAAAATGCCTATCCCAGAAAAATCCAATAGTGCTCCAAGTGGCAGACAAAGCCAATATGAAGAAAACTATAGCAGCCGCCAAGGCCAATAGCCCTACAATAGTGATTGGCAACCTGAGTTTACTTAAACCCTCTGGATAATCACCCGTGGCTACACCAGACGGTATAAATCCATGCGCAATCATCATAGAAAAAGCGAACACTATCATTAGAGGAAGGAAAATCCAGAGAAGTGTTAACCAATTGTGAATGTTTATCCAGTCGGCACTTGTAAGCGCGTGGGGGTCTACAAGAGGCATTTCGTCGTCACTGCCACCTAAACACTGAGATAGTTCGGATATACCTTAACTCCACCTGAAAAATTATCACAACGAAATTTTGGTGTCAAGCGTCACAGAGCGCTTTTTAGCACAACATATATCATTCTACAGCGGAAACCAGGTCGTTTTCAGTTTGCGACCTAGACAAAGAAGCGTATATAATTGCGCACAATGCGAAAGCTACTGTACAGCTGAGTACTCCTAGCTCTCATGAGTACTCCTGGCTCTCAATCGATGCACTTCGAGGAAGCTATGACTCAACCTAAATCTGGGGCCAAGAACCCTTCCACGAGAAGTTCTCGTTCCCGTAAAACATCAGATGCTGGTCTCCCGCAAGGAATTACTGTTGATGATCTAGTCGATTACTACAAGAGAATGGTATTGGTTAGAACAATGGATGAACGTATATGGATGATGAATCGTCAAGGCAAAGTGCCAATCGCCGCTTCTTCTCAAGGCCACGAAGCGACGCAGCTAGGCAGTCTGCTAGCTGCCGAGAAAGATGGTGATTGCTTCCTGTTCACCTACTACAGAGACCTGGCTGTAAAAATGGCTGCAGGATTAACGCCAGCCCAAGTAATGAAATCATTCATGGGCAAAGAAGGTGATCCATACAGTAATGGCAGGCAATTCCCACTTCAAGGAGCTGATTTAGACCATAAAATCATCCAACTATCTAACGTGGTAGCAGCCGGGCTTACACAAGCCGTGGGCTACGCGTTAGCTTCTAGAATGCAGGGAGATGATACCGTCTCAATCGTGTATTTCGGTGACGGGGCCTCTAGTCAAGGGGAAACACATGAGGCTATGAACTTTGCCGGAGTACACAAACTGCCGGTAATCTTCTTGTGTGAAAATAATCATTATGCGATCTCTGTGCCGCAAAAATCGCAAATGGCCATCACTGATGTCGCTAACAGGGCTGAAGGGTACGGCCTCGCCGGAGTTGTAGTAGACGGAATGGACATTATTCAAGTGTATGAAGCAACCAGAGAAGCGATAACGCACGCACGTAGTCAAGGTCCAGTACTTTTAGAGATGAAACTCGAACGTTTCATGCCTCATACAACAGACGATGACGATAAACGATATCGACCAGCTGACGAAGTTGACAACATAAGACAAAGGGACCCCGTTATCACAATGGGGCAATACATGACTGAACAGGGGTTCCTCAATCAAGAACAAATAGATACAATCTCCAAAGAAGCAACAGCATCTATCAACCAAGCTACGGACGAAGGTGAAGAGGCACCCCTTCCTGATCCCTCAACAATGTTCGATCATTTATTCAAAGATTAAGTCAAGAACGCCCTTCAGGGTAGAGAGTAAATTATTATGGCAGTTATATCAGTAATCGAGGCAGTTCGATCCGCTATGCAAGAGGAAATGCGACGGGACGATAGTGTGTTCGTACTGGGAGAAGACGTAGGAAAACGGGGCGGAGTATTCTTATCGACACAGGGATTCATTGATGAATTTGGCGAGTCTCGAGTAATAGATACGCCGCTAGCTGAAGCATCTATAATGGGCGTAGCCCTAGGAGCAGCCTTCAAGGGTATGCGGCCTATACCAGAAGTTCAATTTTCTGATTTCGTATGGCCTAGTATAAATCAACTAATCGGTGAAGCAGCGCGAGCACGGTACGGTAGTAATGGCCAATTGTCAGTGCCAATGGTCGTCAGAATCCCGTACGGAGGCGGGATTCGGGGCGGACTATACCATTCGCAAAACGTCGAGTCGTTCTTTTTTCACGTGCCAGGATTAAAGGTAGTAAGCCCAGGAACACCATACGACGCCAAGGGATTACTTAAATCCGCTATACGGGATGATAATCTAATAATATTTTTAGAGCACAAAAAGAGCTACCGATTAGTTAGGGGGGAAGTACCCGAAGAAGAATATACTATTCCTATCGGACCAGCAGATGTTAAACGCCAAGGAAGTAATATAACTGTCGTCAGTTATGGATTAATGCTACATCACTGCCTTGAAGCAGCTGAATTACTCTCTCAAGAAGATATAGACGTTGAAGTCGTTGACCTCAGAACATTAAGGCCTTTAGATACAGAGACTATAATAAATTCTGTCAAAAAGACTGGGAAAATCCTAATTGTGCATGAGGACAATTTAACCGGAGGGGTGGGCGCGGAGATAGCAGCTATAGTCGCAGATCAAGCCTTCGAATACCTCGATGGCCCAATTAGCAGATTATGCGGACCAGATATCCCGACAATGCCATTTGCGCAAAGCTTAGAAGAGGCTTACCTTCCAAACACTGACAAAGTGGCATCAGCCTTACGACAACTAGCCCAATACTAAATTAAACACAGGTGATAATCCATGGCCCTAATAATTGAGCTCCCGCATGTAGGAGAGTCCGTAGTCGAGGGTACGATTGGAAAATGGCTTAAAAAGCCTGGTGATCAGATCGAACGATACGACCCTCTTGTTGAAATAGTGACAGATAAGGTAACAATGGAAATGCCATCCCCTGTCTCTGGAGTGCTTTCACGCATAATAGCGGAAGAGGGGCAGACAATCCCGATGGGCGCCCCGATAGCCGAATTTGAGACAGATGATTCTCCAGCACCGTCAGAACCGAAGCCCCCACCAGAACCAGCATCGTCATCGGTTGGCACAACTGGATATTTGGTTAAAAACGTCGCTCCCGTAGGACCAACCGGAGGTGGACCAGACGGGGAGCCCACGATATCAGATACACCTATATCAACACCTGCAAGTAGTAATTCCACTGTAATACAAAGCCAAAGACAATCTAATAGCCAAAGACTATCACCAGCAGTCCGTCGGTTAGCTCAAGAAAACAATATAGATGTAAATACGATCCAAGGAACTGGTGTCGGTGGTCGCATTACTCGAGATGACGTTATGGCTAGCATATCTATGCCACAGCCGGCTCCTGCTGTTAACGCATCTGATTTGGCAAATAATGAAGACACTATCCTGAAAATAACTCCTATCAGAAAAATGATAGCCGAAGCTATGGTGAGAAGTGTCAACCAGATTCCTCATGCATGGAGTACTATAGAAACTGATGTGTCAAACCTCGTAGACGCCAGATCAGCCCACCGCCAAAACTTTAGCGAAAAAGAGGCAGTAGAGCTTACATACTTGCCCTTCATAATAAAAATGGTTGTCGAATCCTTACGTGAAAATCCTACTTTAAACGCAACATGGGGTGGCGATACCATAATTTTAAAGAACCGAATTAATATTGGCGTGGCAATGGCAGGACCTGAAGGATTGATTGTTCCGGTCATCAAAGATGCCGACAAACTCAGTATAGTCGGATTAGCACACGCACTAAGTGATCTCACATTTAAAGTCAGGAACAAGAAACTCAGCGTAGAAGATGTCCAAGACGGAACATTCACTGTTAACAACACCGGGGTTCTAGGCTCAATCATTTCACAACCAATAATTAACTATCCACAAGCAGCAATACTGACCACCGAAGCTATCCAGAAAAAACCGATCGTGGTAGGAGATGGCATTGCTATACGTTCCATAATGAACCTATGTATGTCATTCGACCATAGGATCAACGACGGAGCCGAGTCAAGCTCATTCCTGCAGTCCATAAAACGTCGCATCGAGTCAATAAACCTTGATACTCCAGTCTATTAACCGAATATGACCGATAATCCCATCTTCCAAGTCATCAGCATGGGACGACTCGATTATAGGGAAGCTTGGGACATTCAGGTAGCAACTGCACATGACGTCAGAACAGGAAAAATTCCAAACACCCTGATACTAGCAGAGCACAATCATGTGTATACAAAAGGTCGCCTGAGCTCGGATAGTGACCTTTTACTAAGCCAACAACAATTTGACGATCTACAAATACCGGTGGTAGAAACGGATCGAGGGGGATTGATTACCTATCACGGCCCCGGACAGTTCATTGCATACCCTATTATAAATCTTCGGGCGTGGGGAGGACCTCTAAAATACGTTAGAGCACTAGAAGAGATTATTATTTCTACATTGTCGGACTTCCGTATCGAAGCTACTACAATCAGCGGATTGACTGGGGTATGGGTTGATCATGCAAAGATCGCAGCCATTGGTGTAAGGATAAGTAAGGGAGTATCAACCCATGGACTATCTTTAAACGTATCAACTGACTTATCTTATTTTAATAATATAATCCCATGTGGCATTGTAGGCAGACAAGTAACATCAATGGAAACTCTTATTCAAGGACAAGTCGAAAAATCCCTTGTAGAACAGAGCTTTATTACAAATTTTAGCCGCGTCATGGAGCTGCATTTGGAAAATCTATAAGTTGCTTTCGGGGTGTTTTGACACTTCATCTCTTACCAATTTAATATTACTGTGCCTAGATTATTATGTTAGCACTAATTATTTACCGGAGTAATTATGCCTGTTTCCAACAAAATTTCCTCTCATATGGAGCAAGGTGGCTGGATCCGCAAAATGTTTGAGTCCGGCATAGCTTTAAAACAGCAATACGGTGAAGAAAACGTATTTGATCTATCTTTAGGCAATCCTGTAATAGAACCGCCAGAATTATTCAAAACCGAACTAAGAAATTTGATTCAAAATCCGCTGAAAGGTATGCATAGATATATGCCCAACAACGGTTATTTCGAAACTCGTGAGGCCATTGCAAACACATTAACAACAGAAACGAGGGTCGATATTTCACCCAATGACATAGTCATGACGTGCGGTGCAGCGGCTGCGATCAATGTAGTGCTGAAAACTATATTAAATCCTACTGAGGAAGTCATAATTTTGTCGCCTTATTTCGTCGAATACGGATATTACATTGACAACCATGCAGGGGTTGCCGTTGTTGTACCGACCGACGATAATTTCCAACCCGACCTCGATAAAATTGAATCAGCTATTACACCAAGAACTCGGGCAATAATAATTAATTCACCAAATAACCCAACAGGGGTGGTTTATCCTCAAGAGAAAATAAAGTCTCTAGCAGCTCTCTTAGAAAAATACCAATCTAACCACAATAGAGACATCTATCTGATCAGCGATGAACCGTACCGAAGGATCCTATTCGAAAAAAGTGAGTACACTCATGTATTTCCCTACTACTCAAATTCCATAGTTGTAACGTCACATGCCAAAGATTTGGCGCTGCCAGGTGAAAGGATTGGATACATAGCGGTGAACTCCTCGTGTGAAGATCGGGAAGTTTTAGCCAACGGGTTCACTTTTTGCAATCGGACTTTAGGATTTGTAAACGCCCCCGCGCTAATGCAACACGTAGTCCGCAACCTGCAAGGAGTTAGTGTTGATGCAACAGATTACCAGCGTAAGCGTGACTTGTTATATTCCAGCCTCGAAGATTTCGGGTACTCGGTGGTAAAACCCCAAGGAGCTTTTTACCTGTTTCCAAAATCTCCCATAGAAGATGACGTTGAGTTCGTCGACTCACTTCAGGAATGGAACGTACTAGCAGTTCCAGGAACAGGTTTCGGGACCCCTGGCTATTTCCGAATATCCTATTGTGTAGAAGATTCCGTAATTGCAGGGTCACTAGATGGTTTCAAGCAAGCGGCCGAAAAATTCGGACTATAGCCCACTCTATTAGTGTATCAACCTTGATTATCAGCTAACCACTGTCGTTCAAGATGCATTTTCCGAGATACGGTTTCTTAGCCGCTCAGGAAGTTTAGGGACAGGAATAATCCAATAACCTACAGCCGAGAGAAGATAGCAGATCACCAGCGGTACCAATGCCCAATAATAACTGCCTGTAAAATCGTAGATTAGCCCCATCCAGGCCGAAGTCCACATGGACAATAACTGATCGGGTAAGTGCTGCCATCCCCGAAGAGTCGCATATGCGGAACGACCGTATAAATCACCCATTAGTGCCCAGTTCAGTGAGTTGGCGCTTTCCGCAAATCCTAACATGATCGCGAAAATAGTCAGTTGCCAAAGATTCCCACTCTGATCTAATAAAAACAAAAACGAAGCTGCGCCTACAATCATACAGACAGAGCTAACTTTCTTTTTATTTATATAGTGCTTTCTAGACCATCTGTCGCCCCATACGCCGACCACAGGGCCAAAACAAACTATACATACCGCAACCAAACCAACGAACAGTGCCGACATTCGAATAGCTGCAGAATCATCGTTATTAACAGATCCCTGCAAAAACCAGATCACTACTGGTGCAAGCATAAAGGTAGCCCCAGAATGGACCGTGTTCCGTAATCCAGTAGCGGCAACTAACAACCAATACGATGGAGTTTTCATAGCTTCTTTAGCGGTANAATCTAATTCAACATCATCTACGACTCCTGAAGATACAACTTGCTGCTCTACGTCTCTGTCGGCAGGCTGGTCAGATGAGTCAATCGGCATATCCCCATCTGGCAATAAGCCTATATTTTCAAGAGTCCGTTTTATGACAATACTCAACGGAAGCACAATTACTATTATCGCAACACCCGAAATGAATACCGCAGGACGCCATCCAACTGCAACAACTAGCCAAGCCGTAAGAGGTGCAACAAGTCCTCCAAGCCCGTTTCCAATAGAAACTACTGACATCGCAAAACCCCTACGGCGCCTAAACCAATTGTTAACTGCTGCCGCTGAAGCGTTGTTGTACCCGGATCGAAATCCCACTGATAGCATTCCAAGGAATATCAGAACAAAAGAAAGGTAGCTCTGAGTGAAAGCTAGGAGCATAAAACCGACCCCAGACATCACTCCACCAAAAATCAACATGACTCTCGGACCGAATCGATCAGTCAAATACCCAACCAAAGGGCCTTGAATACCACCTGCTAATCGGCCAAGACTATCAGCAAATCCTATTGCAGCAGTGCTTATTCCAAGCTCTGCCTGGATTGGAACAACATAAACAGTAAATCCTCTGTTGAAAGTTCCGTGTTTCATAGCATCAGCTACGAGACTGGCTAAAACTATCCACCAACCATAAAATACGCGAGGCTTAGTGGTAGATGATTTTTGTTTTGTCGGATTATTCATTAGTTTGTATTTACCATTTCCGCAGTAGCGATCAAATCCCCTCACTCATAACCCATATGCAACAATCATTTTTACTAACCATTGATACATACATCAAGGATTAGCTTACATAACCACTGAGCCACACAGACAAGCACATATGCGGATTGACGCGGGCCAACCCAAATCCGACGAGACCAATCTATTTTGCAATTAGCATGAAGGTCTGTTTACTACGTCAGGCTGGACTTTTCTAGGTATGAACTTCCCTGTTCCTATATCAGTTTTAAGTTCACCATTCTCGACAGCTATTTGGCCTCTCAACATCGTCATCACAGGCCAACCTGCAGCTTGAAAGCCTTCCCAAATACTGTAATCAGATATATGAAAATCATTCATTGTCAATGGTCTTTGTATACTCGGGTCTATGAAGACAATATCCGCATCACTGCCAGGAGCGATTACTCCTTTTCGTGGATACAAACCCATAATCTTCGCCGCGTTCGTCGAGGTAATATCAACAAATCGCTGCAGCGACATACCTCTCCGTGAAACTCCTTCACTATATGTCACACCCACACGGGTTTCAGCCCCATTGTGTCCACCGGTTACGTCCCTGACTGTCTTGCCTTGTATTTTAAGATTCCAATCTGTGCAATATTCGTCGGTTGCCATTGTATGGAGACCACTCTGAACAATACCTTTCCACAAAGACTCTTGATCTTCAGGAGATTTAAGTGAGGGATATGTGTGGTATTTCATACCATTCTCTTCTTTATAATTCTCCGCATTAAAACAACAGTAATTATGTAAAGTTTCGCCATAAATAGCTTGACCGTTAGACCTTGCCTCACCAATAGCATTAATTCCCTGTCTAGCACTGACATGAACAAAATAAACCGGGGACCCCGTCCATTCAGACACTCGTATTACCCTTCTAAATGACACATCTTCGGACTCATTACTGTGAACAAGGTGCATATTCCACCATTCATTCCTTTCCTCTCGTGCCAATTTCTGATACATGTGTTGTACCATATCATCGTCTTCGGAATGAACTAGCAGCATCGCGTTATTTCTCTGTATTTGCTCCATCAGATCATGCAAATGTCCCATCCGGACCATTCTTGGTTCTCCTGACATTTCTGGTGGCCTGATATTTGTTGTAAATATTTTTACAGAGGCAAATCCGTCCTCTATATGTTCATGCAATGATTCTAGTATTGGATCCGGAATATCTCCTAGCAACATTAGGTGATGAGCATAATCTGCATAGGATTTCCCCTTCCATACATCGGTCCTTTCAGATATCGCTGCCGGTATGTCTATTCCAGGGTATTGAATTGCAAAATCCATTAAGGTAGTCGTCCCACCAAATAAGGCAGCTCTACTGACTTCGGGCGGAGGAGCCGTAGTTAAATTACCTGGACCCATAATCGGAGCGGCTATGTGTGCATGAGGCTCTATCCCTCCTGGCACAACAACTTTGCCCGTCGCGTCGATTATCCTAGCCGTTTCATCGGACATAGTTCCATTAGCAGCTACAGCCGCTATTTTCTCTCCTTGAACAGCTATATCCCAATCACCAACTCCCCATGGTGTGACAACTTGCCCATTACGGATAATAAAATCCAACACTGTTAGCCTCCTAAATCCATACACATGCAGTTTTATTTATGTGAGTGATGACTAATCACCTTGTGCTGGAGAGGTCTGAGATTCTCCAGCTCCCGCATTGTCTGGTAGAAAATCTTCCCAGTCAGGAACTTGCTCTTTGTGGGTAGTAGGTAAAAGGATTATTGAAAGTACACCAATGGCACTAAGAACTAATGACAAAACCATTGTAGCTGTGAACGTTCCCGTAACGTCTCTAAGAATACCGCCCAAAACTGCCCCAGTAGCCATTCCCAGCCCAGCACCCATCATTTGCCATCCGTAAGTAGTCCCAACCGGCGCTCTACCATAATATTGGCGATTGATTATAGGGAATGCACTCATCTCCCCTCCGAATCCAATCCCGAACAGGACAGCAAAGGCATAAAACATCCATACTTCAGTAGCGAAAAACAATATAAAGATAGGAAGAACTTGTAAGAAGAAACAGGTAGCCATCACCCATTTACTTCCTATGCTGTCGGCTGCTATTGGAACCCCGAAACGAGTAATCGTACTTGTGACAGACAAAGTCACAAATGCTCCGCCTGCCGCTCCGAGGCTTAGGCCTCTATCTACAGCCATTGCGACTAAATAAACTAGGATAATGGCATGCCCGGCACAACCCCAATAGTGAATTCCTATAAGGTTCCAAAAAGCCGGTGTCCTCCATGCCCTATGAAGGAAGGTTTTTGTCCGAACCTTGGCTGCTTCACCTTTTTGAGATTTTTGAATCGGTTCGCTCTCATCTGCTCCGAAAGGCCGTAGCCCAATGTCCGCCGGTTCATTATAAAAGACAAAAACCAAGGATAATAATATTAACCCGCCACCTACTCCAGGTAATATGAATGCCCATGAAAGACCCAATTGATTCAGTATGAGCAACATTATCGGCCCCCAAACCAGAGGACCCAATCCTTGAGATGATTGTAAGATTCCCATGCCTACACCGAGACGCTTTCTAAACCAAAAGGTTACTGAAACAGTCAAGGGAACTTGAAAAATAGCCATTGAAAGACTGACGATAACACCAAAAAATAGATAAAACTGCCACAAGTGAGAACCCATATATCCGATCATCCCAGTTGCAGCCATTCCAATCAGGAATAGCACCCCACCAATAGCCATTGTCCATCGAGCACCGTACCGGTCTCCTAGCCAACCTGCGGTAGGTCCAAATAAACCCGAGACAATCCATTGTAGTGAAAACCCTATCCCAACGGCCCCATAACTCCAATGGAAGAAGTCCACTATTACAGGGAGTAAGATACTGGAAGAAGTCCTAACTCCCGAAGTGGCTAATCTCATCACAGCAGCTGCAAGAACTATAAACCAAGCATAGTGCACGTTTTTACCAGCAAACACCATGGAGTTAGGCTGTAAGTTAAACTTAGACATGCAGGGCGCCTCACAATCTAGGTAGGTGTAATCCTGATACTAACCCTTTGATATGTCAAGGAGTTCGGACACTGGATCAATAGCACACAAAGCAATTACCGTATTACAATGACGTTAAGAGCGAAGCAAATATGGAAAATCAATCAAATAAGCAAGTCAGTATCCCAATAAACGGCATGACATGTGCAGCATGTGTTTCCCACGTCGAGGCTGCTTTGTCCAGTATCGATGGGATAGTCGAGTCTTCAGTTAACCTAGCGACTAACAGAGCCTTAATTCGGATGGATACAGACATATCAACATCTCTAATTCAAGAGACCGTTTCTAATGCTGGCTATCAAGTCGGAACAGAGAATAGAATGATTCGCATAGAAGGCATGACTTGCTCGGCCTGTGTGAGCCACGTTGAAGCCGCTTTGAACACCGTATCGGGAATTACTCACTCTAGCGTCAATTTAGCCACAGGAAATGCTTCAGTCGAATTCGTCCCAGGATTGCTTAACATAGACGATCTGCAGAATTCAGTAGCACAATCCGGATATAAAGCGAATACCACCAACTTAGACCTTAGAGAAAATTATACGGACCGCACCGACCATACAAAACATCTTCAATCCCGATTAATCTTCTCAATAATCGGCTCGTTCCTAATATTCACAGTATCATTTGAGCTATTCCCCTGGGTCACATATTTAAAGACAATCCCAGCTTATAAACTCTCTATATGGGCTATAGCAACTCCGATACAATTCTGGACAGGATGGATGTTTTATTCGTCTGGAATAAAGGCGTTGAAGCACGGTAGCCCGAACATGCACACTCTAGTAGCGCTTGGTACTAGTGTCGCATACGGGTACAGTTCATTCATAGTTGCACTAAGCTTTGTATCTCCTCAATTACTGTTATTATCCGGCCTTAATGATGATCTGTTTTTTGGCACGGCTGCAATTATTATCACACTTGTAATATTTGGTAGATATTTAGAATCTCGGTCTCTAAACCGAACATCAGAAGCCATCAGTCAATTAATTCGGATGCAGCCGACAACTGCGAATATAGAAACCGACGGGCAAGAGACTAGGGTTTCTATAGACCTCCTCAAAATAGATGATCTAATAATCATAAAACCAGGAGACGGTATTCCAGCTGACGGAGAAATTGTGGAAGGGCACTCAAGCGTAGATGAATCCATGATAAGCGGCGAGAGTCTCCCCGTGGACAAATCAAAGGGGGATCCTGTATATGCAGCCAGTCTAAACCATAACGGGTACTTCAAGTTCCGAGCAACGGAAGTAGGCTCCAACACGGTCTTATCGAATATAATAAGACTAGTCGAAGAGGCTCAAGCTTCTAAGGCTCCTATCCAGAGAATCGCAGACAAAGTAGCAGCGTATTTCGTTCCGGCTGTGGGCATAGTAGCTCTTATAGCATTTCTTTCTTGGATGGTTCTAGGACCCGATCCGCAAATTACTGTAGCCACGCTTGTACTAGTATCAGTACTTATAATAGCCTGTCCTTGCGCTCTGGGACTGGCTACACCCACAGCAATTATCGTTGGTATCGGCAAGGCCGCTCAAAATGGGATATTAATTCATAGTGCTGAAGCACTGGAGACACTGCATAAAATAGATTATCTCGTATTAGATAAAACTGGAACTATCACTGAAGGCAAACCCTCATTAACGGATATCATTCCTGCTCCTGATCACGACTATGACTCTAATTACATATTATCCATGGCGGCTTCAGCAGAAAAATATTCTGAGCACCCTCTAGCCCAGTCTGTTCTCCAGGCCGCTGCTAATCGAGGAATCATTATCGATCAAGCCGATTCATTTGAATCTTTTCAGGGGCTTGGAGTAAAAGCCTATATCGACGCTAAAACTATTTGTGTCGGTAACGCAGCGATGATGGCTTCGGAAAATATTAATATCAAACATATGCATACAAACGAGCAAAATTTGGGGAGCTCGGGGAAAACGCCAATATACGTCTCTGAAAATGCCACATGCTTAGGACTAATTGGAATTGCGGATACAGCCAGACCAAGCTCTTCACATGCCGTGGCTGCCTTGGCTAATATGGGATTAGAGATAGAAATCGCTACGGGAGACACTTCTGAAACCGCTCAATGCATAGCGAATGAAGTGGGCATCCCTGCAGTCCGGTCCGGACTTCTCCCCTCTGATAAAGTGCAAGCAATCAAAGACTTGCAATCTCAGGGGAGGATTGTTGCAATGGTGGGCGACGGCGTTAATGATGCCGCAGCGTTAGCACAAGCTGATGTGGGAATTGCTATGGGCTCAGGGTCCGATATATCGGTCGCAGCGTCTGATATAACATTAATCAGAAACGACCTAACATCGGTAGGAAAATCTCTGGAGTTAAGCCATTCAACAATACGCATCATAAAACAAAACCTATTCTGGGCATTCTTCTACAATATCTTGCTCATTCCTGTAGCGGCGGGATTACTATATCCTATATTTAACTTATACGGATCCGTTCCTACTTACATGTATTTTTTGATTGGTGATTCTGGTTTCCTCAACCCAATAGTAGCTGCTTGTGCAATGGCCATAAGCTCAGTTACAGTAGTTACAAATTCACTACGCTTAAGAGCAACCAGATAATCAAATATCAAAATTGAAAGGAACTTACAGTTGCCTGATGCCATAGACCCTATATGTTTGATGAAAGTAGATACGGAAAATCCTTCTGGGGGATCGTTCGATCACGAAGATAAAACTTATTATTTTTGCGCCCCTGGATGCAGAATAGCTTTCCAGAAAGATCCACAAACCTATCTGGCAGATGACTGGAAAGGCTTACCCATGGCCTCACCAAAACCGGAGCCACTACTTTTAAGATTATTTAAAAAAGGTCGCTAAGTATTCGCGCCACAACAGCGCTTATATTTACGCCCGCTGCCGCAAGGACACGTGGTATTCCTACCTATCTTAGGGCCACCAGGAGAGACACGAGCACTATTAGTCACAGTCTTGCTTGAACTACCACGCCTGCCGCTTGCCCTAGCTTCCTGACCCACATCTACATGAAAAAGTGTATGTACTACGTCGTGCTGCATGCGCTGGAGTAACTCCTGGAATGTTTTGTGGCCCTCAGTGCGGTACATCACCAACGGATCCCTCTGTCCAATAGCATGCAGACTTATGCCTGTCCTAAGATTTTCCATAGTCGTCAGATGTTGAACCCAATGAAAATCTATCGCCCTCAGCAACAGAAGACGTTCCGCCTCTCTAGCTTCATCCCCTAATGCATTTTCCCATGCAGAATAAACGGACTCAGCATGATCTGCTAGGATTTTTTCGACAGCATCTTTGCGATAAGTAATTAGTTGTTCTTCATTCTTGATCTCGTCGGGTAAGTCACATATCAATTGCAATTCAGATATGAACCCTAATGCATTCCAATCATCACTATGGCGCGATGGGAGAAATTGCCTGATCAGATCATCAAATTCTTGTCTGACCATACCCAAAAGACGCTCCCTCAGATTATCACCCCTAAGAATCCTCTGACGATCGCTGTATATAATCTCTCTCTGGGTATTTAAAACATCATCAAAATTAAGCAGGTGCTTCCTGATATCGAAATGATATCCTTCCACCTTAACTTGCGCCCCACCAATCGATTTAGTTATCAGCTTATTCTCAACTGGCAAATCTTCCTCCATGCCAGTCCAACTCATAACTGATTTAATGCGTTCTCCCCCAAATCTCTGCATTAACTCATCTTCTAAAGAAACATAAAATTGCGAGCTACCAGGATCTCCTTGCCTTCCTGAACGCCCTCTTAACTGATTATCTACTCGCCTGGCATCATGATGTTCAGTTCCAATAACATGCAATCCGCCTAATTCAACGACTTGTGAATGTTCTTGTCCCCAATCAGATCTCGAGGTGTCCGATCCTCCTAGTACGATATCTGTCCCTCTACCGGCCATATTAGTTGACACTGTAACCGCATTCAGCCGCCCTGCTTGAGCAATAATAGACGCCTCGTGTTCATGATTTTTGGCATTTAGAACTTGATGCTCCACTCCTCTGAGCTTTAAAACGCCACTCAGCTCTTCAGATGATTCCACTGAAGTAGTACCAACTAAAACCGGTCTTCCGCTTTCATTCACTTCAACAATATCTTCAACGACTGCTTTCCATTTCGCTTCTCTGGTTTGATAGACCATGTCTGACGCATCGCCTCTTACCATCGGCAGATTTGTTGGTATTGTGGCTACTTCTAATCCATAAATTTTGTAAAACTCATCAGCCTCTGTTGCTGCCGTACCCGTCATTCCTGATAATTTTTGGTACATCCGAAAATAATTTTGAAGGGTGACCGTCGCATATGTAATACTCTCTCTTTGAATTTTTATCCCTTCTTTAGCTTCAACTGCCTGATGGAGGCCATCTGACCATCTTCTACCAAACTGTAATCTGCCTGTAAATTCATCAACTATGACAACTTCACCGTCTCGTATTACATAGTCCTTGTCACGCTTCTTCTGCACATGAGCTGTTAGCGCGTTCTCTACATAATGAACCAGGTGATAGTTTTCTGGATCATATAGATTATCAACTTTAATCCAACCTTCTATTTTTTCGATCGCTTCAGGAGTCATAGATATCGCTTGAGTGCGTTCATCAATTGTAAAGTCTTCTTCCGCATGCAACCGTGGCACTAATCTAGAAAAGGTATAATAATGATCGACCGGATCCTGAGCAGGTCCGCTGATGATAAGCGGTGTTCTGGCTTCATCTATGAGAATGTTGTCAACCTCATCCACTATGGCAAAATTAAGATCGCGTTGAACTAACTCTGCCGCTTCTACCGCCATATTATCTCTTAGATAATCAAACCCAAATTCATTGTTTGTTCCGTACAGAACATCAGTCGCATAAGCATCTGAACGAGTTGCCGGCTTGAGGTATTTGGTACCATCCGGTCCATTTTCGACATCAGGATCAAAAATAAAATCTCCACCATGCTGCAGACAACCCACCGTTAACCCCAAAGCATGGTAGATAGGTCCCATCCAAACGGGATCTCGCCGAGACAGGTAATCATTTACTGTAACTACATGTACCCCTTTTCCAGTCAGAGCATTCAGATATGTAGGCAAAGTCGCTGCCAGTGTTTTTCCTTCACCAGTCCGCATCTCCGCTATTTGTCCATTATGAAGGACTATCCCACCAATGAGCTGTGCATCGTAGTGACGTTGTCCAATGGTCCTGCGAGCAGTCTCACGTAAAACTGCATAAGCTTCAACTAACAAATCATCGAGTGTTTCACCAAAACCTAACCGATCCTTAAATTGTTGCGTCTTCGCAAACAACTCAGTATCAGCTAAGCGTCTAATTTCGTCTTCCAGGTTATTAATTTTATTTACAATTGGAATGAGCTTCTCAGCAGTTTTTTCACTGCTATCGCCTATCATCTTACGAAGCAGGGACACCATACGTCATCACCACAATGTGTTTATATAATATTTCCGTTTCTTGGCAAGCAATAATACCATTTTACCCGAGTGGATAGCTCCTTGCATCAAATATCAAACGCAAAACAACATCCAATTGACTACGCCATGTTTACATCCTATGATCCATTTGAACTTACAGAGGTAAAACGTTATGCCGTATTTTTCTGCCAATGGGACTAACTTATTCTACGAAATTACTGGCACCGGAACACCGTTACTTTTCAGCCACGAATTTGCAGGGGACTACACCAGTTGGGATTTACAAGTGCGTCATTTTTCCCGTAAATATCAAGTCATTACTTACAACGCCCGTGGCTACCCACCTTCAGATGTTCCCGACGACCCCGCCTTGTATTCACAAGACCAATCTGTAGAAGACATTAAGTTGTTGCTGAATCACCTCAATATAGATCAAGCATATCTATGCGGGTTGTCTATGGGAGGTAGTGCAATATTAAACTTCGGAATAAAGTACCCTAATATGGCTAAGGCCTTGATAGTCGCTTCAGCGGGGAGCGGAAGCGATGATCCCGAGCAATTCAGGAAATCTGGGGGCACTCTAGCAGATGCGCTATTATCGAATGGGATGGCCAACGGTATTCAGCATTACGCGACGGGGCCTACAAGAATACAACTAAGGCGCAAAGACCCCAAGACCTGGGATGATTTTTATCAAGGGCTATGTTCCCATTCTGCTCAGGGATCAGCCCTAACATTCCGTGGTATTCAAATGAAAAGAGAGAGTCTATATACCTTGGAATCCGATCTTAAAAATATGACCATACCTACTTTGATAATAATCGGGGACGAGGATTATCCATGCGTTAATCCTGCAATCTTCATGAAGCAGCATATTCCATCGTCTGGACTATCAGTACTTCCCCAAAGTGGCCATGCAATTAATCTTGAGGATCCAGACTTATTCAACCAAGCCATTCAACATTTTATTTCCTCAATAGAAAATGGGGCATGGGTATAGAAGAACTGGATTAAATTCCTAACACTTCCTTTGCCTCTGTAATAGCTTCTATGTGCTGATCAACAGAGCCTAAAACACCTCGACGAGCTTCTACAGACATATGCGTCGCGGCCATCTCTTCCCAACCTTTCATTTCATCAAGCCATTCCTCTGGCTGCTTGCCTGGGAGTCTTAATCGGCCTATCATACCTATTTCAGACGGATCTCTACCGGCATCTCTCGCATATTGCCTAATAGTTTCCACTGTTTCACGACCCTTATCAGACGGAGCAAAACTAGGAAACCAACCATCCGACAAAGTTGCGATGCGGCGCAGAACCCTGTCTACGGGTATTGGGCTCTCACTACCGCCTGCGCCGAGCCAAATCGGAATTGGTCGTTGGACAGGCAGGGGATTAATACCAGCATTGGTTATGTCATGCCATTTACCATGAAAATCTACTACCTCTTGTGTCCACAGAGCTCGTAATACCTCCATCTGTTCTTCACATCTACGACCTCTGTTGTGAAAATCTTCCCCTAGCGCCTCATACTCAACGTGATTCCAGCCTACTCCTATTCCTAAAGTCAGACGCCCTCCGCTTAAAATATCTATTTCGGCTGCCTGCTTAGCCACTAACGCCGTCTGTCTCTGTGGCAAAATCAATATGCCAGTAATTAAATCAACATTACTAGTAACAGCCGATATAAACCCAAGTGTCGTAAATTGTTCATGAATGACGCTCTTGTGAGTGTAATAATGGTCCACTACATGTGAATGATGACTGGGATCAGCGCCCAGCACATGATCTGCTATGAAAATATACTCGTACCCCAATCCCTCCGCAGCCTGCACGTAGTCTCTTATAGCTACAGGATCGGCTCCTATCTCAGTTTGAGGAAAAACTACTCCGTATTTCATATACATCTCCTAGAATACATACCTTATCTACGTGGCCGTATTCGTGCATGTCCTCCCATGCCTATTATTAGCTACACCTAAATGATACGATATCGAGCAATAGGCTCAATTTATCTTCCACGTAAGGAGGACGGAATGGCAGATAACAAAATAAGGCTAGGTTTAATCGGAGCAAACATACACAGGGGATGGGCTCCTAGATCTCATCTTCCGGCACTTGTCGCGAGCCCCGAATTTGAACTTACAGCAGTATGCACAACACGGATGGAAAGTGCGCAGGAATCCGCACAACTATTTAATGCCAAAATGGCTTTTGATAATTATCAAGAAATGATAAATCACCCTGATATTGATGCAGTCGCGGTTGTATTAAAAGTCCCTTCTCACTACGAACCTACTATGGCGGCCCTTAACGCAGGAAAACATGTTTACACTGAATGGCCACTCGGGCAGGATACCGCGCAGGCGATAGAAATGGCCGATTTGGCACGATCGAAAGGTGTTGTAAACATGGTAGGATTGCAAGCCCGCAACAGCCCAGCGTTATTGCATGCCAAAGAGTTGATTGAAAACGGATATGTCGGGCAAGTGATGTCTTGCAAAGTCAGCATGATCAGAGGAGGAATCCTCAAAAGAGTATTCGACAGGACTTGGCAAAGAGACGTCGAGCTCGGAGCAAACACCCTAACTATCGCTTTTGGACACACGGTAGATGCTGTACGATTTGTCGTAGGTGACTTTGGTTCAGTATCAAGCGTAGTAAGTACTCAGGCCAAGCAGTGGACCGCTTCTGATACAGGAGATGTCTTAGACGTCACATCTCCAGATAATGTCATGATAAACGGTCAATTACTAAATGGCGGAGTTGCATCAGTACATGTAGCAACAACGCCGTACGCGGGCGCAGGATTAGAAATGGAGATTTACGGCGACAAAGGTACTTTATTCGCTTTATCTGATGACTCTCCACAATTACAAGAAGTAAAACTAAAAGGAGCTCAGGAGAGTGAGACTCTCCATGATATTGAAATCCCCTCTAGACATAGTAACGTTCTCGAAAGCATGCCTACTGGCGAGCCTTACAACGTCGGACAAATGTACTACAAATTTGGTCAGGCCATCAAATCTGGAACAAATTGCGAACCTAATTTTGATACGGCAGTAGAATTACACAAGTTTTTAGACAACATCAGGTCATCAAACACAGACGGGCGGAGGGTAGAAGTAAGTTTATCTTAAATGCGTTAAGCAAAAAGAACGGGCGGCTCTTTGAGCCGCCCGTTCTTTTTGTGAAAATCTCTAATAGTTAATCTGCGTTTACAGGCTCAGCCACAGAATCTTCTATCGGTTCGCCCGTCTTGGTATCAACTTCAAACGGGCTCTTCAGATCAAGCTCTTTAGCCATCTCTCTAACAGCAGGGATAACTTCTTGGCCCATCAATCGCAAACTTCGCATCTGGTCATCATGACTCATGGCTCCATCACCATCCCAGAAAAATACACTACCAGGACGCAAATATTCGAGTACGTGTCTGATCTTAGGAATAACTGTCTTAGGAGTTCCAGTGATAATAGTGTAATCCTCTACCTGGTCCTCATAAGGCCTCCGATTGGTACCGAATCTACCTGCTGGGCCAAATGCCGTTGCGGATAATCGCCTAGAAGTACGCGAGGTATGCCCTGGCAGGCTCATAATAGCGGGATTAGTTTGACCTTCATTGCCGGCCAAAAACGGATTGCTAACACCAGATAAATATTTCCTTCCTACCTCTTCAGCTTTCTCTTCTGTCTCGTCCACGTGCACTTTCCATAAGTATGCAACATTCTGAGTTCCAGATTTGTGGCCAAACTCAGCAGCGGTCTCATGGTACAAATCAAACGCTTCTTTGGTTGGTCCCAACTTGGTAGCTAGTAGGACCAGGGGATATGCTTTTTCAGCAGTCCATTTAACAGTTTCTACGCTGACAGTCGATGGAATCCATATTTGAGGATGAGGCTGTTGCAAAGGCCTAGCCCAAGGATTGACATACCGGTAATGGTAATGTTTACCTTCCCAACGAAACGGACCAGGAGTGGTCCACGCCTTTATTAAAAAGTCATGCGCTTCTTCAAAACGCTCTCTGTTAAAATGCGGAGGAGCATTATGCGCGTAGCTCTCTCTGCCTCCTCCCCTAACAAAACCCGAGACCAATCTGCCGTTTGAAATCATATCTATCATCGACAATTGTTCAGCCAACCAAAGAGGGTCATCCCAAATCGGCAAAACATTACCTAAAATGATAATCTTCGCTTTATTAGTAATTCGCGCTAGGATAGATGCCCCTACGTTTGTCACGCCCTGCATACAAAACGGGGTGCTGTGATGCTCATTTAACATTAGCGCATCGAAACCCATTTCTTCAGCGTAAACTTTTTCATCAAGGTATCGATTGTAGAGTTGCGAACCAACCTGCGGATTATAATGCGCATTGCTAATGCTCAGATCAGTCGACTGAGTGCCCATAAGACCCGATTGATCATCTTGCCATGGTTGTTCCGTAAAATGGCCTATCAGCATACGAACTCCTTCTCCAATCCTCGTACTCCAACTACCGGCAGTGTAGCACCACGCTCGGAAGATTGTCTATCACAACCTATAATAGCGTAAGCACGAATATTGATTATTAAGACGTCAAGAACCCCTTAACCAAACCAATAAATTCGTCTGTTTTCTCTATTTCAGGCCTATGCCCACATTGATTAATAATATCTAACGAGGAGCCGGGTATGGATTTATGATAAATTTCACCCGCACTGACCGGAACGATAGGGTCTTCTCGTCCCCATATAATCTTAGTCGGCAACCTTTTTAACCGAGGCAACAATTGCGGTAACGCAGGATAATGCATATAAGGACGCCAACTTACCCTACACGCACTTTCTTTGGCGCTTTCCCAAAGCTCTAATTGCTCAGGAGAAGGCTCATCAGGGCATACTTCTTTAAATTCTGGCACAGCGGAAGCGTCCAACACGCTATTTTCGATATATGATTTCGCTACTACCTGGAAAATGTCATAGATTTCCCCTTCAGAAGGACGTACTCCAGCAGCTCCGACGAGCACCAGTCGCTTGAATTGCTGAGGACACCTAACAGCCATTTCTGCTGCTAGCCATCCCCCAAGAGAAAAACCAACAACGTCTACATTCTCTAACTTCAAATCATCTAGGGCGCCAAGAAACCAGTTGGCTAGGTCGTGCATGCTCATCATCCAGTCTAGCTCTGTAGATTCGCCGAAACCAGGAAGCATTGGAATAACTAAGGTCCTGTCTTTAGCAAGCTCCTGATGATATCTCAGCCAGCCAGGATGGCCCATTTCGTCGTGAATGATTAGTAATGGATCGCCGGTGCCACCTTTAAATACTTGCAGTTGGCTCCCAGCAACGTCCACCATTTCTTCAGTCCAGGATTGTGATGCAGTGGTCATATCACTATTTCCGTCCTTCGTTGCTTGTTGTTAAGTCACCTGATTGTGAAATCCAGCACAGCCCTTGTCAAGCTCACGCAAAATCTAAGTCACCAGTTTAATGATCATGCACAGTCAGGATGAATTTTCTGTTTGGACGGTAGGATGACATGAACACTAAGTCGGCTCGATCTAATATTTCCATTGATGCGACTTGGCCAATCAGGGGAGCTAAAGTTACGCCGCTATGAGTTAAACTTATATATACATTAGATGATTCCTGGGTCCATCCGATGACCGGATAACTATCCAGTGGCATAGGTCGATAGCCAACAGGTTCTGCGATAGCCTCTGTGCCCGCTAACTCAGGGAAATAATGAGTAGCCCTACCAAGTAATTCAGTAGCATGCTGCGGAGAATCGTCCAGAGCCATGCTCTCTTGGCTACCTTCTCCAATCATGAATGACCCATCCATAAGCTGGCGGATATGCACTTGACGCTCACGTTGATTAATCGGGGGCATATATACTACTGGGACATTACTTAGCAATGCAGGCCTAGCGTCAGTCCTGACCACTACTCCCGGACTTTCCTGCTGCGGGACGTCGGCTCCGATCATTGCGGCTAAACGAGAACTATCAACCCCAGCCGCAATTACCACCACATCGCACTCCAGGTCGCCATTAGTAGTAACAACCTTATTCACTTTACCTTGGGTATCTCTGTCGAAGCTAAGTACCTCGGTGTTAATTAGAACAGTTCCTCCCAAATCAGACACCTTCTGAACACAGGCTCCTACAACTCTAGGAGGCTCAACGTGCCCTTCAATCTCACTGTATTCAGCTACAGACACAGGGCCCGGGTCTAATCCCGGAACCATTGCACATAGGCTATCTGAAGAAATTTCTCTGATAGGATATCCCCAATCCTGTAGAAGCTTGGTTCTCTGGCGTAACTCCTCAGCTCTGTGAGTTTCGGCTTCCCAACTAACCTTTCCACCCCATCGTAAACCAACGTCTGTATTTAGCTTTTGAGCAAATCTTTCCCACATCTCCAAGGATCGTCTGTTTAGATCATGATATTCAAACGGAGATTTCGGGCCAGCGTTTATCCAGGCAAAAGAATGACTAGAAGCTCCAGAACCAGGCTTATTCTTGTCTATCAATGTTACATCTGCGCCTCTTGCTGCCAGATGATAACCTATGCTGGCACCTACTATCCCTGCACCAATAACAACTGCTTTCATAGTCTATTCCTTATTCCATCTGCTATATCTGAACAATAACTTATTGTTGACACAGATACAACAACAGCGCTTGTCCATAAGGGACAAGCGCTGTTATACAAAATCTACCGCAGATATTATTTAAGCTGATACTGTAGCTATGAGTTCCTTCGTGCCAGGTATTCGATCACGATTATGCCAGATAACATCTAGCTCGCCTTTGGACTGCATCCGAGCAAGTTCCTTGCTACAGTTATGGTAGGAATACCCTCCTCTAGCGTCATGGTCGTTATGCGCACGACACCACTCCACTACAGATCCCCACCAGACATCATTAACCGTTACAGGCTTACCTGTCTTACGTACTGTCTTAGTAGTTGTAGAAACAGCTTTGGGTTCTTCAGTTCGGATCTGAGTTAATTCCTTGAGATCTGATGAAACCTCCGTCGATTCTGGAACCTGCAATCCACAATACGGACATCGTTCGCCTGCAACATATAATTGCAGGAATTCAGTATCTTCATTCCACCGCCAGTGGGTTACGGGCGGACACTTGTCGCATTCATAACAACAACCTAGTGCATCCCCATCCATTCGGATCAATTTAGTTCCACAAAAGTAACAATGCGCTCCACGTTTCATATCACCTACCACCTCATCAACAGATTCTAAATATGGATATATCGAATAGATTAAATCCGGATCTTCTTCACTTTGATCATAAAACTCACTAGCTACCGCAGGTTTATTGGGCGGAGTGTAAAATGCTATAAAATCCTCAATCTGTTTCTCACTAGGAGCATCCAAATCCGCTACCAAACAACCCTTCAAGTAGATTTCCTGTTCGGCTAGAGTCCCCTTGGCCTTGTTGTAATCAATTAAGCGTTGTTCTACCCATTGTTCAGCTAACTTACGAAGTTGTTGGGTATTCATTCGGTAGTACGGAGCCTTACTATGATTGCCCTGACGCAGTATTGACCACACATCGGCAGGGATAGTTAGTTTTAAAGCTCCATCTGTACCCTTCAGTGCCTCCATAGGAAAATCAACATTAACAGCCCAACTGTCTAAACCCTCTTCATAAAGAGTCCATCCCTCAGTCTGCTTGATTATTTTTTTAGGATCTTCCTGCATACCCTCGCCCTATCACTGCTCTTGACCCTTTATATCAATCTTCCTTGATCACTAGTTAACTCTTCGACATTAACATTAAGAGCTTGGGCAAGTTTTCTGATAGTGCTCGGGGAAGGTTTTTGCTTCCCATTCTCTATCCTATTTATGGTGCCACGACTAACGTTACTCAGCAGAGCTAACTCACTAAGAGACAGAGCTCTTCTCTCTCTAAGCATTTTCAGGTTCCCGTTAGCCACAACCGCCCACCATGCTCTTATCGTATCGATTCTATGGTCATTCTATAACTATGTTGTAGTCATTGCAACTCCCAATTTAGGGCGTACGGATACCTCAGAAATGACCATGAATAAAAGGTTTAAGAGCAGGAAACTAGGAATAGGCAATCATCAGTAGAATGATGGAGCGGGTGAAGAGATTCGAACTCTCGACTTTTTGCTTGGGAAGCAAACGCTCTACCCCTGAGCTACACCCGCACCAAGAAGGTAAATTATAGCATTGTTAAGCACAAAATGGACATTTTGCACTATGGATTACCCTATCCAAAAACCTCTAGAATTTTGAGATAGGCCTTATCCGAGACTAGTTAATTGATTCTATCAAGTGAGTAAATAATGTCGGTATTATTATGCGCTTTGTCCCACTCGACCATTTTAGGTGATGACATAATTTCGTGCATTCGTTCCTGATCTGTAACGTTGGCCATTGTGATGATTTTACTAAATCCTGCTTTGTTAGTGTTGACCACCCCACACTCCCACTCTGATACACAAGATTTGAATTCTTCTTCAAATTCTTTCATCATCGACATGAACTCATCTACATCACCTTGATAGCTTGAGACAACACAAAGATTCATAGTAATTCTCCTTGCTGATTTAGTTTATGGATTGGTAATTTATGACTGTGGCCTCTAGCCACACATAATTGATCATCTACATTTTGTTTACTCTGAATCTTCCGTAGATACTTAGTAATATCAGTACGACGCTGACCACCCAAATCACTATTGGCGGGGTAGTGTACCAGGAATCTAACAAGAATGAATTATATATAAATGCTAACAGGACACAAATCGATAGAACAATTTCCCCTAATAATACTTTCTTTGCATCCGATACGTCTTTAATAAAACTGGAGACTATAAGAAGAATACCGATACCTACTCCATGACTTAGGATGAGCGCACCTAGTATATTTCCAGTGCCAACATGGTCCACTGTAGCGCCATCTGGCAACCAAATCGATAAAATCGATATAGATAAGAACAATCCCACTGCAATGAATATATGAATAACTCCGCAAATTCTAAGAATATTCGCTATTCCTAACATTTGATCTCCTCCTAAGCTTGTTGTGTATGTCTCTTGGTCAAACTAGGTAGGAACCACGCTACCAATGAGTTACCCTGAGGAACCGGCAAAATTATAACATTGCAGTCACAGACTGGTTAAGTTATAACATTTAATAAACTATGGCGATGTATACTGATCAGCAAACTGGTGAGGGATCATATGTCTAAAACCGTGACAATATCAGACGAGTTATACAATTTCATCTCTTCTAAATTCAGCGAGGATACATCTTTTGACACTGCGTTACGATCTTTAATCAACTTTGCACCAACAACTGAAGAACCTGATTCCAATGAAATAGCAAGACAGGAGCTTTTAAAGTTTCGAGGAACCGACCAAAAGGAGCCATTCTCTATCCCCGTAGTAGGTGACGATGCCATACACCACTACCGTATCATCGGGGGAAAAGCTGTTCCTGTAGATGATCCATCAGACGTGGAACAAGGAAATTCACAGGTATAGGCCCGTTGCAGTCACCCTGACAAATAACTCTATTTTCCGATAAACTTGGGCTCTCTTTTTTCCAGAAAAGCGCTAACTGCTTCTACTCTATCTTCCGAACCACGTATAGCTTGGTTTGCGAGGTGCTCGGCTTCAATAACCTGTTGCAAATCCGGATAAATATTATTGATAAGTCCTTTAGTCGCTTTCACCGCTAACGGGGGATTAGAGGATATTTGATTAGCTAACTCTACTGAGCGAGTAACTACCCTAGTAAGAGGAACTATTTCGTTGATCAATCCTTTAGCCAATGCCCACTCTGCGTCATAGATATTGCCGGTTAGTGCCATCTCATAAGCTATGCCAGGACCCGACAATGCTCCAATCAACTGAGATACTCCTGTATCTGGTACAAGTGATCGTTTAACAAACACGGAGCCAAATCGAGCCTCAGTGGAAGCTATCCTGATATCGCTGGCAAGAGCGATTCCAAGACCAGCTCCGGCGGCTACTCCATTCACTGCCGCTATTATGGGTTGGGAAATGCGACGGAAATGAGGAGCAAGTTGCATCGTGACGGATGGATAATTGGTCGCGTTCCCATCATTAGATTCCTCAGAATCCAGTCTCTTAGCCATATCAGAAACATCCGCCCCAGAACAAAACCCTCTTCCTTCGCCAGTTATCACTACAGCCCTAATTTCCGGAAAGGCATCATCTATACAATCCAAGACGTTATGGATTTCGTTAGCCATATCCCAGGTAATGGCATTTAGTCGATGTGGCCTCTTTAAGATAATGGTCACCACATATTCTTGTTGTTGAAAATCAATATGCTCAAACGGACCTGCGGATAGCATTATGGACACCCCCTAAACATTGAACGGACAATTGGGTAAACCCCAATAACTTCTGATATTACTGGTCATTAAAAAACCCTCAGGCCACGATATTATTCGCGGATCTGAGGGCTCTAAATAACTTGATGTTTCGTTTTTTAGCCGGGATTATGTTTTGTAACTAGTGCAACAGACCTGGAATCCAAGCTGCCTTTCCGTTCGTCTAACATACCTGAATCGGCGTAGGCCACACCAAGGTGTGCGTCCCTTTGAATATCTTCCCAATCCGGCTCGAGTTCGTATTCGTCACGTAATTCGTCAAATAATAGTTCTAGAGATGATTTATTAAACATAAGCTATGCTAACCTTCCTCCTCATTAAGGTTTGCAGCGCCCAATCGGTCCGCTGCACATAAGCATGGCACCCGTGAGGCACCATCTGTCTCCACACCACCTTGAAAACGTAAATTAGTCTAACGTTATTTTAGATAGATATCAAGAGCTTAAGCATACGTATTTTAGAACACCTATCTCTCATCAAATAATCTTTGATTGCCGTCTATTCTGAATAACGTAAACCAGTATGACTATTAATGGCATCAAACAAATTGCTGATCCCAAAAGAATCACTGCCAACCATGGTCCCGTTCCAAAAAAATGATCCAATAGATCTTTAATCCAGTTCAGTAGTACTGGATCGGCAGACTCTCCGTGGTGCAATAACACCAAGTTCAAAACATGCATCATTTAGTACCCCATAGATGCAGTTTCTTTAATCCGATAAGAATATCTAGCCGAGTACTTAGTCTCTTTGATAGTAAAAGCAGACAATGCAGCGGGAAATAAAAAGGCACCCGCGATGGCAAAGGGTATGTTATAAGAACCGGTTACATCAAATAAAAATCCTGCCAGTAAGATCATCACAAAACTGCCCACTTGATGGCAGAAAAAAGTTATACCAGATATTGTTCCCAAAGCTTTAAGGCCATATACATCAGCAGTCAATGATGAAGTCAGAGGAACACTGGCAACCCATGAGAACCCGGAGGTTATGGCAAAAGCCCATAAACCATATGTTGAAGGGAAAATCAATAAAGCGACGTAAGCTAGACCCCGCATGAAATAAACCGTTCCGAGGATATTCTTGCGCTTGAATTTATCCGACAGAATGCCAGCGCCAAGACCTCCAAAAACATTAAGCCCCATCATCACACCGAATATCAACGCGGCCATCGACGGGCTTGCACCGCGATCAATAGCTAATGGGACAAAATGCGTTGAGATTGTACCTGTTGTGATACCACAGACCACATAAGAACCAGACAATTGCCACATGGGAGGTGTCTTGAATGAATCCTGCCAATTACTCACCTCATATTCACCAAGTAACTCTGGATTACGTCCTTTTTGGTTTTTTTCCGAGATGTCTAGTTCTCCATCAGGCAACAAGCCTTTTTCAGAAGGGTCATTTCTTAGAAAAATCAGGCATAACGGGACTGCCAATACTAGCATAACCAGCCCGAGAGCAGCCCATGTCAATCTCCAGTTAGTTGCCTGCATAAAATACATAGCAAAGGGGACAAGTATAAGCCCACCCATCGAAGTGCCAATAGAATTAATCGAAACAGCGGTTGCCCGTTTAGCCCTGAACCACTTAGAAATCATGGCCATCGTATTAGTAAGCGAAGGCCCACTAAGGGCTGTAGAAAGAACGAGGCTAAAAACGAATACCAAAAACAGAAAATGGAATGTAAACGAAAGACACACCGCCGCAACACCCATAATGGCTAGTCCAGTCGTAATTACTCTACGACCGCCTAACCGATCAAACATATATCCTATGAACGGTTGAGTCATCCCATTGACCAAAAATCCGAGAGCCGCAGCAAAGGATATGGTTGTCCTATTCCAGCCTAATTCCTCACTCATTGGGATAACAAATATGCCAAAACAATTTCTGGCTCCAACAATCAAGAACGCCACAAAAAAACAGGTGGCAACGATATACCAACCGTAAAATATTTTCGGCTGAGACCTCACACTAGTATCCATATCTGCTTAACTCGCCGTGGTATTTAATCAGAAACAAGAAGCTAACCACCTGCAGTCTGTAGCACAGGCTCGGAACTGGCGTACCGGTTCGAGTATTTACGCTCCCGAATTGTCCAGGCTGACAAGGCAGCCGGTAACAAGAGAGCACCAGCAATCGCAAATGGAACGGTGTACGAACCAGTTACGTCGTAGAGTATTCCCGCCAATAATATGCTTACGAAACTACCTACTGCATGGAAGAAAAAGGAAATACCACTTATGGTCCCGAGTGCTTTCAAGCCATACATGTCAGCCGTCAACGCGGTCGTAAGTGGTGCCGTAGCGATCCATGAAAGCCCTGCTACTGCAGCAAAGGCCCATAAGCTGAGCTCTCCCGGAATTAATACTAAAAGAGCGTAGCCGCAACCTCTAAGGAAATAGGTTAATCCAAGTAAATTCTTACGGCTAAATCGGTCTGATATTAATCCTGCAGTGATCGCACCAACCAAATTTAGAGACATCATGAAGCCAAATATAATGGCGGATCTACCAGGTGATATCCCAAGTTGCAATGCGTGAGGAACAAAATGAACTGATATTATCCCCGTAGTCGCACCACACACAAAATACGATCCACTCATCTGCCAGATCGGTGCCGACTTAAACGATATCAGCCAGCTATCTGTTTCTAGTGGCCCACAATTTACTGGCTTGCGCTTGGATTCTCCTTCTGACAATTCTTTCTCGCCGTCGGGATTCAGTCCCATTTTTTCTGGATCATCTCTAATAAATGCGATGGCCATTGGCAATGAGATACCCAATATCATGAAACCGAGAACTGCCCAGGTAACTCTCCAGTTTGTCGCCTGAAGTAGATACATGGAGAAGGGCACGAGTATAAGTCCTCCTAAGGACATCCCCGCCGCACTGATTGATACAGCTGTCGCTCTTCGCTTCCTGAACCATTTGCTTAATAACGCGCCGGTTGTGGTTATGGAAACACCGCTTAACGCACACGAACTTACGACACCAAACACAAAAATCAGAAACAGAATGTGGAAAGTGAAAGCTAGTGACAGGGTAGTAATCCCCAATACCAGAAGGCAGGTTAAGATAACTTTGCGGCCGCCTAGCTTATCGAAAAAGCTGCCCATGAATGGCTGCACTACGCCATTCAGAAGGAACCCCAGTGACGCAGCAAAAGAAATAGTCCCACGGTTCCAGCCAAATTCTTCACTCATTGGGACGACGAAGATTCCGAATCCTTGTCTGCTTCCCGCCCCGATAAATCCAATTATCATGGCGGTCGCAACTATATACCAGCCGTAATACATTGGACTTTTATTTGTGAAGAGTTCTTTAAACATGTGATCCTAGTTTCAACCTGCTGGAAAGTATATACCTTTATAGCGTCGGTGCAATCAGATAGAAAATCCGAATTTACCTAGAATACCTTTGCTTCTACCCGCCCTTAAATCGCCCCTCAAACTCCAAAGCCATATCAGCTGTATTATCACAGGTTAACAATCTTCTGGCTGTGGCAACTGTAGGCTTAATCCGACCATACATCATCATTACGTAGGTATCCCCGTCACACCGAAACATCGCAACTGGCGAATCTCCACTCACTGATTCTACGGACCCTCCATCTTTAGACAATACAATATCCACTTCTCGTTCCCCGTCGTGATCAATGATAAATCTATACCGCTCAGGAACCTCGATTCCAGGATCTGGCCTAAAAGCTCTCCTCACGGCTCGATTAACAGTATCCATCAAAACTGCCACGCTTTCATGAGATAAATGATAGTCAGGTTCAAATCTCGATCTGATATCCCATGCATGCATGGTCAATTCGCTTATCCTCATGTCGAGCATAGTAGAAATCCTTTCAGGGCCCGGCGGCCAATAACAGAGGGTTTCCCATTGGTCAGATTTAACTTGCTTAAATACCTCGATAATGTCGGATACACGCTGCTCAAAGGTCGATAATAAAAGAGTTCCAAACTGTAGTTTAGTTGCAATACCTCGATCAAAAATCGACTTTGCAAAGTTGTCTTCATCGTGATTATCTACTTGAGGACTACCGTCAGGTGCAGATATATTTCCTTGCAGCCCTCTAAGTATCCGAAGAGAGAAGTCCTGTCCTGTTAAATGACCAAGAACATCTCCGACAGACCACCCAGCACAAGCAGAAGGCACGTCCCAATCTTCAAGGGAAAGTTGACTTAAATAGCCAATAAATGACTTAGATTCCTCCGAAAGGATTTTTACCCTGTTTTCATGTTGATTCAATTAATTTCACCCCAACTACAAAGGTCAACCAGCAGCTATACCGCCGGTTGACCTCATGAATAGTCATGCCACTCTGCCCATAGGCAGAATTCTGGTTATAAATCCTTTAACTTCATGGCATCTTCCGACGCGCTGGTACCAGCGAGTCTACCAAAGACCATACCAGCCGAAAGGCCTGATCCACCCGGATAATTGTAATAAAAGAGCCCTCCGACCATCTCTCCCGCAGCATAAACACCAGGGATTGGCTCCTGTGCATTGGTCACTATTTGGCCACGGGTGTTAATTTTGACGCCACCGAATGTGAATGATATGCCAGTAGTAACAGCCCACGCGTAGTAAGGGGGAGTATCTAGAATCTCCGCCCAGTTCGTCTTGTTTACCTCAAGACCTTCAGTACAACGCCCGTCCTTGACAGTAGCGTTATATGGTATATCCGTACGAACTGCCGCATTGTATCCTTCTACTTCCTTTACAAGGCCGTCTGGGTCTATATCGAGCATCCTGGCAAGTTCCTCTAGCGTATCAGCCTTGGCCATTGTTGCCTGCGGAATCCAATATTCGNCTCTCAGCAAACCTCTATCAATGATTTTCTGGTCAAAGACCTGGAATGCTAGACCTTGAGGTTGAGTTAATAACGCTCGGCCGTACGTTACATATGTGTAGTTACGGAAGTCATACCCTTCATCAAGAAATCGTTCGCCATTAACATTCACAATTAACCCAAAGGGATAAGAATGCTTCTGAAAGAGCTCAGTTACGGTTCTATCTCCGAAAGCAGGGGCGTTCATATCCCACGCTACGGAATGGCAACTGCTATAGTGCCCATGAGATTGCGCTCCAACATCAATAGCCATGTTTATACCATCACCCGTGTTATAGGGAATTCCCCTGACTTTGACCATTTCCCAGCCCGGTCCAAGATACCTGCACCGCATCTCAGCGTTAGCTTCAAAACCGCCGCTAGCCAGTACTACCGATCGAGCTGCTATATCTTCGAATCCTTCCGGGCCTAGAACCTGTATACCGTTTACTCGACCGCTATCATCCTGCAATAGCTTTACACCTTGGGTGGAATATCGAACCTCNACNCCNCTTGCCTTGCAGACTTCGAATTGTTGATCAGACAGGCCTTTACCAGCTCCGACTGCCTCAACAACTAGACCACCCCAGAACCTGTACTTGTCGCCATCCTTGAATGCTTGCCTNCCGAATGAGAGCACAAACCTGACACCATTTTCCTGCAGCCATTTCATTGTCGGATGAGCCTGGCTAACTAGAATCTGGGCCAATTCTGGATCACTCATACCATGAGTAACCCGCATCATATCGTCATAATATTGGTCTTCTGTATAGCTACCGACTTCAATAGAATTCGCTTCCGTTTCCGACATATCCGGAATGATTGCCTGTATGTCATCTATCCCATTGAACGGGAATCGGATGATNCCGCCAGTAAAATAAGTGTTGCCACCCCTAAAATATTCCGGGGCCTTTTCAATAACCAGGACAGATTCACAATTCTCTTTGGCAGCTATAGCGGCGCTTAACGCTGCGTTTCCCGCACCCACTACTACTACGTCATAAATGTTATCAGCCAAGATACAACCTCCAAGGAGTCAATTTGTCTTTATACCAGAACATATAATAACGCCTGTTTGTGAGACGGACAAGAAATCAATTTAGAGGGTTAATACACCTGCATACTCTTGGTTGTCACACTTATACCCGCGAGTTAGAATTAGCCAGACTTCTACAGGAGGAACCTACATGTATAACAAAGCTATGCTAAGCCTCGACCAGACNCAAGCTGCTATGGCAGCGATGATAAACAAAGCAACCCAGGAACCAGATAGGCCCGTGACAATCGCAATAGTTGACGATCACGGNAATCTTCTTAGCTACGCCCGCATGGACAAGTGTGCTACCGGGCCCCAGACGCTAGCTACACGAAAGGCCTATACCGCCGCAATGCGACGAATGAATTCGGCCACATTCGCCGAAAATCTTAAGAAGCAGGGGCAAAGTGTCAGCGATTTCGGAGATCACTCATTAGTAGCTGTTCAGGGTGCTGTGGTAATAGTCCACCCAGAAACAAAAGCCATTCTTGGTGGGATCGGTATTAGTGGGCTCTCATCACAAGAAGACGAAGATCTGGCCAATATTGGACTAGCAGCTCTCGGGCTCTAAATCCTATCCATCTGATTAACGGAGGCATTATGGCCAATCCNAGGGCAGAGTATTCTCCAATATTTCATAGAGACCCGATACATCTACCCAATAACGCAAGGGTCGCAGTATGGCCTGTGATAAATGTCGAGGAATGGGATATCAACGAACCCATGGCACGACGCGTACTGCCAACACCTCAAGGGGTAGAAATAATACCCGACGTGCCCAATTTTGGCTGGTTCGATTACGGACTCCGGATCGGGTTCTGGAGAATGAAAAGAGTCCTCGACAACCACTCAATACGAGCAACCGTAAGTTTAAATGCTTCCGTATGTCAGAGTTATCCTCAAATCGTGACAGAAAGCCTCGAATCCGGCTGGGAAATGATGGGNCATAGCTTCATTCAAAGAGTGATCAATAAAGAACCAGACGAACGCGCGACTATTAGAAAAACTATCCAGACCATCAAAGATTTTACGGGGGCCGCACCTAGAGGTTGGATGGGGCCAGGCCTAGCTGAAACCTTTGATACACCCGACATACTAGCCGACGAGGGGATCGAGTATGTCTGCGACTGGTGTAATGATGATCAGCCATATCCTATGATAATGAAAAATCCTAACCACAGTCTCACATCCATTCCCTACACGGTCGAATTGAATGATATCCCAATATATATAGACCAGCATCATCGCTCGCCNGAGTTATTTGAACGGACCAAAGACCATTTCTTAACGCTTTACGAAGAAGGAAAGGAAAGCGCTCGCATAATGGCTATATCTGTTCATCCATATATAACTGGCGTTCCCCACCGAATTAATTATTACAACCAGATATTCGAATACATAAAACAATTTGACGATGTTGTATTCATGACTGGNAGTGAAATTCTGGACTGGTACAAATCAGTTACATAGCCAATCACCTTTAATTAAAACGAGAAGGACGTACCAATGCCAAACAACAACCCAATTATCACAACTATAGTAGGGACGGGTNACGCTGGGTTCTCAGGGGACAACGGTCCAGCCATTAAGGCCAGACTGCGTGAGCCGTTCATGTGTGATTTTGACACCGAAGGGAACCTTTATGTATGTGANGCGAAGAACCATACAGTTCGAAAAATTGATATGGCGACAAAAACCATCACGACCGTAGCTGGTACAGGCGAATTAGGCTATTCCGGGGACGGTGGTCCAGCGACAAGTGCGACAATGAATGAGCCGTATTCTCTCCAAGTAGCTGCAAACGGCGACATATATATCGTTGACAGGCTAAATGCAGCGATCCGTAAAGTAGATTCAGCTACCGGTATTATCACAACGGTAGCCGGAACAGGAGAGCCCGGTTATTCNGGGGACAGCGGACCGGGCGAAACCGCACAAATGCGAGAGCCAAACGATTGTTTTTTGACTAGCACGGGTGGTCTCTTAATCGCTGACATCCAAGATCAACGCGTCCGACACCTCGACCTATCCTCAGGGATAATAAGTACTTTTGCGGGTAATGGTGAAAAGGCGAGAGAAGGAGATGGACTACCTGCTACTGAAGCCAGTATTCTAGGTGCAAGAGCAGTGTGCATGGATAGCTTAGGAAACACATATATTTGCGAGCGTGAAGGAAACGGAGTTCGTAAAGTGGATAATAATGGCATCATGTCAACAATTGCCGGTACTGGAGAACGTGGCTACACCGGCGATACCGGCCCCGCGATCGACGCTCAATGGGGGTCACCAAAAGCCATACGATGCAATGACAAAGATGAAATCATCGTAGTAGATACAGAGAATCACGCTCTTCGCAAAATAGATCCTGCTTCAAACATCGTGACCACAATAGCTGGGGGACACCTCGGCGGTGACGGTGATGGCGGGCCAGCTACCGATGCTGGATTGGAAAGGCCCCATGGATGCGGCATAGACAAATCTGGGGTCATTTATATTGCGGATAGCAATAATCACAGGATAAGAATCTTTAGTCAGGAATAAACTCAATACAAATTACACAGAAGAAAGGACTAAACTATGGAAACTGTCGGATTTATCGGATTAGGGAATATGGGCGGAGGTATGTCCTCCAACATCCAGAAAGCGGGATATCAGTTGGTCGTTTATGACGTCAGGGAAGAATCCACGAAACGTTTATTGGAAGGTGGAGCTCGCCTNGGTAATTCCCCNGCAGACGTCGCAAACAGATGTGATATCACCTTCACATCACTCCCAGGGCCTAAAGAGGTTGAAGCAGTTGCNCTAGGTAAGGANGGTGTCTTAGAGGGAATCAAACCCGGAACAATTTATGTCGACCTGTCCTCCAGTAGGCCCACATTGATACGGGAAATGGAGCCCAAATTTACTGAGAAAGGTGCGTATATTCTTGACGCTCCTGTAAGCGGAGGTAAAACCGGCGCTGAAAGCGGTAATCTCGCTGTCATGGTCGGCGGGGACAAGGCAATATTTGACCAAATTAAACCAATTCTCGACTCATTCGGAGACAAGGTGTTTTATGCTGGTGGAATTGGAAACGGTTCAGTATGCAAATTAGTGCACAACATGATTGGGCACAGCGTAAGACAAGCCATAGCTGAAGGACTGACTCTAGGCGTAAAAGCAGGAGTAGACGCAGAATCACTCTGGGAATGCATGCGCCGCGGATCCTTAGGTCGTATGCGGATATTGCACGAAGGATTAGTACGAACCATGTTCAAGGGCACTTATGANCCAGCCAGCTTCGCCCTCGATCTCGCATACAAGGATATCTCACTGGCCTGCGAATTAGCTGAAGAGTATAACGTGCCAATGCCCATGACAGTCTTGGCTCGGCAGATTACATTACAAGCAGTCAATCGCGGCTGGGGCTCCAAAGACAGCTCGATACCCGTTGTTCTCCAAGAAGAACAAGCCGGAGTCGAAGTAAGGGCACCCCAGATAGACCCAGCACAATCCGGAAAATTCATCACCACTAATCCCAATGCCTAAACATCCAACGGTGGTGCATCGGCCGATGCACCACCGTTCCACCTCTAAAAAATAATGACTAAAGCAGCTAAAAAAGCAGATATTCTCCTAGGGACGGGCAATCCAGCCAAGCAAGCTATGCTTGCGGAGCTCGTTGAAGGATTACCGTTAAATCCCGTCTCCCCTCAAGACATAGGGCTAGATTCCAACCCAGATGAGACGGCCCCTTCTCACGAAGAGGTCGCACGAGACAAAGCAGCGCAGTGGTCATTAGACAGCGGCCTACTGACAATAGCCTCGGACGGTGGCCTGGTAATACCATCTCTAGGTTCAAAATGGGAAAGTCTATTCACCCATAGGTTCGCTGGAACATCTGCAACCGACAATGATAGAGCAGATGAACTTTTAAAATTAATGAGTCCGTACGAGAANGATNCNCGNTCAGCCTCCTGGGTAGAAGCTCTCGCTATCGCAGACAAGGGACAGGTTCTAAAAAGCTGGTCNCTTGAAGGTGCCACCGGCCTAATTGCCGATCATACCCGCGGAAATCTTACAGATCGTGGGTTTTGGGTATTTTCGATGTGGTATTTCCCTAAATACCATAGAACCTACGATGATCTCACAGAATCCGAACGGTTAGANTTAAACGACCACTGGCTGCAACTAAAGACCTTAGTCCGCGAATATTTCACAATAGAAATCTAGCCAATAAAATCTTTCAACCGCTGATTGACGAGGGTTTTAAGCACAGTTATCCTTAAAAAAATTGCGGCGGGGGGTGATTTCATGACCCAATACAAAGTGATCAGAGAAAGAAACGTAATGGTTCCAATGCGAGACGGTACTTGTCTAGCAACAGACGTATTCCGTCCTGACGCTCCCGGCAGATTCCCGGTGCTTGTGAACAGAGGCCCCTATGGTAAAGACAGTTATGTAGAAAATCCACACCACTCCGTATGGTATTTCCCAGAACATGGATACGTAGTATTAAGCCAGGATTGTAGAGGCAGATTCGAATCAGAAGGCGACTACGATCCATTATTCCAAGAGTCGAATGATGGATGGGATACGGTTGAATGGGCTGCAAGACAGCCCTGGTCCAACGGTCGGGTCGCTACAACTGGCCAATCCTATCTGGCAGCTACCCAATACACTCTTGCCACAGCAGACCCGCTACCTCCCCACCTTCAAACAATGGCACCGGTATCCGCATCTTCTGACTTTCATCAGAGCTGGGTGTATCACACAGGCGGAGCTATGGAGTGGGGATGGATGGTGCCTTACGCCATCCTAAAAGGCCGAAACACCCTTGAGCGGGCAGGATTAAATGACCTATTGTCTGAAATGGACAAGTATGTGCTAGAACCTGGAAACTTTGGCCAACCATTAACAGACGAATGGTACCAGCATTTGCCCTTAAGGGACTGGATCGAGCGCCTAAAAGAGGCCGCCCCATATTTCCATGAGTATTTCGACGAGGAACTGGATGGCCCATACTGGTGGAAAATCGGATTAAAACAGCATCTTCAGAGAATCAACATACCCATGTTCCATATCAGTTCGTGGTATGACATTTTCCTGGAAGGTGCCTTGACCGCCTTTTCAGAGATCAGCGAAAAAGGTGCCACTCCCCTCGCTAAAGAAAATCAGAAACTGCTTGTTGGCCCTTGGGGACATATACGCCCCTTTACAGAGCCGAACACAGGCGGCTGCGGAGATATCGACTTTGGTGAGGCAGCAGCTATTGAACTACACGAGCACTTACGACGTTGGTTTGATCATTGGTTAAAAGATGAAGACACCGGATATCTCGATGAACCCAGTGTAAACATATTTGTTATGGGAGAAAACCAGTGGCGGCAAGAAGACGAGTGGCCTCTTGCTAGAACCCATTACACAAAGTTTTATTTGCACGGAGATACCCCGGCAAATTCCAAAAATGGTGGCGGATATTTGTCGACAGTCCCACCGGGTGATGAAAAACCAGATGAATACATTTACGATCCAGAAAATCCTGTACCAACCAAAGGTGGCAACACTTTGATAATCCCCTTTGGAGTAGCCAACCAAGCAGAAAATGAATTGCGGGATGATGTTTTGGTGTACAGCACTCCTCCTTTAGAGAAAGACACTGAAATAACCGGTCCGATCAAGATGCACTTATTCGCAGCAACCAGTGCGATCGATACAGATTTCACAGCCAAACTGGTTGATGTACATCCGGATGGATACTCGCAGAACTTGCAGGATGGGATAGTCCGTACCCGGTATAGAACTTCGACTGCACAACCTTCTTTCGTTGAGCCAGGACGGGTGTATCCATACGTAATAGATCTATGGTCTACAAGCCACCTAGTCAAAAAGGGGCATCAAATTCGAGTCGACATATCTAGTAGTAATTTTCCGAGATTCGACCGAAATCCCAATACTGGGGCTAACCTAGGAGTGGACAGCAAACTAGAAAAGGCAAAACAAACGGTTTATCATACCAGTACGTACCCATCACATATGGTGCTGCCACTTATTCCAAGATAAATGAAACGAGATGAGATTATGCCAGATACGAACAAGATATTTACTGATGACCAGAGCGACCTCTTAACAGAAGTACTTAACCGGATCGTACCTGCTAACGGAGATCTACCTAGCGCAGGCGATCTAGGAATCGCCGTATTTATAGAATCAGCTGTTAATGCCAATCCGGCTTTGAGAAGACTATTTACAGAGGGACTTACACAAATAGTCATAGCAGCCAGCCAGAATGGAAATGATTTCTCAAAATTATCGGATGCCGCCAAGGACGAAGTCCTCAAAGAGGTCGAATCCAATAACGCAACATTCTTTTCAACACTAGTCCGCCAGTGCTATAACGGCTATTACACAAACGATGGCGTCTTATCCACTATTGGTTATGAAGCGATAAGCCCAGAAGATTACGTATATAAACCTATAGATGAAAGCCTGCTGGCACCCCAGCGGGAAAGAGCTCCATTCTGGACCAAGGTATAATTAAGTAGTCTAAATACATCTTTTATCAACTGCGTAGTATTATGATTTCTGATACTTTCGAAGAACGTTGGGAACAATCTGTACAAGGGATGAAGCTTGAACGTTTCATGCCCCATACATCAGCCGCTTCACAAGACCTAACCTTCCGGATTAGTAAAACATCTCATCGGGTGATAGAGACTAGCATCACCCTATTGTATGGATCGGGGAAGTTTTCAAATCTTTTACATTTACACGACAATTACGGTTTTTTATATAGTAATGTTCTATTCGGCGACATAAACCATACAGTATCTTCCCTAAAAGAAATCGCTGGAACCAGCCACAAATGGGACCTTATCTGCGGTTTGTTCCCAATGGGTGCAAGAATAGAAAACGCCGTTTACGAGTCGTCAATACATAATATGCTTTGCGCATTGCCGCTATTGTCTGAAAACGGGATTGGTGTTTTTTTTCTTACTCCGATGAACCTCAGAAGATCTGATATTAGAAAGATTATTGCGGACCATGATGTCTATCTTCAAGCTATTATAGGATTGCCTCAAGAATTTCTGCGACCCGTAGCATCAGTTTCCCTAAATATGGTGATAGTTGGAAAGAAATACACGGATCACGAGTTCATAGCAGAAATAAAGCATGCCGACGATCTCCAAACCATTTTCAGTAATTACATAAATAACAAGAATACAGAGTCCTTAGCGTCGGGAATAGTTCAAACATCCGGTTCCCAAACTATTCCCTTTTATCGTTTACAAGAAGCATTATCCAACATGCCTTCCGATTACCAGAACTTCCCACGAAAGACATTGAAGGACTTATCAATAGAGATAAACGCGTGTCCAGCAGGAAAGACATTCCAAGAATTCTCGGGCTCTTCTTATGTATATGTCCCCGCCATTGGTACATTAACTGGATATACATCAGTAGAATTTTTGAAGAATAAACATCAGAATTATTACCAAATCGTGGTGGACAGAGAGAAAATCGACCCTCTATATTTAACAGCATATCTGGAGTCACCGATTGCTGACCTCATCCACGAAGAACACCTAAATGAGCACACTGGCGCAATACCAAGGTTAAGCAAATCTGCCATTGGAGAATATACCGTAGTAGTCCCTCCTCTGCAGAAGCAAACGGAGATAGCATCTTCTTACGCAAAGTTAGTGCAAGTAGAAACAGCAATTAAGGACATCCGAGCAGGATTATCTCTCAATCCGATATCCGACAAGGCATCCCTAGACAGAATTGATCAGATCCATTACATCGCCGGCGAATTAACAGATGCTGACAGGGTTTTGACTGCTATTCGAAGCGGTGAGTCAAAAACAGTCGAATATAAACAAACTTTAAGTCTAGACATAACAAAAAAAACGAAAGAGGCGTACATATCTGATGAAGTCATAAAAACGATAGCCGGATTTTTGAACACAGATGGAGGAATGCTATTGGTGGGTATAGCCGATAACGGAGATATTATTGGCCTTGGTGATGAGATCTCACGATTTGATAAAACCGAAGACAAATTTATGACACGATTTAGAAACTTATGGACTAGTTCCATCGGAGTCTCTGTAAATCAATTAATTAACGCCAGACTAGTAGACGTCAGCGCACAAAAGATATTGCTTGTTGACTGTTCCCCGTCAACTGAATCTGTATTTGTGCGCGATAGAGATTTCTACATAAGAACTAACCCAGCTACGCAAAGGCTAGAAGGGCAACAAATGCTGAGTTACATAGAGTCCAGAAAGGCCCAATTGTAAGTCTACTTAATTGCTAAATACTATCCCACTCATATATCGAAAACGACTACAGAATGACCACAGCTTTTTCTAACGCCGCCCTTGGGATAATCCATCGAGTGCCCCACTTAATCCCCGGTATGTCACCTTCGGCAAGGCCTTGGTAAACCTTTTCTTCTGGAATTTCTAATAGGCTTGCAACTTCCGTAGGAGCAAAAACTATTTTCTCTTGCCCCGGAAGTAATCGATCAAACCATTCTTGATTATCTGCCATATAAATCCTGTTCAGATATGCAACCCAAATCAAAGCTAATCATGTTATAGACGACAGTTTAAGCTTTTATAGGATTACATAACCTAGAGAATTTCCGACGGAGTTTTTAGAGTCTGAGGACCAGGCTAGCTAGATAATATTACCGACGATAAACATTTCCGACCGGTGTTCTCTCACAGTTTAATCGCCTGCTAAGGTGCAGTCCCTCAAGAATAAATTCGATAGCGGCTGCCACGATTTCCGGACGACTATCATCAGTCAAAACTGCCACTGCTCCCGACAAACCGCTAATGCTGTTCAGCATATCGGGATAATTCTTGGAAGGTTCATCGCTCCCAGTGAGAGCTGTATTGCCAATATCAAAAGAGTCTACTATTTCATCAAGATTAGTATCAGAGAAATACTTGGTGAAAATCTCGATTACAGCCCTCTTGATCAAGTCTTCCATTAATCGACCTTCACTGCCTTCTTCAAAGGTTTCAAGCTCGATTTTCCCGCTCAACGAAGCCATAATGTACGGAAGGTCACTCACCCTGGGGCACGATATTTCCTGACCTTGCCGTATCGTCCTTCGAACTGCGTTACTGAGCATAGTTTCGTAATTCGCGATAGATGCTCTAACACTGACTCCAGATCTTTGATTGATTTCCCTACTGCTTCTGGCCTGATAGGTTACTTCGGCTAGCACTTCTTTCATAAACTGCGGGATTACTAGTGTTTCTTCATCAGGGAATTTACTCCGCTCCTGATCCATTATGAAAATCTCTTGTTCTAACGTTTGGGGGTAATGTGTATGTATCTGTGACCCATATCGATCTTTTAATGGAGTAACAATACGCCCTCTATTCGTATAGTCTTCGGGATTAGCAGTTGAAACTACATAAACATCGAGAGGGAGTTGCACCCGGTAACCTTTAATCTGCACATCCCTTTCTTCCATAAGGTTGAACAGTCCCACCTGGATCCGCTCAGCTAGATCAGGGAGTTCATTGATACAGAATATCCCTCTATTTGTTCGAGGAACTAATCCGAAATGAATCGCTAATTCATCACCTAAATAGCGTCCCTCAGCGATTTTAATAGGATCTATTTCCCCAATTAGGTCTGCTATAGAAATATCAGGAGTGGCCAATTTTTCTGAATATCTGTCGCTTGGAGTTATCCAATCAACTGGTAAGTCGTCTCCTAATTCAACAGCTTTTTCCCTGCATCCATAACAAATCGGCTTATAGGGATCGTCATTAATCTCACATCCCGTTACTACCGGTATATAGGGGTCGAGTAAATTGACAAGTCCTCTAATTAATCTGGATTTCGCCTGTCCTCTTTCGCCTAATAAGATAATATCCTGTCCAGATAACAAGGCATTTTCCAATTGCGGGATCACTGTATTTTCAAATCCAATTATCCCTGGAAAAACCTCTTCCTCAGCTTTAATCTTGTTAATTAAGTTATTGCGGATTTCCTCACGTACCGGAACAACCTTGTAGTCTGATTCTTTCAATGCCCCCAATGTACTTATCTGAGGTTTCGAGGCCATTTCCACACTCCTAATTCTTACAGATAATCTTGCCAATTAACTTAAGCACAGCCTAAAAAGTTAGTATAGCATTTACTGAACGATAGAATTTTTCCATATCATATCCATACACACTAAATACTTTATCCTCTATAATTAAAACTAGGGTGTTTTAGATGTTTCATGGCCTTGGACTCCGAATATTGCTGCTATTGATCCCGCGGTTTCTGCCGCGGGCTATACGCTACATCATTCTCATTCGAAAACTCATCTTTGATCGACGCGTCAACATAATACTCAGAGCTTTGGTTCCACTAGCTTTAATATATTCGATTGTCCCATTCGACATGGACCGCCTAGGCTATATCGGCCGATTCGATGACGCCATTATCCTAGGGTTAGCAGCCTTCATCACTGTGAAACTGGCTCCTCAAGACATTAAAAACGAACACCTAGGTATAGATCCGCGGCCAAAACGACCAGAAGACGATGACCCTTCAAATGTTGTAGACGGATCATCTAGAAACATGGACGACGATGAACAATCATAAAAAGTCATTCACATGGTAGGGATATCGACACAGATAGTGCCCTCCACAGGCATGTCACTATATATTCATGTGCCGTTCTGTAACACAAAATGTCCTTATTGTGATTTCAATACATACCAGGGAATAGAACGCTTATTTACACCGTATGTAAAAGCATTAACTACAGAAATTGCCCTCTGGGGAAAGGTACTTAATGCACCTAGCATTAACACCATCTTTTTTGGTGGTGGGACGCCATCATATTTACCCCAGGGATCAATTGGCGAGATAATTGAATCCGTTCGATCAAATTTTGATATTAATCACGAAGCGGAGATCACCATAGAAGCGAACCCCGGTGATATCACCCTTGACTCCTGCACCCGTTTACTAAGAGAACACGTTAACCGGCTAAGCATTGGAGTGCAGAGCCTAGACAATGATTTGCTGACTATGCTAGGTCGTCGCCATGATGCAGTACAGGCCATAGATTCTTGCAAAACAGCTAGCATGGCAGGATTTGAAAATATCAGCTTGGACCTTATGTACGGACTTCCCAACCAAACCATTGACCATTGGAAAACCACTCTAGAGAACCTTGTTGACCTTGATCCAAAACATATATCACTCTACAGCCTGACCCTTGAAGAGGGCACACCGCTACATACCTGGGTGGAACAGGGAAAACTCCCTACACCAGACCCTGATGTTGCGGCTGATATGTATCACTACGCTGAAGAAAGCCTAGAAGACCATGGCTATGCCCACTACGAAATATCTAATTGGAGCAAGCCTGACCATGCTTCACGACATAACATGGCCTACTGGTTAAACCATCCTTATGTTGGTGTAGGACCGGGAGCTCATTCACGGCTTGGAGACTACCGCTTTTGGACTGTAGATTCACCCAGAACCTACATTGAAAGCGCGGCTAGCTGGTCAGACTCCGATCCGAGCTGTTTTGAAAAATTTGCAGATCAAGAAATCGATAGCATACCGACAATCGCGGGGTACGAACATATAAGCCCAGAACTGCGCGCATCTGAGACCATGTTTCTCGGACTTCGTCTTCTTGATGGCATCAACATCACTGAAATGTCCCATGCCATTGGCACAGACCTGGGAGTCCTATATAAAACAGAAATAGCCGAATCATTATCATTGGGGCTTCTAGAAGAACATAACGGCCTTTTAAGACTAACCAAAGATACCTACTTGATCGCAAATCAGGTCTTCACCAAGTTTATAGACTGAAGGTAGTTACTACCCCATCGATTACAAGAGTGCTATCCTATTACCACTCGGGATAAATCCTGCCAACTGGGGTACTGACATGTACGTAATCGGTACCGCTGGTCACGTAGACCACGGAAAATCCACATTAGTCAAAGCTCTTACTGACATTGACCCGGACCGTCTCCAAGAAGAGAAGGATCGGGGGATGACAGTCGACCTGGGATTTGCATGGATGGACCTGCCTAGTGGCAGAGAAGTCAGCATTGTCGATGTACCAGGGCACGAAAGATTCATTAAAAATATGCTGGCAGGAGTAGGCGCAATAGATCTAGCCCTGCTCATTGTTGCTGCTGATGAAAGCGTCATGCAACAGACTCGGGAGCATCTAGCTATTCTCGACCTGCTGCAAATAACCACAGGACTGGTCGTCATCACCAAAACAGACCTAGTTGACGAAGAACTTGTTGAATTGGTTAAGGCCGAGGTTGAGGATGTCTTAGAGGGCACAGCATTTGAAGGATCTCCTATGATTGGAGTTTCCGCATACACCGGAGACGGCATTCCAGAGTTAAAAACCAAGATCGATGACATTCTTGCTAATACCGACTCTCGTCGGGACTTGGGGCGTCCCAGGCTGCCTATAGACCGAAGTTTTTCGATAACTGGGTTCGGGACAGTAGTTACCGGAACATTGATAGACGGTCAGTTCGCTGTAGGACAGGAAGTTGAACTTGAGCCTTCAGGTACAAAGTGCCGAATCAGGGGATTGCAGAAGCATAAATCAAAAGTAGACAGCACAGAGCCCGGTGTTCGACTAGCAGTTAACTTATCTGGCATTTCCCGTGATGATATCGCTAGAGGGGAAATATTAACTGTGCCAGGCTGGCTCACATCTACCAGGCGACTAGACGCAACTATTCGCATGGTTAAAGGTGCCCCTCATCCGATGAGGCATAACGAAGGATTAACTTTTCACCTTTTCACAAGCGAAACCACCGCACGAGTACGGTTACTAGACGCCGACAGACTTGGGCCTGGTGAAGAAGGATGGGTCCAGATATTACTCGATGAATCTATCCCCATGGTGAAAGGGGATTTTTTCGTGCTGAGGTCTGCGGAAGACACGCTCGGAGGAGGACAAGTAGTAGACACTAGTCCAAAACGCCGGTACCGGCGTTTCGACAACGATGTTATTGAGAGATTAATGATGCTACACCAGGGCACAGGGGAAGACATGCTGGTTAGCGTGGCAGATCAGTGGGGTCCGTGTGATCTTTCCACATTATCCCAACGGGCGAATCTAGCGGAGGGCGAAATACTTGAGCGGATCAAGACACTAATCGATAACGGAGAGATTATATCGCTAGGAGAACTCGGGAACGAGCCAGACTCAGTGGTTTATTCCAAACAAGGATGGGATATCTTGCAGGGGAAAACCTCGATAGCTCTACAAACCTACCACACACAATACCCCCTCAGGACAGGTGCACCAATCCCCGAAATTAGAAGTCGCCTAAATCTCGCCCAGGGCATTTACCTGAAAGCATTAGCCCGATTATCTGCCGACGGGATTGTTGTAGAAGAAGGTCAATTTATCAGGCTCCCAAACCATGCTGCGGAACTTACTCCTGAGCTGGAAGAAAAAGCGACCTCGTACATTAAGACCTTAGAAGAATCTCCCTATTCACCTCCTACCGACTTACCTCTAGATACCGAACTCCTGAACGCTCTCATTGGACAGGGTAAAGTTGTAAAAGTAAACGAGTCCGTTGTTTTTTCCGCTTCCGCATACAAATCAATGACAACCCAGATAGTTGAGCACTTAAATGCAAACGGATCTATAACGGTAGCAGAAGCCCGAACAATCTTTGACTCAAGCCGTAAATATATCTTGCCCTTAATGGAACACTTGGACCAGCAGCGTATTACCAGGCGTCAGGGAGACGAAAGGGTGCTGAGGTAGCCATGCCATTAGACCTAGGAAGAACAGTCCTGCAAATAGATGAAGCCACACAATCGATAGGCCGAGATATAGACGATCGGCAGACACGTCTCACCAAGCTCCTAGAAGGCGCACAGGGAGTGTCTAACGACGAAGCGATCACGAAGTCGCAAAACTCTCTTGACCGCCCTTATATGGCAGCCCAGATCACAGAAGAGCTAATAGGAAGCAGACTTCCCAAGGAATATAATGGGAATTGGTCCACATTATCTGTCGACGGTTCTCACATAGACGTAGACCGCCATTTGCCCGTACCTTGTTATCTAATTAATATGGGCGGCTGTATCATTTCCTACGGTGACACCCCTTACGCAGATTTCTTCAACGAACCCACCTTAGCTACTACGCGGGAAGATTTATATTTATCTGATCCCGGTAATGCCAACAATGAGGAATTAATTAGCGGTCCGCTTCTCGGGATTCTACGATCCGTGCAAGAAATTGAGTATCTAGTTGAAAAAATTCA